>NZ_CP014160.1:1200000-1500000 GCF_001543145.1 Aerococcus sanguinicola | reverse complement strand
GCTCACACCCTTTTTAGTCGGGTTCAGGCTAGCAGAAATAGCTCCTCTTCACAAAGAGACGTCGAAGACTTGCAGTCTTCTCTGTCTCTTTGCTCCAGAGGTCTATTTCTCCCGCTAGCCTTCACACCCTTAATTAAATACGACGACTGGCATGCCGACGTGGACGAGGGAGTAGACGGTTGGCATGACGGAGGGTTGGACGTTGATGCAGCCGTTTGAGCCGTTTTGGTGGTACCAACCGCCGCCAAAGACGGGTTGCCAGTTGGCGTCGTGGATGCCTTGTCCGACATAGTCAAAGGGCACCCAATAGGATACAGGAGAGGCATACTTGTTACCTGTCTTTGGATCGTAGCCGCGGAGGACTGATGGTGACTGCATGTTGTTCACTGCGAAAGCCCCTGGATTAGTTGGGGTCATATCGTGACCAGATACGATATCCGTGCTCAATTGCAATTCGCCATTGAGATAGATGAACATCTTTTGGTTAATCATATCGACTTCCACATAGTCCTGACCAAAGAAGTTATCTTGCCCGTAACCGGAGCCAGCAATGGATGGTTCGATGACGGTATCTTTACCTTTTAAGGCTGCTTGGGCAACTTCATCAGCTGCTTTGGAGCGGTCGATATACCAGCCGTAAGTCCCTGGCTGAACTGTCACGACACCGGCCATGGTGGACTGGAAGTCATGAGAAGTTAAAAGACCAGAAATTTCTTGGTTTAAGCCTTGGAGATAGACGTTAACCTGGTCCATATCAACAGCGGGCTCCCCTTGGTCATCAATATACAACCAGCTAGCAATTTCTTCTTCAGGAATCTGGTGTTCCTTACCATCACCTTTAAGGACCAATTTTGACCCCTTAATATCATCGAGTTTTTTGATCTTAGATTGCAAGCTCGGATCGTCTTCCTTAAGGGTTGGTTGGATGTAAGCATCCGCTAAGTTAACCTGGTAGTTGCCGTTATCGATATTCTTATTGAACAAATCTTGCAAGGCATCTGCTGAAATTTGATTCCCTTGGACCGAGTCAACAACTGTGAAACCTTGGTCTGAAGAATTCTCCAAGCGAGCGTTTTCGGATTCTTTACGCTGGGAATTATCAATCCCTAATTGGTTCATAATCTTATCAATAGTTGCCCCATCCAAGTCTCCATCGACATACTTACCTTGAAGTTGACGGTCTGTAAAGAAGGCGAGCGGCCAAGCCCATTGATTTTGTTCATCGAGCATTTTTTTCAATGCGGTTTGGCTTTCAATCGGCAGTCCCAAACTATCGATTGGCAGTTGGGCAACTTCCTTGTCCCCTTCTTTCACATCAATAGTTTGACCCGCAATTTTTTCTGAAACTTTTTGGTCCGCTTCTTCTAAGCTCATATTTGAAACCGTCGTAGCGGAGACCTGAGTACGGGGAAGAAAATGCTGAGTATAATAGTAAGCTCCCCCACCATATAGTCCCAATACAACCACAAGGGCGATAGCTAGTCCCCACACTAGTCCCTTCGAAGACTCATTCTGCCTAGACATATATTTCCCTCCATTTTCTTCGATAAATAAAGGACCTCCTTTTAAGGATGTCCTCATGAATAAACTTTCAGTTATTTCTACACCTTATAGAATACACGATTTAGTGGGCTTTGTAAAACATATTAGACCTTCTGAATAATTTTTTAAACTTTTAACTTGCCTTTCCTAGCAATAAAGGTCATCATGAAAGAAAAGTAATTGAAAGGAAGTTTCCATGCCTCCACAGTCTAAATTTCAAGAATTTTTACTCATTCTGTCCAGTATTATATTAATGGTTACTGCGGTTTTTTCAGGTCTATATATCCTCAGCCTCCAACCCAGCCTGGTTGTTCGTCTACTAGTTTACCTGATGTTTCTTATTATTTTCCTCAGTGTTGGCCTCTCCATTTACTGGTTCGCCTTTCGCAAAAAATCCTAATCTTGGTCTTCTAAGTGTTGCTCATACTCGTTAAGAGTCATCCCATCATGACTTTCAATGAATTCTTCCCGTCTTTCCTTGCGGTAGACATCCATTTTCTTTTTGAAGAGCTCACCCGTCGTAGGCGGTGTCCAAGAAATGGCATTGGCCCCCGCCGCAATGACTTCGCGAATGCTGTCATCAGTCTTGCCCCCTGTCGCAATGATAGGAACATCTGGATAGCGTTCACGGATCCAGGCTACCAAATTAGGGGTATCCTTACCGCTCGCAACATTGAGAATATCCACACCTGCTTTGAGCCGGGCATCGATATCATTATAGGCAGATACAATCGTCGCGATAATGGGAGAATCAATGGTTCCCTCAATCATCTCGATAGTTTCAACCGGCATTGGGGCATTAACAACGACGCCCATAACTCCCTCTGCTTCTGCAAATAAAGCAATATCCGCGCTGCGCTTACCGCTAGTTAAGCCGCCACCAACGCCTGCAAAGACTGGGGCTGTGCTGACAGTTGAGATGGCTGAGACAATAGATGGATGCGGCGTTTGCGGATAAACAGCCAGAATCGCATCTGCATTGCTATAGCAAATTGTCGCAACATCCGTTGAAAAGAGAAAGGATTTTAAGCGACGCCCATAGATCCGGATACCAGAAGCGTCACGAATCACATCAGGAACTTTGAGGGTATCTTTTCTTAAAGCCGAGCTCACACTCGGTGTTTTTTTGGGTGTTTTCACGTCTAATAGCTCCTTTTTTTAAATTCAGCTATATTTTATCATCTTTTAGAAGGCAAAGAAAACCATTTTGACTAGTAAAATAAAAGGATATTCTTTGATTCTTTTTGATTTTTCTAAAACAAAGAACATCCTAGAAACATTGATTTAACAATATTTCTAGGATGTTCTAAAATTCTTTGACGCTCTTATTTGAGCTTAGAATGCCGACGGTGGGGGTCGAACCCACACGTCCGGTAAAGGACATTGGATTTTGAGTCCAACGCGTCTGCCAATTCCGCCACGTCGGCATATCGTATGAAGGCAAAGAAAGGCGGTAGTCGGATTTGAACCGGCGATCAAGGTTTTGCAGACCCATGCCTTACCACTTGGCTATACCGCCATACTTTAAAATATAAAACTGGGGTAGCTGGATTCGAACCAACGCATAACAGAGTCAAAGTCTGTTGCCTTACCACTTGGCGATACCCCAATAATAAGGGCGAATGAGGGGAATCGAACCCCCGAGTGTCGGAGCCACAATCCGATGCGTTAACCACTTCGCCACATCCGCCATATTAAAATGGATAAAACAGGGACAGTAGGAATCGAACCCACATTGACGGTTTTGGAGACCGTAGTTCTACCGTTAAACTATGTCCCTATTCAATTAAATCCCTGACAACCTTTAAAAAGATTGTAATGGTGGGAATAGGATTCGAACCTATGAACCCGAAGGAGCGGATTTACAGTCCGCCGCGTTTAGCCACTTCGCTATCCCACCAGAGTGGTCCAAGACAGAGTCGAACTGCCGACACCTTGAGCTTCAATCAAGTGCTCTACCAACTGAGCTATTGGACCTTTTTTTAAAAGTTGTACGGTCCCGACGGGAATTGAACCCGCGATCTCCTGCGTGACAGGCAGGCGTGATAACCCCTACACCACGGGACCCTAGTAGCTTAATAAACTACTTATGGAGAATGAGGGGTTCGAACCCCCGACATCCTGCTTGTAAGGCAGACGCTCTCCCAGCTGAGCTAATTCTCCGGTGTATTGACAACTTTTAATGACCCGTACGGGATTCGAACCCGTGTTACCGCCGTGAAAGGGCGGTGTCTTAACCGCTTGACCAACGGGCCAATACACTTAATATTTAAATGTTACGGAGAGTAAGGGATTCGAACCCTTGAAACAGTTTCCCGTTTACATGATTTCCAATCATGCTCCTTCGGCCTCTCGGACAACTCTCCAGGCTGGATTGCAGGATTATCCTCACTCACCAACTCCGCAAGTAGGACTCGAACCTACGACATCTTGATTAACAGTCAAGCGCTACTACCAACTGAGCTATTGCGGAATAATGAACTGCGCGGCAGCGTCCTAGTCTCACAGGGGGCAACCCCCAACTACATTCGGCGCTAAGAAGCTTAACTGCTGTGTTCGGCATGGGAACAGGTGTGACCTTCTTGCCATTACCACCGCACAATTTCTATTTAGTTGAGAAAAGCTTGTTCTCTCAAAACTGAATCTGCTCGTAATGACCCAACCACTCATACAATCTTATCCTTTGGATAAGTCCTCGACCGATTAGTACTGGTCCGCTCCATATATCGCTATACTTCCACTTCCAGCCTATCTACCTGATCATCTCTCAGGGGTCTTACTACTTTAAAAGTATGGGAAATCTCATCTCGAGGGGGCTTCACGCTTAGATGCTTTCAGCGCTTATCCCTGCCGCACATAGCTACCCAGCTCTGCTCCTGGTGGAACAACTGGTACACCAGCGGTGCGTCCATCCCGGTCCTCTCGTACTAAGGACAGCTCCTCTCAAATTTCCAACGCCCGCGACGGATAGGGACCGAACTGTCTCACGACGTTCTGAACCCAGCTCGCGTACCGCTTTAATGGGCGAACAGCCCAACCCTTGGGACCGACTTCAGCCCCAGGATGCGATGAGCCGACATCGAGGTGCCAAACCTCCCCGTCGATGTGAACTCTTGGGGGAGATAAGCCTGTTATCCCCAGGGTAGCTTTTATCCGTTGAGCGATGGCCCTTCCATGCGGAACCACCGGATCACTAAGCCCGACTTTCGTCCCTGCTCGACTTGTAGGTCTCGCAGTCAAGCTCCCTTCTGCCTTTACACTCTGCGAATGATTTCCAACCATTCTGAGGGAACCTTTGGGCGCCTCCGTTACACTTTAGGAGGCGACCGCCCCAGTCAAACTGCCCGACTGACACTGTCTCCCGACCAGATCTATGGTCGCGGGTTAGAGTGGTCATGTCACAAGGGTAGTATCCCACTTGTGCCTCCACCGAGACTAGCGTCCCGGTTTCAATGGCTCCTACCTATCCTGTACATGTCACACAAACACTCAATATCAACCTGCAGTGAAGCTCCATGGGGTCTTTCCGTCCTGTCGCGGGTAACCAGCATCTTCACTGGTACTACAATTTCACCGAGTCTCTCGTTGAGACAGTGCCCAAATCGTTACGCCTTTCGTGCGGGTCAGAACTTACCTGACAAGGAATTTCGCTACCTTAGGACCGTTATAGTTACGGCCGCCGTTTACTGGGGCTTCAATTCAGAGCTTCGCATACGCTAACCCTTCCTCTTAACCTTCCAGCACCGGGCAGGCGTCAGCCTCTATACGTCATCTTTCGATTTGGCAGAGACCTATGTTTTTGATAAACAGTCGCTTGGGCCTATTCACTGCGGCTGGCCTTGCGGCCAGCACCCCTTCTCCCGAAGTTACGGGGTCATTTTGCCGAGTTCCTTAACGAGAGTTCGCTCGCTCACCTTAGGATTCTCTCCTCAACTACCTGTGTCGGTTTGCGGTACGGGTTGTCTGATTCTCACTAGAAACTTTTCTTGACAGTGTGACATCAGCAGCTTCGGTACTAAACTTCCCTCCCCGTCACAACTCATCCTTAGGATGTTAAGCCTTTTACTCAACATCAGACTTGTTGCTTGGACGCGTCTTTCCATCTCCGCGCTCTGCTTAGCCTCCTGTGTCCTTCCATTGCTCAAACAAATCAGACAAGTACAGGAATCTCAACCTGTTGGCCATCGCCTACACCTTTCGGTCTCGGCTTAGGTCCCGACTAACCCTGGGAGGACGAGCCTTCCCCAGGAAACCTTAGTTATTCGGTGGACGGGATTCTCACCCGTCTTTCGCTACTCATACCGGCATTCTCACTTCTAAGCACTCCACATGTCCTCACGATCATGCTTCGCCGTCCTTAGAACGCTCTCCTACCATGTCCTTAGACATCCACAGCTTCGGTGTTCAGTTTAGCCCCGGTACATTTTCGGCGCAGGGTCACTCGACTAGTGAGCTATTACGCACTCTTTGAATGATGGCTGCTTCTAAGCCAACATCCTAGTTGTCTGTGCAACCCCACATCCTTTTCCACTTAACTGAAACTTTGGGACCTTAGCTGGTGGTCTGGGCTGTTTCCCTTTCCACTACGGATCTTATCACTCGCAGTGTGACTCCCGGATTAAAATATTTGGCATTCGGAGTTTATCAGTTTTCGGTAATCCTTGTTGGACCCCTAGAACAAACAGTGCTCTACCTCCAATATTCATCATCCGAGGCTAGCCCTAAAGCTATTTCGGAGAGAACCAGCTATCTCCAGGTTCGATTGGAATTTCACCGCTACCCACACCTCATCCCCGCCTTTTTCAACAGACGTGGGTTCGGCCCTCCAGTGCGTTTTACCGCACCTTCAGCCTGGACATGGGTAGATCACCTGGTTTCGGGTCTACGACAACATACTCAACGCCCACTTCAGACTTGCTTTCGCTGTGGCTCCGACTCTTCGTCTTAACCTTGCATGCTATCGTAACTCGCCGGTCCGTTCTACAAAAAGTACGCCATCACCCATTAACGGGCTCTGACTGCTTGTAGGCATACGGTTTCAGGTACTCTTTCACTCCCCTCCCGGGGTGCTTTTCACCTTTCCCTCACGGTACTGGTTCACTATCGGTCACTAGGTAGTATTTAGCCTTGCCGGATGGTCCCGGCGGATTCCGACGGAATTTCACGTGGTCCGTCGTACTCAGGATACTGGTAATGTTAGTTGGGTTTTCGTCTACAGGATTCTCACCTTCTCTGATTGGCCTTCCCATGCCATTCGACTAACCCGCCTAAATCATAGGTCCCAGTCCTACAACCCCAAAGAGCAAGCTCTTTGGTTTGGGCTCTTTCCGTTTCGCTCGCCGCTACTCAGGAAATCGATTTTTCTTTCTCTTCCTACAGGTACTGAGATGTTTCAGTTCCCTGCGTCTACCTCTAACAAGCTATGTATTCACTTGAAAGTCATCATCGATCAAGATGATGGGGTTCCCCCATTCGGAAATCTCCGGATCAAAGCTTACTTACAGCTCCCCGAAGCATATCGGTGTTCGTCCCGTCCTTCATCGGCTCCTAGTGCCAAGGCATTCACCGTACGCCCTTATTCACTTAACCGTTGGTTAAGTTGTATGATGTGCGAAAAGTTTAATTAAACTCTTTCGGTTTTTTACTCTTGGTAAAATTGGTTTATATCCTTAACCGCTTCCTGGTGGTCGCAGCTAAAAATATGGTTATTACTTGCAGTATTCAGTTTTCAAAGAACAAGTTGCAACCGCATTGGTTGCTATGGAGAATAGCGGGATCGAACCGCTGACCTCCTGCGTGCAAAGCAGGCGCTCTCCCAGCTGAGCTAATCCCCCATAGGATTTTTTATTTAATTAATGGGCCTGAATGGATTCGAACCATCGACCTCACCCTTATCAGGGGTGCGCTCTAACCAACTGAGCTACAGGCCCGGTTACTTTCCATTTCGCTTGAGATAGGCCTCTCAAAACTGAACAAAGTGACGATTGTGTATTCCGTTATATCCTTAGAAAGGAGGTGATCCAGCCGCACCTTCCGATACGGCTACCTTGTTACGACTTCACCCCAATCATCTGTCCCACCTTCGGCGGCTGGCTCCAAAAGGTTACCTCACCGACTTCGGGTGTTACAAACTCTCGTGGTGTGACGGGCGGTGTGTACAAGACCCGGGAACGTATTCACCGCGGCGTGCTGATCCGCGATTACTAGCGATTCCGGCTTCATGCAGGCGAGTTGCAGCCTGCAATCCGAACTGAGAATGGCTTTAAGGGATTCGCTGACTCTCGCGAGTTCGCAGCCCGTTGTACCATCCATTGTAGCACGTGTGTAGCCCAAGTCATAAGGGGCATGATGATTTGACGTCATCCCCGCCTTCCTCCGGTTTGTCACCGGCAGTCTCGCTAGAGTGCCCAACTAAATGCTGGCAACTAACAATAAGGGTTGCGCTCGTTGCGGGACTTAACCCAACATCTCACGACACGAGCTGACGACAACCATGCACCACCTGTCACTTTGTCCCCGAAGGGAAAGCTCTATCTCTAGAGTGGTCAAAGGATGTCAAGACTTGGTAAGGTTCTTCGCGTTGCTTCGAATTAAACCACATGCTCCACCGCTTGTGCGGGTCCCCGTCAATTCCTTTGAGTTTCAGCCTTGCGGCCGTACTCCCCAGGCGGAGTGCTTAATGCGTTAACTGCGGCACTGAAGGGCGGAAACCCTCCAACACCTAGCACTCATCGTTTACGGCGTGGACTACCAGGGTATCTAATCCTGTTTGCTACCCACGCTTTCGAGCCTCAGTGTCAGTTACAGACCAGAAAGTCGCCTTCGCCACTGGTGTTCTTCCATATATCTACGCATTCCACCGCTACACATGGAGTTCCACTTTCCTCTTCTGCACTCAAGTTTCCCAGTTTCCAATGACCCTCCACGGTTAAGCCGTGGGCTTTCACATCAGACTTAAGAAACCACCTGCGCTCCCTTTACGCCCAATAAATCCGGACAACGCTTGCCACCTACGTATTACCGCGGCTGCTGGCACGTAGTTAGCCGTGGCTTTCTGGTAAGATACCGTCAAGACTGTAGCAGTTACTCTACAATTTGTTCTTCTCTTACAACAGAGTTTTACGATCCGAAAACCTTCTTCACTCACGCGGCATTGCTCCGTCAGGCTTGCGCCCATTGCGGAAGATTCCCTACTGCTGCCTCCCGTAGGAGTCTGGGCCGTGTCTCAGTCCCAGTGTGGCCGATTACCCTCTCAGGTCGGCTATGCATCATGGCCTTGGTAAGCTTTTATCCCACCAACTAGCTAATGCACCGCAAGACCATCTATGAGTGACAGCAAAAGCCGTCTTTCCAATTTGTCAGATGCCTGACAAATTACTATGCGGTATTAGCACCCGTTTCCGGATGTTGTCCCCCGCTCATAGGTAGGTTCCTTACGTGTTACTCACCCGTCCGCCGCTAACGTCAGAAGTGCAAGCACTTCGTCGGTTCGCTCGACTTGCATGTATTAGGCATGCCGCCAGCGTTCGTCCTGAGCCAGGATCAAACTCTCATGAAAGATTCATGAGCTTTGATAAGCTCGTTATTGCTGACTTTTTATAGTTGTTTGCTCAACTATTTATTGTTTGAATTGTTGGTTCATCAACTCGAAGTTGATGCCCTACACAATTGGTTCGTCTTCTTTGTTCAGTTTTCAAAGGTCTATCTCGCCACCTCATCGAAGCGACTCATTAATAATATCATATCTCTCGAATGCGTGTCAAGCATTTTTTAAAAGTTTTTTTGTTCTTTCTAAAAAAATTAAACCCGTTCGAGAAGTACTCAACTATCATATCAACTTGTCTGTTTCTTGTCAACAAGTTTTTTTATTTTTTTCGTTTGCGTTTCGAGCGACTGGCGCTCTCTCAAACGACAAAAATTAGTTTACCAAGTATTCCTTCTTTTGTCAAAGACTTTTTCTATTTTTTTGCAATTAATTTGATTTGGCCCAACAAAAGCCCACTCGTAATGATAATAAAGCTCAGAGCTAAAAGACTTGGCTGTTGGGTGAAAAAGGCTGGTAGTAGGGTTAAAACTGAGCCTGGAAGTGCTGCTAAGGTCACTAAAGTAAAACAATCTTCAAAATTCATCAACTGGGGGAAAGAAACCCGGCGTCTCCGGTTGAGATATGTCGCTGTTAAAAAGCTATAGGCAAATACCAGAAAAACAAAGAAAATATGGCGGAAAGCTAGTAGAGTCACAAAGCGACTTTGGGCTTGTTCTTTCTCTTGAAAAGTTTCTAGGTCATCTAATAATTTATCCATACTTTGTGGAACTTGCCAATGACTAGGGTAGGCCCCCTGTCCCCCTTGCCCATCTTTTAGCCGGTAAAAATATTGGTCTGGTAAAAAAACAAAGTAAGCTTGGTCAGAGGCTTCAATCTCTCCTAGCTCTTCAGCACTAGGAAAATAGTAGAAGTGCAAGTCAGCAACTTGGTCTTGTCCTCTATGGTCCGTTTCTTCAAAATAACCAGCTGAAAAAGAATTAGCCGATAAATGTCGCGGTGTCTGACCAGTAAAATAGGGTTCAAGCTGGGTGAATTCTTGGCTCAAGTCTTGGTCCACTTTTCCCTGATAAGTATTGATAAAGGGCAGGCAAAGAATGATGGTAGCTAAAAGGAGCAAAAGAGATCCAGTAATAATGGACAAACGATGGCGAAAGGCTAAATACACTTTCGTCCAGTAACTGAGGGTGCTTTTGATTGCGCTCAACATTTGCTAGGCCTCCTTGGGATTTAAGTTTGAGGAATAGGATTTGTGCTATAATAGTAAAAAAAATTAAAGGAGTCAGATTTATGCCAATCATTTCGATTATCGGAGCAGGAAATATGGGCGGCGCTATCGCTCGGGGGATCTCAGAAAATCCGCCCTTCCAAACGATGGAAGTTCGCCTTGCAGATCCTAATGCCGATACCCTTAAAAAATTTGCCAAGCTTCCTGCTATCACTTGCTTCACTGACAACCAAGAGGCGGTTACCGGGGCTGACTATGTGATCTTAGCCCTTAAACCAGCCTACATTGAAGGCGTTATCCGGGAAATCCAAGACCAACTCGCTCCCTCTTCCCTAGTGGTCTCCATCGCCACTAGCCTGAGCCTTGAGCGAGCCAAGCAAATACTGGGAGCAGACCAGAAATTTGCCCGCGTTATGCCGAACACGCCTGCCCAGGTTGGTGCCGGAATGGCAGGTATTGTCGGCAATGACCGCCTAACAGCTGATGACCGAAATGGCCTTCTAGCTATCTTTTCCAGTTTAGGCCAAGCCCGTTTTGTGGGTGAAGACCTCTTGAATACGGTAACGGCATTATCCGGATCAGGGCCAGCTCTCATGTACATGATCCTTGAAGCCATGGCGGATGCTGCAGTTCTTACTGGAATGCCCCGGCAAGATGCCTATGATTTTGCTAGTCAGACCATGCTGGGAGCAGCTAAGATGGCCCAAGAAAGCCAGCTCCACCCTGGTGAATTAAAGGACATGGTCTGTACGCCTGCCGGCACAACCATCGCTGAAGTCCAAGCCGCTGAAGCCTTGGGAATCCGCTCCACTATAATCGAAAGCCTTCTAGCTGGCCATGACAAGGCCAAGGAGTTAGCCGAAGACTAGGCCTAAAGTAAAGAAGAAGCTGGGACAATGAGCCTAGCTTCTTTTTTCATCACGCTTGATCATAACTTATTTTTAAGGCAATTCGACTAGCCATGGTCTTCCGTTTCTTGGCGTTCAAGTTGACAGTCTTGGCATAGGCCATAAATTTCTAAACGATGGTTATTGACCTTAAAGCCTGTATAGGCAGCCGCATAGGACTCCAACTCATAGAGAATCGGATAATAGAGGTCGACAATCCGGCCGCAGTGCTCACAGATCACATGGTAATGGCGATCCAAATCAAAGTCGAAATGGCTAGCATCATCCCCATAATTCAATTCACGGACGAGGTGCATCCGGGTCAAGAGATTCAAATTATTATAGACGGTTGCCAGGCTCATGCTCTTAAAATGCGGCGACAGTTCATTGAAAATATCCTCTGCTGTCGGATGGTCCTTGGTCTCAATGAGGTATTTAATAATTGCTTCTCGCTGGGGCGTGATCCTCACTTTATGTTCGCGTAGGGCAGTAATGGTTTTGGCGTATTTACTTTCATTATCCATCACAGGGCGCGTCATCTTTTCTCCTCCTCTCACATTATAATTATTCCATTCTATATCAGTATACCTCTTATTAAAGGGAGGCGCTAGCCCCAGCCTTAAATTTTATTCTAAATGGCGCAATAAGGCTTTACTATCTAACAAACAATGGTAAGCTTATAGGGAAGCAAGCTACAACAAATTATCTGCAAAGGAGACAAAAAGCAAAAATGAAATTGGGTGCCCGAACGATTAAGACTGGCATTGGTGTTATGGTGGCCATTATTATTTCGAGTCTTTTACCCCATATCGATCCAACGATGCCGGCCTTTACAGTCGTTTTAACCATGCAACAATCCGTTGGCAAAACTTGGGAATCAATGTCAAATCGTATTATCGCTGCTTTCATGGGGGGGCTCTGTGCCGTCATCATGACCACGCTCTTTGGCCGCAATGCGGGAATTATTGGTTTAACTGTTATTATCTTTATTGTCTTGATGAATTCGATGAAATTGTCCAACGCCATCTCTATTGCTGCGATGACAGTGGTTATTATCATGCTCTCCCCCTTTGATTCGGACCAGGAAATCATTCTCACCGCCAGCAAGCGGGTGATTGAGAGTTTGCTTGGAGTCATTATCGCCTTTCTGGTCAACCTCTTCATCCTCCCGCCCAAATATGATGCGGTGGTCTACGATGAAATTAATACAACAAATACAGAGATCAGCATCCGCTTGAGAGCTATTCTTAGAAAAAATGGTGAGTATTCGACCTTGAATTCTGACCTCTCATGGGCAAGGCATAAGATCCGCCACATCCAAGAACTCTTTGAACTACTCAAAGAAGAAAGAGTCTGGAGGGGCAAAGGGATTACCGAATTCAAACGTAAATTGGTCATCCTTCGCAGCTTCATCCAAGCCCTCAACCATTCCACCCGCCTCCTCCGTTTGCTCCATGAACATACCAATGTGGTCTTTGAATTGCCGGATAGCTTACGTTTAGAGATTCGCGAGCGGATTGAAACCCTGTGTGCAGCCCACGAACAAATCTTTCTTAAGTTCGATGGGCGGATTTCTCCCACTGAAGTGAACTTCTTCCAGTCCACTTCCCAATACCGCCAACACCTAATCGACAACATGTTCAAAGCTGCCCGGCTTTCAGAAGATGAGACAGATACTTCCCAGCTTGAACGATCGAATGCGATTATCTTGATTACCTCCACGATTATTCGTTATGAGGAAAGTCTAATGCGGCTCAATATGTTAGTCCGCAGCTACCATCTCCACCACGTTGATGACAAATTTCAAGCCGATAGCCTTAAAGGACTTGAAAAATAGCCGTCAACTAAAAATATCAACAAAAAGGCCTTGAAGTTAACTTTTTCCAAACTTCAAGGCCTTTTTAAATTTTATTTTGTCACTTGTTCAAATATCGTTGCGGCTAGAAAGGCTAGTTCTGCTTCTTCTTGATAAGTTTCACGCATTTCTTCATCTGTGTAGAAGCGTCCCTCGCTGGCTCTTAGCTTCCAAGTTCCTTCTGGCAAAGAGACAAGCTGCTTATATTTGCTCGCGTTATAAGCAACTAAGATTTGCCGGTCAGCGGCCTGGTAGACTGCTATGATGATTTGCGAATCCGCCCTTAAAATTTCTAAGTGATCATAAATCGCTGCAAAAGAAGTTAAGCGGAAAACCTCGTGCTTCTTGCGGTAATCCAGCAAATCCTTAAGGTAAGTCACCGCTTCGATTTCATCATCGCGCTTGTCCCAATCCAGCGCATTAATCTCGACCGGTGCATTGTAGGTATTTCGCAGATTGAGTTTACTGCGCAGGAACTCCTGGCCGGAATGAAAGAAAGGAATGCCTTCTGTTAATGCAATCAGCGTATTGGCCAAGAGTTGACGGCGACGGCGGAAACCAACTACTTCATGAGACCGAGTGATGGCCAACTTATCCCAGAGCGTCCAATTATCATGGACCGCACAGTATTGGATGAGCTGCTGGGGGGCATGGAAGTGGTAGTCCTCCCCATTGAGGGTCTGACTCCCCTTCAAATTCTCAACAATTTGAAATTCCATGTGCTTTTTGTTAGAGATGAAGCCGGTATCGTGGCCCTCCTCAAAGTCATTCCCCCGCAAGGCATCGCGGAAGCGGTCATTGAAGAAAGAAATTCCCTCGAGCTGGCTGGCATTCTCCAAGCAAGCTTTATCCTGGTCCGCTAGGCAGTGGCCCATATTCCACCCCTCGCCCAGAATAATAATATTGGGGCCCAGTTGGTCAGCCAACTGGCGAACGGCTTGCATGGTTTCCACATCAATCAAGCCCATCAAGTCGAAACGGAAACCATCCACATGGTACTCTTCTACCCAATAACGGATGGCATCCAAGAGATAACGACGCATCATCCGCCGCTCTGTGGCTAGCTCGCTCCCCACCCCTGATCCATTAGCGGGATGGCCCGATTCATGGAAGCGCAGATAGTAGTCCGGCACCGTAAGCATCAAGGGATGACTCTCTTCATCATAAACATGGTTAAAGACCACGTCCATAATCACCCCCAGCCCCTTCTGGTGGAGGGCCTGGATCATTTGCCTGGTTTCTATAAGCCGGGTCACTGGGGTAAAAGGATCGCTAGCATAAGAGCCCTCCGGCAAGAAATAATTCTGGGGATCATACCCCCAGTTATAGTTGCGCCCACTCTCTCGCTCTTCATCAACCGTGGCAAAGTCAAAGAAAGGCATCAGTTGGACATGGCTGATTCCTAAATCAGCTAAATAATCGAGCCCTGTTGCCAAGCCCTGGGCCGTTTTCGTTCCAGATTCCGCTAGGCCTAGATACTTACCGGGAAAGCGAACACCAGAAGAAGGGGCAGCAGTTAGGTCGCGAATATTAGCTTCATAGATCACCACTTCACTTGCGTCCATCTTAGGCCCCTGGTCTTCTTCCCAAGCCTCAGGATAAGCGCTAGTCGGATTAACAACTACCGACCGGCCACTGTTCACCGTGGCTGCTTTGGCATAGGGATCTTGGGAATAAACACAGCTCCCATCCGGAAAATAAAGGCGGTAGCTGTAGGCCAGATTGTGGCAGTCCCCTGCTATACTCGCTTCATAAGTTCCCTTTTTTTGCCGCTTCATCGGATAGGAATCGTACAATTCGCTATACAAGTCTTTAAATACAAGTAGATCTACTTGCTGAGCCAGGGGTGCCCAGAGCACAAAACGGGTGAAACGTTTATGGTAGACTGCCCCCAAAGCGCCACCGTAAGCATAGGTCTGGTCAAATTCTTCGCTTAGAGCATAGTTATGCATAGCCTCGCGAATCGTTTGAGGGGATTCAATCCCAGACAGGGCAAATAAGTCATCAAGCAATTCCATTCTATATCTCCTTAATCTGGCAAATGCAGGCTGCCAGTACATAGGCCTCTCACCCGCTTAAGCCCTAAAAGTCCCTAAGCCAATGAATCAACCTCATCAAAATTCACATCACCCTCATTATAGCAATAATTCACTAACTAGTGCATTAACTTTCGCTCATTAAGGAAAGGGTGTGAGCAAAGGCGTCCAGAAAGGGATGACTGGAGGCAAAGAGGATAAGAGCGGCTTTAGCCGGTCGTTCCACTTTGCTGAAGTCACTCCCTTTCTGCCTTTGCGAACCCAACTAGGAAAGGGTGTGAGACTTGGCGGTTAGCTTTCGTTCACTGGAGCAAGTCGCCAGAGCAGTCTCATAGACTGCGGCGGAGACTTGTGAAGTGACACGAAAGCTGCCAAGTCGAACCCGACTAGGAAGGGTGTGAGGGAGCGCGGGTAGAAGTGGACCTCTGGAGCAAAGCACCAGAGAAGACTGAAAGTCTTCGACGGCGCTTTGTGAAGAGGAGCCGCTTCTGCGCGACCGAACCCAACTAAAAAGCCTCCCCCTAAGGAAAGGCCTTTTGACTTTAATTCTCTACATTGTCTACTGAATCTTATTATTGTCTCTGTGCTCCCCAATTAGCATTTCCTTGGTTACCATTCGCATTGCCGTTACCGTATTGCTGATTACCACCGGACCCTTGCCACTGGTTAGCCGGGTTATAGCTACCTTGGTTGCCATTCGCATTCCAATTGTTCTGCTGGTTATTTTGATTGTTTTGATAATTTTGATTGCCATTCGCGTTCCAATTGCCTTGCTGGCCCTGGGCTGGAGCGGCCTGACTAGCTTGGGCACGCGATTGGCTAGCTGCTTGGGCTTCTGACTCTGCCCGTCTTGAAGACTCAGCTGCTGCTTCTGATTGGGCAGCCGCTTGGGCTTGTGCCTGGGCCTCCGCTTCCGCTTGGGCGCGGGCTTCCTCGTCTCTAATTTTGGCTTCGGCCTCTTTTAGTTGGTCGAGATCATCATTTTTGCCCTTGAAACCGTGGCGGGCATCGATTGTGGTTTCGCTTAGTTCCTTAGTCAGCAATCGACTCCATAAGTCTGCCCCCTGGTTGGTCAATTGCCCATCCTCAGAATAAAGTTCTTCCAAGTTTAAGTCGTCAGCTGCTAACTTATCCTTGAAATCAGCCCACATATCGTAATAGTTATAGTTCAAATCATCGAGGACCTTAGCGATCTTATCCTTATAGGCATCACTATCTTCGTCATTATTCAAGCTAGGACTAATAACAAAAATCGGTAGGGCTTCAGGTTTGGCCAAACGTAGCTGGCGATAAATGCGTTCAATATTCGCTTTACTTCCCGCTTCATCGATCCCAGCCTGGGCCTCAGCCGCCAGGTTCAGGGGAACTAAGATAAGTTGACCCTCGCTATCGGCTACTTGTTGGGCATAGCCACTGGCTAAGAGATCTGCAGTTGACATGCCACTGTAGTTTAACTTATTAACGGCAAGCTGGTCAAAACCTTTATCCTTGAGACCAGCTACTGCCGTTTCCAACCAATCGGCGGTTTGGTTGAGCGAATCCACAGCTAAGACGCCGACTTGGTCCGCTTCCCGGTTGACATAGGCCAAATATTTAGCTGCTGTTGTGTTCTCACGGTTCTGTTCAAAATCTGCTGCCGCCTGGTCTAACGAACCCGACTGACTGGGTGCTTGATCTGTCTTTTGCTCTCCTTGGTTATGTCCCTGGAAGAGCGCTGTTTCCTCGGCCAAACGCGCCTCTTCTCGCCGCTGGCCAATCACATAGGACCCGCCAATAATGATGAAACCGACAACCACTGTCGCTAGCATGGCTAGCAGGCTTTTCTTGTTGAATTCCCTCATAAATCTAACTCCTCGTTTATATTCTTTCCATTTATTGTAGCATAAAAATTTAGCTAATCGAACAGCAGACTCTCTTTAATAATTTCTAATTAAAAATTCTATTTTTAGCCAAGCTATGTTATACTATTTAAGAATAAGATTGAATACTGATGCAGAAAGCAGGTTTTTTGATGCGTAATCCTCAAGAAGGAGAATACATCGCAGTCAAAAGCTATAAACATGACGGCAGTTTGCATCGCACTTGGCATGATTGTATGGTGCTCAAGACCTCTGATCAGAGTATCATTGCTTGTAATGACCATACCCTTGTCAGTGAATCCGATGGTCGGCGCTGGGTAACACGCGAGCCCGCCCTTCTCTATTTTCATAAGAAGTACTGGTTCAATATTGTCACGATGATCCGCCAAAAAGGTACATCGTATTATTGTAACCTGGCTTCCCCTTATATTATGGACAAGGACGGCCTTAAATACATTGACTATGATTTAGATATCAAAGTCTTTCCGAATGGCGATAAAAAGTTACTCGATGTAGATGAATACCTCGACCATGGTCGAAAGATGGCCTATCCTTACGATATAGACTATATCGTCACTTGCCATCTCTATGAATTGAACCGCTGGATTGAAGAAGGCAAAGGCCCCTTCTCTAAGGCCTATGTAGACTTGTGGTATGAACGTTATTGCCAGCTAAGCCAGCGCCAACAACAGCATAAGAAAAAGCGCCGCCAGCACTAGCTGTCGCCCTTTCGATTTGATTGTGAAGTATTCGAAAGTTCATAAAAAAGGCTGAGTTTTAAAGCTCAGCCTTTTTGCTTTGTCTCTTATTAACTGATTGCTTTGGGGCTTTCGCTGGTTACCTGCTTGCTCCCAGTCATCCAAGCCTGAACGCCAAGTCTCACACCCTGCTTAGTCGGGTTCGAGGATGCAGAAAGGGCTCCTCTTCGCAAATGCCCATCGAAGGCCTCCAGCCTTCTCTGGTCTTTTACTCCAGAGGTCCCTTTCTACCGCATCCTCTCACACCCTGTTCTAGTCGGGTTCGGTCGCGCAGAAGTGGCTCCTCTTCACAAAAAATCTTTCGAAGGCTTGCACCCTTCTCAAGCTTTTTGCTCCAGAGGTCCACTTCTACCCGCGCTCCCTCACACCCTGTGTAGTCGGGTTCGCAAGAGCAGGCTTGAAGTGACTTCACCCAATCGGAACGATCGGCTAAAGCCGTTCTTTTCCGCTTGGGCTCCAGTCATTCAAGTCTAACCGCTCTTGCTCACACCCTGTTCTTTTCATAGGCTTGCCAGATTTTCATTTGGACGGTGGGGAAGGCATGCTGGGTCATGTCGCTGAGTTTGAGCCAGGACCAGTTGCTGGCTCCTTGCTTGGTTAAGCGGTCGATGACTTGGTCAGGGTCTTCCTTTAGTTGGCCTTGGTAGACGCGGATGTGCCAGACTTGGTGGCTGAAGACATGTTTGACTTCGGCGAGCTGGCGCTTGTAGAAGATAGGACTGACATGGTAGTGGGCTTGGCTTTCGGCAAGTAAATTGTCGTAGATCGCCTGGTCGTCTTCAGCCACTTGGTCGGCGAAGAGAGGACCGAGTGGCATGTCTTCTTTAGCCGCCTCCTTGCGCTCAAGGAGGGGGACGGTCCACATCTTAGCCAATAAACCCGTCTCGGGGCGCTGGCAGATAAGGACCCGCCCAGCTTTATCTTCCAATACCAAGGCATCATAGTAGTAATGCTTGGCCTTGGCTTTTTTGCTTTTGACAGGATAATCCAAGGTCGTCCCCGTTAAAGTCGATAGGTTGAAGTCTCTTAGGGGGCTGGCTTCTGGATTAGGATCCTTGGCCCTTTGATAACTCGAACCCAGGTCCATAATGGCTTGGTTGAAATCACCTGGACGTTTAGGATCCACGAGATACTCGCCCAATGCCTGAAAAATCTTCCGGTTCTTAGCCTGGGCAATGTCTGCACTCACTGTAAAAAGCCGGGCGAAGACCCGCATGGCATTGCCATCGATAGCTGGCGTCGCAACATTGAAAGCAATCGAAGCAATGGCGCCTGCTGTATAAGGACCAATCCCCTTAAGTGATTGGATTTCCTTTAAGTCACTGGGAAACTCACCATCATAATCGTCCATAATTGTTTGGGCAGCCACCTGCATATTGCGAACCCGAGAATAATAACCCAAGCCTTCCCAAGCCTTTAATAGGTCCGCTTCTCCAGCTTGGGCCAAGGATTGAATATCCGGGAACTTTTGCATGAAGTTCTGATAGTAAGGGATAACCGTGTCCACCTGGGTCTGTTGGAGCATGATTTCGGAGACCCAAACGGCATAAGCTGATATCGATTCGCGCCAAGGAAGGGTGCGGCCATGTTGGTCATACCAATCCAGCAAAGTGGTCTGAAACTTCTCATTGGTCTTAGGTCCCCAGACTTGAACGCCGTGGATATCTGGTCCCAAGTCTTCAATGGCACTCCGCCCCAACCAATCTTCGGGCTTATGGTCTTGTATCTGCAAATTATCCCTCTTCTTTCTCCATCTCTTGGTCTAGCCATTGCTTAATCGCCCCTGCTTCAAAGCCCCGGCGGTAAAGCTGTTGTTTAACTTTAAAATAGCGCTCTTTAGGGTCTAGGCGGCGGTACTTGCGCCAGTACTTCTGGCCTTGCTGGTCCAATTTATCATCTTCTAGATCGTCATCAACAAGGTCTTGACTCGCTCTTTGGACCGCTTGCTTGGCTGCATCACTATCGAAGCCCTTCTGCATCAAATAGCGCACTGTGCGCTGTTCGCTATCGCGCTGGGCATATTTTCGCATTTGTTGCTTCAAACGTTTAGCCGCCAGTTCTTCAATATTATCCTGGGCAGTTTGGTCATCATACTCCTCCAGAGCTTGTTGGATGATCGACTCGCTGAGGCCCTTTTCCTTTAGTTTGCGCTGAATTTGACCGGGACCCTTCTTCTGCAGGCGCATGGCCGTCCGGGTATAGGACTGGCCATAGACCAAGTCATCGACGAGTCGCAGTTCTTTTAAGCGCTGGATGGTTTGGTCAATCACCCCTTCAGGCCAATCATCCCGCTGGAGCCGTTGACGGATCTCCTTCTCCGAACGCAATTGGTGGCTCAGATAATTCACTGCTGTCTGATAAGCCTGGGCAGCGGCTTCAGCTGCTTGGATCTCGCCTACTCGCTCAGCACTTAAGACCTGACCCTTGGCCAAAGCAAACTTAACCAGGGTCGCTTCACTTACAGGAAAGGCATAGCTTTGGTTGAGATAAATATTAAAGCGATGTTTGCGCCGCTTTTGCGCTTCAATCTTGGTAATTTCACCGGACAGCCCTGCCTCTTCAGACTTTTCCTGGTCATTGTCTGTTCCCGGACGCTGCGGTTTTTGATCTAACTTTTTTGCTTTCAGCGCTTGCGCCGCTTGGACCAAATCTTGAGCCGGGCGGGGCTTCTCCTTCTGCTGACTTGGTCTCTTAGCTTGGTCAGCAGAGGCTTTTTTCACATGATCACCGGATAAGTCTGAGAGCCGCACTGGGCCTTGATAGCTCTTCTTTGCCATAGCTGAGCCTCCTTTCGCCCTTTACTATAGCACACTTTAATCTAATGGATAAAGTCTAAGACCCGTTCGTGCCAGAGCTCCAGTTGTTCACTGTAGCGCTCCCTGTGAATTTCTTCAGCTGTTTGGTAGAGCTCACTAAATTGGTCAGAAGCTTCAGTATAGCGCATTCTTTGGAAGAGGTGACTATTTTCTAAATCCTCTATTTTGAAATAAGAGGGCTGCTTAGGTGTATGCAAGAGAACTGACATATTGAGAAAGACCCAGCTAAAATAAGCCTGTCTCACCAAGTGAATAAAACGGCTGGGACGCACATCGAGAGTTAGGTGGATATTGGTCATGCCCTCCACAATGGTGTGGCGACTCTTCTCCTTCAAATTAGGCAGGCGGTAAACCTGGTGGAGGGCTAGCCAGGAAGGAGTGCCCCGCTTAACAGATTTCAAGGGAACAAAAATCAAGTCCGCACTCACGACAGGCTGAAAAGGTTTCTTTGTCAGTTTCTGATGGAAGAACTGTTCCTTAGCCATCCGCTCGCTATAATTCTGGATCAGGATTTCCGGCTTTGATTGGGTCCTAAAGATTGACCCGTCACTACATACCACCAAGGTACGACCAGCCTTGCGGTCAGCATCTGCTTGGTAGTGGAGATAGACCACCTGCTCGCGAAGATTCAGCGTCTTTACACGTTTAGCTCGCTTGTAAAGAGCTTCTAGGTCCTCGGTCACAGAAAAATCGGCCACCAAAGTCTGAGTTCCTAACATTACAAGTATACCTCCAATTAATCGTATTTTATCGTCTGAAAACATAAAATTTTAGACACTTATAGCCTAGCAAATTTTTATTCCATCTGGGGATTTTTCATGAAAGATTTACATTTCTTTTACCTAAAAATTACATTAGCCCAATCACTGGTTAAACACCCCTTTCATAAAATGTTTACCAAATAAAAAGAACAAGCACTTTCTAAGCGCTCGTTCTTTTAGACGAATAATTGCTTATTTTCTTTTGCAATACATTATTGTTTTGTCTTTATAAATAATCGGCCTAGGTCTTGGCAGCCTCTCGGAAAAGTTTCTTGGTAGCTGCTAAATGATCCTTGGAGGTCACAATCAGAAGTCGATCTTTGGCTTGGATGGTAGTTGCCCCCTTAGGCACAAGGCTGGCCCGACCGCGCACAATGGAAGCGATGAGAATTTCTTGGGGGAGGTCCAGGTCAGCTAGTTTCTTCCCCGCTAGCGAGGAAGTTAAGGGCACATCAAATTCCAAGATAGCGGCTTCCTTTTCTTTATGGTCTTGGGGGAGAGGCCGCATGCGGTCATAGAGGCTGTCGTAGATAGGGGCCACCTTGAGGGCTTCCGCAAGCAGGTAAGCTGTGATGGCCACAATGGCTACAGGCAGGAAGTTCTGCAAACTCCCTACCATCTCTAGGACAAGAACCATGGAAGTTAGTGGCGAACGGACGACTGCCGTCAGGACCCCTGCCATGCCAAGAACGACAAAATTAGCTAAGAGATCAGGATCTAAATCAATAAATAGGCTGAAAACTTGAAAGCTGACTGCCCCAGTCAAACATCCCATCACGAGGGTGGGCAAGAAGATACCGCCCGGTGTTGAAGTCCCATAACAGAAACAGGTGAAGAGTAATTTACCGATGAGGACTAGGATTAAGCTTTTAAGGGGCCAAGGCATCTCTAAATACTGGTAGACCAAGTCATGCCCGCTACCTGCCAAGGCAGGGAAAGCCCACACAATAAGCCCCGTTAAGAGAAAACCTAGGGCAATCCGAACCACAACATTCGGGAAGTGCTTCTGTAAAAAGCGCTGGAAGGCTAAAAGGACCTGGTTGAAGGTCGTCCCCACTAGGGCTGTCACAAGGCCCAGAATAATAATTAAGTAATAACTAGATTGGGGAAGAAGTTGGTCCATTTTGATCGCAAAGGACGGCGTCAAACCAAAAACCCACTTGGATACCAGGTCGGCACTGATGGATGCCAAAAGAGCAGGAATGAGAATAAAGGGGGAGATATTCTTATGGACTTCTTCAACCACAAAGAGGGTCGAGGCAATCGGTGCATTGAAGGCAGCTGACAAGCCGGCGCTGGCTCCCGAGGTTAGAAGAATACGCTGGCTCAGGTCGCCATGCTTGCGCCATTTAGTATAGGCCTTGCTGATTGCCGCCCCGATCTGGATAGATGGCCCTTCCCGCCCCAGGGACATCCCCGCTAGCATGGCCATAAATCCCCCCAGATATTTAGAAAAGAGCGTGGGCAGGGGGCGCATAGACATCTCACCCAAAAGTTCGCCTGACACCTGGGGAATCCCAGACCCACTGGACAGGGGCGCCAATTGGACAAGAATACCCGTTAAGGCCCCCATTATCCCTAAAAATAAAAAAAGCGCAATTAGCCAAGGAAAATTTGTTATCTGGTAGAGGGCCTGCTGCCAAGCCCCAGCATAAGTCAGGATGTAGCGGTAAACCACCGCCCCTAAGCCAGCCAGGATCCCTACCAAGATCCCCTCCGTAGCTAGCGCCAGCTTCGAGCTCGATTGTTTGAAAGCAGCGCTCAATTGTTTTTGATTGGATTCCAACACAATCCCTCCTTGAAATAAACTACTCTTAGTATAGCACAGGCAGAAGCACTCTTTTTGTAAAAAAAGGTGTGAGCACAGGCATTCAGCAAGGAATGACTGGAGCCCAAACAAAAAAGACTGGAATTTTTCCCAGTCTCTTCTTGTAGCATACATATCTTGAATTTAAAGCTTAGCGAGATAACTGCTTGCGGGTCAATTGGCGGTTGTAGAGGAAGGTGACTAAGCCCCCTGTAAAGATAATGAAATAGCCGAGAATACTCCAGCCATCAGGTACCTGGCCAAGGAAGATGAAGCCGAGGAGACCACTGAAAACAATGCTGGAATAGTCAAAAATAGAGATCTCATTAGCTGGTGCAAACTTATAAGCCAGGGTAATCCCGAACTGGCCGAAGCTGGCAGCCAAGCCTGCCCCTAAAAGAGCTAATAAAGACTTTTGGTCGAGGGGGACATAGTTAAAGATTAAATACGGCACACAAACTAAACAGGAGAACCCTGAGAAGAAGGCCACCGTAAAGGCACTGGGGACTCCCTGCTTATTAAGCTGACGGACCGCGGTATAGGCTCCGCCCGCGCTCAAGCCCCCAAGAATAGTGACAAGGTAAGGCAGGAGGTCGGCTGTTGCCCCAGTCGGTTTGCTGACTAAGAGAACTCCCACAAAGGCAAAGCCCAGGGCGATCAAGTGTTGCTTATCCATCCGTTCCTTGAGAAAAATCGCTGAAAAAACAAGCGTCGCAAAAGGTGCCAGCTTATTGAGAACGGAAGCGTCAGAAAGAAGCAGGTGGTCGAGGGCATAGTAATTACAGAAGACCCCAACCGTTCCCAAGATCGACCTTAAGAGGAGGGTCTTCCAGGGCAAGTCACCCACCTGGACCTGGTTCTTAACTTGGGACCAAGACCGCAGCAAGAGGGTCAAGGCAACGGCGAAGGCAACAATATTTCTAAAAAAACTCTTTTCAATAGTGGGGAGGTCTCCGGCTAAGGGGATGCAAAGATTCATCACAGCAAAACCAAAAGCAGAGATCAAGATGGCAATAATGCCCTTATTACGATTTGTCACAGCAGCATATCCTTTCTATCCTTTACATTTCAATATCTCTACCCTACATGCTTTCGAGCCTGAATTCAAGCCCTTAGACTCCTCTTTTCATTAGGCTTAGCTTGACTTAACACCTAATACATAGGGCCCATTTATTGTGAAATAAATAACTTGTATGGAAATTCACTTATACATAGCCCTAATTTATGCTATTATCTTTTTAATAAGTTTTTTCTAATTATTTTGTAAGGAGTTGTTCATTATGATCATCGAATTTAAAGACGTCGAAAAGTATTACGGCGACTATCACGCCCTAAAAGCCATTAACTTAGGCATCCAAGAAGGTGAAGTCGTCAGTATCATCGGGCCCTCAGGTTCAGGTAAGTCAACCCTTATCCGCTGCATCAACGCCTTGGAAAAGATTTCCAGTGGACACCTCTATTGCGATGGTCGGGACGTTTCCGACCCCAAAGAAAATATCCGCCAGGTCAGACGCGACTTTGGCATGGTCTTCCAACATTTTGAACTCTATCCCCATAAGACCGTGCTTGAAAACATCACTCTCGCCCCTCTCAAGGTCCTCAAAAAGACCCCAGAAGAAGCTCACGAACGCGCGGAAAGATTATTGAAACGGGTAAATCTATGGGACAAGCGTGACCACTACCCTAGCCAACTCTCCGGCGGGCAAAAGCAGCGGGTAGCCATTGCCCGTGGCCTCGCCATGCGGCCCAAAGTCCTTCTCTTCGATGAACCAACCTCCGCCCTCGACCCTGAAATGGTGGGCGAAGTCCTCAACGTCATGAGAGACATTGCCGAAAGCGACAAGATGACCATGGTTGTCGTCACCCACGAAATGCGTTTTGCCAAGGAAGTCAGCACACGGACCCTCTTCATGGAGGCCGGCGAAATCATTGAAGACCGGCCCAGCCAGGACTTCTTCTCCCAACCCCAAAGTCAACGGGCCAAAGACTTCCTCCAAGTTGTCAACGCTTATTAGTCAGGAGGCCATCTCATGAAAAAAAGACACTTACTCTTGCTCTTGGTCAGCTGCTTGACTTTACTTGGGGCCTGCGGAAAAAATAGCCAAGCGCAAAGTATTTTAGACAAGATCCAAAGCAGCCAGACCCCACATATCCGTTGGGGCATCAAGAACGATACCCGACTCTTCGGCTACTATAATATTGCCAAGCAAGAAGTGGAGGGTTTCGATATTGATATCGCCAAAGCCTTAACCAAAGAAATTGCTGGCCCTCAAGCCCAAGCCGATTTTGTCGAGGTGACTTCTAAGACACGGATTCCCCTCCTCAAGAATGGTAATATTGATGCCATTATCGCCACCATGACCATCTCAGAGGAACGGAAGAAACAAGTTGATTTCACAGATGTTTATTTTGCTGCCGGACAATCCTTGCTCGGCCCAGAAGACTCGCCCCTCCAATCGGTCCAAGACCTAGGCCCCCAAAACACTGTCCTAGCCGTTAAGGGCTCCAGTTCCGCCGAATCCATCCGCCAATTCGCTCCCCAGGCTAAGGTCCTTGAACTGGAAAACTATGCCGAAGCCTTCACCGCCCTACAATCCGGCCAGGGCGACGTTATGACAACCGACAATGCAATTTTGCTAGGTATCGCTGACCAGAATCCCGGCTACCGCTTGATCGGCGAAGCTTTTACCAAGGAACCCTATGGCATTGCCGTAGACAAGAGTCAAAAAGACTTCCGTGATGAGGTCAACCGGGCCTTGGTTAAAATTAAAGCGGATGGGACTTATGACAAGATCTTCCATAAATGGTTCCCCGATGCTGGCGAAAGCGCCAATGCTAAAAATTTAAAGGAGGCCTAGTATGTTTACCCTTTTGCACGACTATTTACCTCTCTTGTTAGAAGGCTTTGCCCACACCCTCCTCGCCTCTGCCATTGCCCTAGTCGCCAGCTTCCTCTGGGGGAGCTTGGTGGGGATTTGGCAGAGCGCAGGCAAGGGGCTTCTGAAAGCATTCGCGACCATTTATGTCGAGATCTTTCGTAATATCCCGCTCTTAGTCATCGTCATGTTCTTCTATGTGGTTCTCCCCCTCTTTTCGGTCAAACTTTCAGGTTTTACATCTGGTGTGATCGCTCTTAGTCTCTATACTTCATCCTTTATTGCAGATATTATCGCAACTGGGATCAAGGCCATTCCGCGCGGCCAGTTCGAAGCCGGTCTCTCCCAGGGGTTCACAGCTCGCCAATGCATGGCCTACCTGATTTTTCCCCAAGCCTTCCGCCAGTCTCTGCCAGCTTTAGGCAACCAAGTGATCAATCTGGTGAAGAATTCCTCCATCCTCGCTATGGTGGCAGGGCTCGACCTCATGTACTATGGGGACCTGGTAGCGCTAGAGACCTTCGACACCTTCGCAAGCTATAGCCTAGTCGCCGGCTTCTACCTCTTGCTCACGGTTCCTTTAACCCTATTCATACAAAAACTCGAAAAGAATTATAGCCTCTAAGGCACGAAAGGAGTTTAACAATGGACTTTTCCGGTGCTTTCCAATGGATTAATATCAACTTCCTCCTCCAAGGCCTCTGGGTAACGGTCAAACTCACCTTACTCACCATTAGCCTCAGCCTATTCTTCGGCAGCCTCCTCGGTATCCTCCGCTATCTCAAGATGCCCATTATTTCTAACGTGCTGGGCTTTCTCATCGACACTGTTCGCAACCTCCCCCTCTTGTTAATTATCTTCTTTACTTACTTCGCCCTGCCCCAAATCGGAATCAAAATGGATATCTTCTGGGCAGCTGTAGCCGCCATGACCCTTTTTGAATCGGCTATGATTTCAGAAATTATCCGGGGCGGCATCCTGGCCCTGCCTAAAGGACAATTCGAAGCCGGCCTGGCAACCGGGCTCAGCCGCAGCCAAACTATGGCCTATATCATCATGCCCCAAGTCTACCGAACCATGGCCCCCTCCATCGTCAGCCAGCTCATTGCCCTCATCAAGGACACCAGCCTAGCTACCATCATCTCCCTGCCCGAACTCATGCACAACGCCCGCATCATCTACGGCCAAAACTCCAGCTACATCCTCGGCACCTTCGCCCTCGTCACTATCATGTACTGGCTCATCTGCTACACCCTCTCCCAAACCACCCAGTATCTTAATAAGGGTGTGAGCAAAGGCGCTTAGAAAGGGATGACTGGAGGCAAAGAGGATAAGAGCGGCTCTAGCCGATCGTTCCACTTTGCTGAAGTCACGCCCTTTCTGCCTTTGCGAACCCGACTACAAGGGCGTAAGACTTGGCGGTTAGGCTTGGATGATTGGAGCAAGTAAGGATAAGGGCGAAGTATTCGCTCCTTCCTTACTTGTGAAATCACTCCAAGCCTGCCAAGTCGAGCCCGACTATAGGGTGTGAGGGCACGCGCTTAGCTTTCCTTCACTGGACCAAGTCAGCTGAGCCAGTCTGTATGAATTAGCCAATGCGGAAAACAGACAAAACATATTTTTCTTATCATTCGCCAAGCGTTTCATTCGTTTTTTGCTATGATTTTCGTTATAATAAAAATATATCGAAACTGAAATAATAGAAAAGGAGTGTTGGTATGGGACTACTCGTTAATGGCGAATGGCGCGACCAATGGTATGATACTGAAAGCACAGGTGGGCATTTCGAACGGGATGCTGCTAAATTCCGTAACTGGGTGACTAAAGATGGTCAACCAGGCCCTAGCGGCGAAGGCGGCTTCAAGGCCGAAGCGGACCGCTACCATCTCTATGTTTCCTTGGCCTGCCCTTGGGCGAGTCGGGTCTTAATGATGCGGAAGTTGAAGGGGCTAGAAGATATGATCAGCCTCTCTGTGGTCAACCCCTTAATGGCTGAACACGGTTGGACCTTTGACGAGGCGGATGGCGTGATCAAGGATCCAGTCATCGACGCGGACTATCTCTATCAAATCTACACCCATGTGGCCCCAGATTTCTCTGGCCGGGTGACGGTGCCCGTCCTCTATGACCTCAAGCAGGATACCATCGTAAGCACCGAATCTTCTGAGATCATCCGCATGTTGAACTCTGCCTTCGATGAAGTTGGCGCCAAAGAAGGCGACTACTATCCTGAAAACTTGCGCGAAGAAATTGACCATTGGAATGACAAGATCTACGACAATCTCAACAACGGTGTCTACAAGGCAGGCTTTGCGACCGACCAAGCGGTTTATGAAGAGGAAGTCGCTAATGTCTTCAAGATGCTCGATGAACTGGAAGCCCACTTGGAAGACCACAGCTATTTAGTCGGTGACCAATTCACAGAAGCAGATATCCGTACCTTCACCACCCTGGTCCGCTTCGATAGCGTCTACCATGGCCACTTCAAGTGCAACTACCATCAATTAGTAGACTACCCTAATCTTTGGTACTATACCCGTAAGATTTACAATATGCCAGGAATTGCCGATACAGTAAACTTCCAACATATTAAAGAACACTACTACCGGTCACACGACACCATCAACCCAAACGGTATCGTTCCAGCAGGCCCTATCCTTGACTGGAGCTTGCCTGAAGACGAATAAAACAAAAGCAAATACAAACACAAAAAGAACTTCTAGCGCCAGGCTAAACGAGCCAGTCTAGAAGTTCTTTTTTTAACCTTCCAACCATTCCTCAATACGCTCAATAAAGATATCCGCATACTTGGAAGCCTTGACCTGGCCTACCCCGCTGATATCAAGAAAGTCATCATAGGTCTGGGGCTTTTCTTCAGCCATTTCCAAGAGGGTCTGGTTGTTAAAGATAATATAAGCTGGCACCCCTTCATCTCCTGCAAGTTCATAGCGGAGCTCGCGCAAGGCTTCAAAGAGTTCCTCATCACGTTCAGATAATTGACTGGCCACCGCTGTTTTCTGAGCTGACTTAGCTTGGCTGTGCGCCTTATAGGGTCGCGCTTTGATGGTCAGTTGCTTGTCCCCCTTGAGCAGGGCCTTGGAGGCTGGGGTCAGTTCAAGGCCCTTGTATTGGTTGAGGCTGAGGTAACCTTGGGACAGCATCTGGGAGATAATATCCTTGACTTCTTTCTCCGAATAATCTGCTAAGAGGCCATAAGTAGATAAGCTATCGAAGCCCTTGTCCCGCACTTTCTGGGCCTTGCTGCCGCGGAGGACATCACAGACCATGGACATGCCATAAGCCCAGCGCATGCGAACTAGGCAAGAAAGCACCATCTGCCCTTCCCGGCTGGCATCACGAACATCGATGTCCTCTAAGCAACCTGAACAGTTCTGGCAAGGCTCAGCCAGGTTTTCGCCGAAATAACTTAAGAGGTACTGGCGCAGGCAGCCGGCATAATCGGCATAGTTAATCATGGCCTGGAGACGGCGTTCAGAGCTTGGATCCTGGCTCTGCCCGATCAAGAATTTAGCCGCCACAATATCCTTGGCATGGTAGAGGAGGATGGCTTCAGCAGGCAAGCCATCGCGCCCTGCCCGGCCTGCTTCTTGGTAGTAGCTCTCCAGGTCCGTTGGCATATTATAGTGGATCACCTTGCGCACATCCGGCTTATCAATCCCCATCCCAAAGGCATTGGTTGCCACAATCAGGTTAACTTCTTCATAGATAAAGGCATTCTGACCAGCTTCACGCTCCTCAGCAGATAGACCGGCATGGTAGCGGACGACCTTAAACTTGGCCTGGCGGAGGCGGTCATAGAGCTGGTCGACTTGTTTGCGGGTATTGGCGTAAATAATCATGGCCTCTTCTGGATGCAGCTCTTGGCGGAGGGCTTCCCACTTAGACTGGGGCTCTAAGACGCGGAGTTTCAAATTGGGCCGGTCAAAGGAATTCACCACCAGCCGAGGATCTTCAAGTCCCAATTGCTGGATGATATCCTGGCGTACATAAGCCGTGGCCGTCGCCGTAAAGGCCGAAACGACGGGCCGCTGGTCTAAGGCTTCAATAAAACCACCAATTTCACGATAAGAAGCGCGAAAATCATGGCCCCATTGGGAAACGCAGTGGGCTTCATCCACTGCCACTTGGCTCAGCTTAACTTCCCGCATCCAATCGATAAAAGCCGGATGCTTTAACCGCTCCGGAGCCACATAGAGCAAGTCCAAGTCCCCTTGACCTAGGGCTTGACGCAGGCACTGAACCTCTTCCCAGGACGAAGCCGAATTGAGATAGGCTGCTCGAATTCCATGCTCATGTAAGCTATCCACCTGGTCCTTCATCAGCGAAATCAGCGGAGAAATCACTAGGGTTAAGCCCTCCAGCGCTAGGGCGGGCAGCTGGTAGCATAGGGACTTTCCCCCACCTGTGGGCAAGACACCTAGTACATCCCTACCGTCTAGAATTGCCTCTACAATCTCCTCTTGTCCCGGCCGGAACTGGCTATAGCCATAGTGATAGGCTAAGAGGTCTTGAGTGGCCATGTCATCGCTCCTTTTTCTTATTCTGTCCTTATTCTACTAGAAGCCCCGCACATAATAAAGAGGAAGCTGGTCAAGCTGAAATTTCAATAAAAAATTCTGAACAAAAATTATAAGTCAAGTGAAGACCATCAATTCATATTTTCTATATTCTTAGGGGCTTCATAAAGCCAATTAAATGCTATAATTAAAGCATTAGCTTTTTTTCAGAAGAAAAATATTTCATCTTTCTTCTGCACCTAAGCCAGGCTAATTGAGAAGGTAGGTTTTATTATGTACTCTGTGTTATCATCTGCTGAACAGCACCAACTGCGCTTACTTCACATCCTCTATCGGTCGACCGACTGGATTACGATGATTGAATTAGCGGAAGCCATCGATTGTTCGGACCGCATCCTAAGCAAGGACTTGTCTTATATTGAGAATAATTTCTCCTCATATTTGACCATTGAGCGGTCAAAATTCGGTATCCGCGGCATCTATGCCCCTTCTGTTGACTACTATACCTTCGTTCGCCTCTACATGAGAGACTCCGTCGCCTTCAATATTCTAGAACAGATCTTTTTTCACCCGGATATTTCAACCCAAGAAATTTCCGATGAAATCTTTGTCAGTCCATCAACCGTTTATCGGAATATCAATCTTTTGAACCAGGCCCTGCGCAGTCAGTTTAATTTTGAAATCTCTAACAGCCCCTACCGCTTCGTTGGCCCTGAGACCAATATTCGCCTCTTCTTCATGTTCTTCTTCCGCGAAAAATATAGTCCGCTAGAATGGCCTTTCGAAGAGGTTAACCTGCAATATTGTGAGCTCTTCCTCAGCACCGCTTGGAAGGTAACCTGCCACCAATACACCAACGCCTGGTTCCAATCAGGCAAAATCTTATTAGCGATCGGCATCATCCGCACCCAAAAAGGCCATCTCATCCAATCCAAGGATATCCCCCTCTTTAAGGGCATCTACCAGGACCTTATCGACGAACTCGAGAAAAATGACGACCTCAAAAATATGGAGCAAAGTTTTAACTTTAAGTTGAACTTGACCAATGCCGTCCAACTCTTCATGCCCGTCCTCAATCAGAATATCTATGTCGACCTCCGCAATTTCCAGGCAGAAATCAGCGAGCGCCCATTAATTCAGCGGTCGGTTGAATATTTGAATCAATTCTTGGATACCATCTGCCAGGAGGCCCATGTCCATATTGAACACCGCGACCGCCTCATTCTCAGCCTGCATAACTATGCCTTCTTAACAACCGTCGCAGATATTCAAAAGGACAGCCTCTTAATCGACCGGAAGGCAGACTACATCGAAACCATGTCCCACTTCTACCCCGACCTCTATGACCTCATTGTCAAAGAAAGCGAGCATTATTTCCAGTCGATCGGTCTCAAACCGCTTCCCTACGGCCTGACCAATTTCATCTATGCTCTCTATACCGGCTGGGAAAAACTTCACACCCATATGCACCTGGCCCATCAAAAGCTAGTCGCCTATATCGTCAGCAATTATTCCAGCGACCACGCCCACCGCATCCAGGACGCCTTGAACAACCGTTTCGGCTTAGTGATCGACTTCCATATTTACAAGCAATTCCCACTCAAGCGCAAACTGATTGAAAATCTCAAATGCGACCTTATCATCTCAACCTTCGATATGCCGCATGACTTCAAAATCCCCAACCTCTACGTCCAAACCCTACCAACCGAGCAAGACTACAACTGGCTGGCCGCCTTCCTCAAACAAAAACGCCAGCAGGAACGGAATTAGAGAAAAAAACCAAGCCGCTGTGCTTGGTTTTTTTACTCTTTATTTTTGATATAAGCATCCAAATTTTGTCGGACTTCTCTGATATCTTGGGCTGTAGTGCCACAGCAACCGCCAATAAAGCGCGCTCCTTTATCATACCAATCAGTCACCCAGTCACTGATGGACACCTCCTTCTGCCCTTCAAATTGCTTGGTTTTCGGATTGTAGGTCCCGCCTAGATTAGGGTAAACAATAAAAGGTTTGAGAGCGGAAGGCCCCATGGTATCCAAGGCAGGGCTCACCCAAGCCGCTGGGCAGCAGTTGACACCATAAGCAATAATTTGTGGATGCCAATCCAGCAGGGTCTGTAAATCTTCCAGGGCTGTGCCATCACTCATATGGTAAGGATCTTTAAGGCTGACAGTGAGGCAGGCTTTTTGGTCGGGAAATTTCTCCAAGAGCTTGAGCAAGGTCTTCACTTCCACAAAATTAGGAATGGTTTCAAAGAAAATTAAGTCCACTCCCGCTTCAACCAAGAGGGCAAAGCGCTCCGCATGGAAGGCATAAAGCTCTAAATCAGAGAGCTCGTAATCCCCCCGATACTCTGACCCATCCGCTAGAAAAGCGCCATAGGGTCCGATAGAGCCAGCCAACCATTTCGCCTGATCGCCTCCACTGGCAGTCCGCGCCTGCTTGGCTAAAAAGACAGCCTTACGCATTAAGGTTCGCGCTTCAATATTCTTATGGCCAGCCTTGACAAAACCTTCCACGCTGGCTTGATAGCTGGCTGTAGTGGCTATATTAGCTCCCGCTTCAAAGAAAGCTTGGTGGGCTGCTTTAATCGCCTCAGGAGCTCTTTCCACGAGGCGGGCTGTCCATAGGGGATGGTTGAGTTCCTCTTCATAAGCTTGTAATTCCGTGGCTAAGCCCCCGTCGAGGATGACGACCGCTTACTTTTCCAGAGCTTTTACAATATCCGACATCAGCTTTCATTCCCTTCTCTTATCAGTCTCTTAAGCTTAGCATAGCCCAATCATGAAGAAAAGAAAAAAGAAGTGCTCACAGTGAACACTTCTTTTCTTCTTAAACGTGGAGGCCTGCGCCCGGTCCCAGGGGTAGGTTTAAGACGTACCACGCAACTAGCATGAGCGTCCAAAAGACAAGGAAGGCGATGGAATAAGGGAGCATTACGGAAATGAGAGTTCCTAGTCCTGACTTCTTGTCGTAGCGCTGCATGAAGACTAGGATCATGGCGAAGTAAGACATTAGAGGCGAAATAATATTAGTCGATGAGTCCGCCACCCGGTAAGCCATTTGGGTCAGTTCGGGGGAAAGTCCGAGTTGGAAGAACATGGGCACGAAAATTGGCGCCATAATCGCCCACTTGGCTGATGCCGAGCCAATAAAAAGATTGACAAAGGCCGTTAAAAGAATGAAAGCTAGGATCAAAGGAATCCCTGTTAAACCGACCGTCTTCAAGAATTCAGCCCCTGAATTAGCCAATAAGAGGCCCAAGTTAGTATAGGAGAAGTAAGCAATCAACTGGGCTGCGAAGAAGGCCAAAACAATATAAGAAGCCATCGACTTCATTGAAGCCGTCATAGCGGCCACGAAGTCATCCGATGAGGAAATCTTCTGAGTCTGCCGGCCATAAGCCAAGCCAGGGATAGTAAAGAGTAAGAAGATATAGAAGATCAAGCCATTGTTTAAGAATTCCTGCAAGTCATACTGGCCCGTCGCCTCATTCAAGGAACGAAGGGGGGCCCCTTCAGGAACCATAGCCAGGCCGGATATAACGAGGAAGACAAGCAAAGCAATTCCCGCATGCTTGAGTCCCCGGTTTTCATCTGGAGTCAGGGCTTGGTCATCGTGGACCGCATTGCCCTCGTAGTGGCCCAGGTGGGGTTCTACAATTCGGGTGGATACCCATGTCCCTACTAGGGTTAAAACGATGGTGGAAGCCATGATAAAGTACCAGTTGCCGGTGATTGATACGGTATGTTCAATTCCTACACTGTTCAAAGCAGCATTAGTAATCCCCGTCAGGAGAGCATCAGTCGGTCCAAACATTAGGTTAGCCGAAAAGCCCCCCGACACCCCCGCAAAGGCCGCTGCTAAACCAGCAATCGGATGGCGGCCCGCTCCTGCAAAAACAATAGCTCCCAGCGGAATAACCACCACATAGCCCGCGTCCGAAGCGATATTTGAAATGACACCTGCGAATACCACGACTGCCGTAAGCAGGCTATCTGGAACCTGGGTAACAAGTTTCTTCAGGGCAGATCCAATCAAACCTGTCCATTCAGCCACGCCCACACCGAGCATGGTGACGAGGACCGTTCCCAAGGGGGCAAAGCCCGTAAAATTCGTTGTGGCATGGTTGAAGATGTAGCGGAGGCCTTCCCCACTTAAGAGCGAGACCGCTTCTACAGTCACCTGCTCATTAGCCTTGGCATCGAAGTATTCTGCACTGGCTCCCAGTTCCGCAAAAATAGCGGATAAAACCATTATAACGATAGATAAAATAATAAAGATAATCACAGGATGGGGTAGACGGTTCCCAACCCGCTCCACCCAATCGAGAAAGGACTGGAGCGGCGTCTTCTTTTCTACTTCCATTATTTTTCCTCCTTAGTCGACATAATTTTGCCCATTATAGCACTTCCACGTCTAAATAGCGACTATTCACTAATTTTTTATTAACAAATGATTAAGATGCATTAATGTTTCATAATCCCCTTAATTTAATTAGAAAACAGTGGCCTAGCCCTAAATTCTTTAACACTTAATACAATAATAGGGGAATTCACCTGACAACGCTTTCAATTTATATTATAATAAGTCTGAGCTTGCATCATTATACTATTTAAAGGAGGCTTATTAATGTCTTTTACAAATTTAAAAGAATTAATTGAAACTGCAACAGAAGAGAATAAGAAAATTTACGAATTGATGCTTGAGACTGAATCAGAGTATCAAAAGAAAAGCATTGATGAGTTACGTCAAGCGATGGCTGACCAATTCGATGTAATGGTGGAATCTGTACGCAAGGGAACCAAAGAAGCAGCCATGTCTCAAACTGGGATTACAGGCGGTGACGGACACCGTCTCTACGAATATGTCCATGATGCAGGCATGGATTCGCTGGTTAATCCTGATACCTTAGAAGTAGCTGCTAATGCCATGGCTGTTAACGAGGTCAATGCTGCCATGGGCCGGATTGTGGCTACACCAACAGCTGGTTCTGCCGGCATCCTACCTGCTGTTATCACCCACATGTATGATACAGGCAAATATGAAAAGGATGAATTAGTTAACGCTATGTTCACTTCCTCAGCGCTCGGCCTAACCATTGCCAACCAAGCTTGTATCGCTGGGGCTGAAGGAGGTTGCCAAGCCGAAATTGGTTCTGCAACAGCTATGGCTGCCGGTGCCCTAGTCGAACTCAAGGGCGGAACACCTGACCAAGTCGGCCATGCTCTCGGTCTAGCCTTGAAGAACTCCCTAGGTCTGGTTTGCGACCCAGTAGCTGGCCTGGTTGAAGTGCCTTGCATTATCCGTAACGGCCTCCATGCCATTACTGCTCTAGCTGCTGCTGATATGGCCCTAGCTGGCGTGAAGAGCGTTATTCCAGCGGATGAAGTCATCGGTGCCATGTATGATATCGGTAAAGAAATGCCTGCTTCCCTGCGTGAAACCGGGATTGGTGGCTTAGCTGGTACACCAACTGGTAAGTCCATCAAAGAAGAAGTCTTCGGTTCACGTGGTGAGCTCGAAATGAATACCAAGACCGCCAATTACAAGTCTGCCTATGATATCATCGGCCCTGTAATGGTCGGTCCATCCTCCTCTCACACGGCTGGTGCTGCCCGGATCGGGAACCTGGCCCGTCAACTCTTGGGTGAAGAACCAGAAGAAGTTGTCTTCAGTCTGATGGATTCCTTCGCTAAGACTTACCAAGGCCACGGGACTGACCGCGCCCTAATTGGTGGCGTCCTCGGTTATGAAACTTTCGATCCAAATATTGCAGATGCTGAAGAAATGGCAGAAAAAGCTGGTCTCAAATACCACTTCCTGGAAGCTGACTTCGGCAACTACCACCCTAATACTGTACTTGTTGACCTCTGGGGTGCTAATAATTACATCAGCGTGATTGCTAGCTCCATCGGTGGGGGTAAGATTGAAGCTCAAAAAATTGGTGAATACGACATTAAATTCTCTGGTGAACGACCTACCCTCTTTGTTTACCACAAAGACAAAGTTGGTGTCATTGCAAAATTAACAGACTACCTGGCTGATAAAGGTTTCAATATTTCCTTCATGATGAACCAACGCCAAAAAATCAATGGCCCAGCGATTTCTGTCTTTGAAGTCGATACCGAAGTTTCAGACGAAATTCTAGATGATCTGAAGAAAGAATTCCCAGGCATTGAAAAACTTCAATATGTTAATGTTAATTAGGCATTAGCTTAAGCTGAGTCGAAAGGCTCAGCTTTTTTTGTTTTAGAAATTTTGCTAACAAATCAGACTTGATAAAAAGCACAAAAAAAGCCACGGCTAAACCGTAGCTTCATATCTCTGGAGGCTTAATGCAGTCCCTCCTCAACTCTTGCGGAGCTTTATCCCTCAAGCAATCCCTCAAGCTTTATACTGGAGGGGTATGCTTTCAAAGATTTGTTTTAAATTGACTTCATAAATAATAAAAGAGCCTCAACTGAAGCTCTTTCTCGCACCCTATAGTCGGGTTTGCAAAGGCAGAAAGGGATCCTCTCACACCCTGTTCAGTCGGGTTCGAAAGAGCAGCTTTGGAGTGCTTTCGCAAGTCAGAAACGTGCAAGCGGTGCTTGCCCTTATTCTGACTTACTCCAAGCATCCAAAGCTAAGCGCTCTTTCTCGCACCCTGTTCAATGCAGAAGATGGGAGTCGAACCCACACGTCGTTAGACACTGCCGCCTGAAGACAGCGCGTCTGCCATTCCGCCACTTCTGCTTAATGTATACTAGCTAATTCCTTATCTAGCAACTCTTTTATTGTACGCCTTTTTTAGGAAAGACGCAAGACCTAGCAGTATATTTTTCAAAAAAGAAGAGGACCAACTTGGCCCTCTTTTCATCATGATTTTATTTTTCAAAATCAAGATAGGTGTTAAAGGTATCCCCATGGTCCAAGTCGCCGTACTTGTAACCGCGCTCGAACCAGGCTTGGCGCTGCTTGGCAGAGCCGTGGGTGAAGCTGTCAGGCACCACTTGTCCATAGGCGGCTTCCTGGAGGGTATCATCTCCAACGGCATTGGCCGCTTGGAGAGCCTCTTGGATATCGCCACTCTCTAGTAAGCCTTGATTTTCCGCATAGTGGGCCCAGACACCAGCCAAGTAGTCAGCCTGGAGCTCTAGACGAACAGAGAGCTGGTTGGCTTCCGTCTCTCCCGCAGACTGGACAGCCCGCTGGTATTGATCCATGATGCCGAGTTCATTTTGGATATGGTGGCCTACCTCATGGGCTAGCACATAGGCCATGGCAAAGTCGCCAGGTGCCTGGTAGCGGTTCTTCAATTCCCGGTAGAAAGAAAGGTCGATATACACCGACTGGTCACCCGGACAGTAGAAAGGCCCCGCCTGGGCTGACCCGAAGCCACAGCCCCCAGTTTGCACATGGTCGGTATAAAGGACAAGGGTCGCGGGGTCATAGGACTGGCCTTGGCTTTGGAAGAGTTCTGACCAGAAATCTTCGGTCGATCCCAAGACAGCTGACAGGAAGTCCTTCTCCTCGCTTGAGGCACCGGCCTGCTGGGTCTCCACCTGCTGGCTGGTCTGGGCTTCTTGATTGCTTGTTTCTTGACCTAGGCCGCCCCCTAAGAAGCTGCCGCCGCCAAATAACATCATCAAAATAATGATAATCACAAGCCATTTCCCACCGCCCCGCCTTGACATCAGGAGCAGGCTTAAAAGACCGCCTAAGCCACTGCCACCTGACCGTGACGGCCGTCCCATGCTCTGGCCTCGCCGGTCATCGACGTTCTTACTCCGTCTCAAATCATCCCATTTCATCAGAATCCCCCATCTCTTATGTGCTTAATATGCAAGCCCTTTATTTTACCTTTATTATAGCACGAATCAATCCTAAAAAAGACTAAAAACTACTTGTCATCGCGGCTATAGCGGCGGGCCGCTTCCATATAGGCTTGGATATTTTCTTCTGGCGTATGATAAGGCACACTGCAGCCAGGGCCGAGCAGATAGCCGCCTTCATGGTCAGCAGCTTGGGCGTAAGACTGGGCTACCTGGGCTTCTAAATCTTCTGGCTGGCCTTGTAAGAAATATTTCACCGGATCAATATTTCCAATCAAGCCACAGTCAGGGCCCAAACCTTCCTTAGCCGCTTGGAGGTCAACGGTTTGGTCAGCACTGAAATAGTCAATCCCAGTTCCTGCAATATAGGGCAAGCTCTTGGTACAGTCCCCACAGATATGGAGGGTGACTGACTTACCATAATGGTGGATCCGATCAACAATTTCTTTGGTATAAGGCTGGCAGAACTTCTCGTATTGCTTAGGACTTAAGAGCGCTCCGGAGGCAACCGGATCGGTGAGAGAAAAGCCAATGGAAGGGTTGGCCGCCGCAAAGTCATCAATAATCTGTAACAAGGCATCCGTTACAAAACGCAGGAGCTGGTGGACTTGGTCGGTCTTCTTGCGGGTGGCGCGCAGGAGCTGTTCCGGTGGGTAGAGGCTAGCGGCACTCGTTATCGGACCACTTAATTCATAATCAATGCGGTAGTCCGGCCCCAATTTCTTCTGGATCAGTTCAATAGCCTCATAGTGCTTCTGCTGGTTAGGGTCATTACGAAGACGGAGACGGCCTGCATCGAGTTGGTCAATGGCTGCCAGGTCATCCAAGGCATAGGAAACAATGGCATCTGAACTATCTTCAGATGCTTTAAACTGGCTGCCCAAGGCGTGTCCCATTCCGTAGAGGCCAAAGTTAACCGAGTAATTATCCGGTGCGAATTTTTCGGCAACGGTAATTTCTTTTTGGGCAATATTTTCAGCGGTCATTTCGGATTCGCGGTAGGTCATTCCAGCCAATTTGGCTCCTACCGTTCCGTGAAAGAGCATAATTGGACGGCGATCGACGGCTTGACCGGCTTGATAGGCTTGCAAGCGGTCAACGGATGTCATCGTTTCTGTCATTAAAAATCACCTTTCTCTTGCTTGTTTATTGGATTGAGCTTATAGATGCCCTCTTGCAAGCTCCCAGTCACGAGTCCCTTAGCGGACCAGGTCTCCCTAAAGAGCACCTGGGGAAAATCCTGGGCTGGGGCCAGCTTGGGGCCGCATTCCAGCCAGCCTAAAGCTGCCAAGCCGCGGTAAAGGCCTGGAGACAGGTAGAGCTTGGCTCCTCGCGCTTCAACTGAAGGCAAAAGCCTCTCGACTAAGTCCCTCTGCAAGCCACCAGCGACTTGACCATAGTGGCGGGGGCCTAAGAGCTTTCGATCCCCCGTTGGATCAGCTAGGGCGAGCACGCTGGCCCCCGCATCAAGAGCAGCTTGGCCTACACGAGTCAAGCCTTGAACTAAGGGCGCCATCACTGCCTGGTAACTCGCTGGCTGGCGGCGAGCACATCCTAGCAAATCATTGAAATCATAGAGCTGTTCAGCCAGGGTAAAGGGGCCAGTCAGGTTAAAGCAGATCTTCTCTCCCTTTTGACTGAGTCGCTGGCAGGCCGCCAAGGATGCGGCTAAGGCATTGTCCGTCAGCGGTAGAGCTCCCAGCGGTCCATGGTCTAGCTGGCGCTTGCTTTTGGGGTCTAAGCGGTCTCCCAGGTAACGGTCATGGTAGACCTGGCTGCCATATGCTTCGGCTTCCAGGGAATGGTTAAGAGGCAGAAGACAATAGTTCTGCCGGTAGTACTGACGATATTTTTGGACCAGGGCGGCCAGGCAAGAAGGCCAGTGGTTAATGGTCGTTAAGTCGTCTATACTAGCTCCCAGGACTTCAGCGGGAAAAGGCCGGGCACAGTCCAAAGACCGGGCTGGGACATAGGGCTGACCTTTGTACAAAACCATGGCTAGGCCCAATTTTGCGCCGCTTTTTGGGCACAGGGGACAGCAGTTTCCATAAAGGCCTCCACATTAGCTACTGGGGTATCCACGGGCAATTGGCAGCCCGAGCGAATAATAAAGCCTCTTGGATTGTCCCCTGCTTTGGCAAAACAATCTTCAACTGCCTGGCTAACTTCTTCAGGACTGCCTTGGAGGAAGCACCGCACCGGGTCAACATTGCCCATCAAAGCAATCGCTTGGCCCACTTTTTCCTTGGCTTGGCCTAGGTCAACGGTTTGGTCAAGGCTGATCATATCCACGCCCGTCTCCACAATGGCTTCAAGGTGGTTGCTGATATCCCCACAGATGTGCATCCCCACACAGCGGTCATGGGCCTTAATGAAGTCTACCATTTCCTTAGTATAGGGAAGGACAAAGTCTCGGTATTGCTTAGGGCTAATCAAAGCGCCCGAAGCCACTGGGTCATAGATAAAGAAATTCAAGTCCGGCATTTGAACCGCCCGCTCAATAATTTCCTTCACCCGGTCGGTCACAAAGCGCAAGAGGCGGTGGAGCCCTTCCTTATCCTTACGCGTCGCCCGCAGCATCTTCTCGGCGGGATAGATGCCTGACGCAAGGGTAAACGGCGCGGAAATACAGTAGCAGGGGTGGCATTTTGACCCTACTGCCCCGTCAATCTTATCCAGAGCTTCCAAGTTGATCCGTTGGGAGATATCCCGGTCGAAACTCGTCGCCTCAACCTTCAATTGATCCACTTGGTCTAAGCTCTTGAGGGCATGGTCAGCTACTGAAGGCGCGGACTCACGCGGGCTCTTAATCTTAGACCGGTGGCGGATGGCAAAGTTAACCGAAGTATAGCTCACAGACAAGGCATCTAAAGCAAATTCACGATAGATGGTGAGCTCACGTTTGGCTAATTTATCCGCCGTATTAAAACTCTCCCGGTAATTCATCCCCGCTAATTTAGCGGCAAAACCAGCGTGGCAGAGGGTAATTGGGAGCCGGTCGAGACTTTCCCCAGCCTTTAGAGCCTGCCAACGTTGATTTGCTGTCATTTCTTTCATCATAATCTCCTCTACTTTCTTTTTAATTTTGGAAAAAGTGATGCCCGAGCGAAGACACGGTCATAGTCGTCTAAGCGCGATAATTCAATATAATCAATCCGCCGGGCGAGGGCTTCTAAGCCCTGGGCGGCATCTTGGTCCATCAGGTAAAGATAGGCCCCACTATGGGACGAGTTCCCAATATATGAGAGATGGCCCGCAAAGCCTTCCGGTAAGAGGCCGGTCTTGATCAGACTGGCCTCCGCCAAATGCCGACCAAATTGCCCCGCCACAAGGACCTGGTCGATCTGCTCAGCTTCCAGCTGGCTTGCTTCCAAGAGGACTTCCACCCCTGAGCGAATAGCTCCCTTGGCCAGTTGAACCTGGCGGATATCGTGCTGGGTCAGGCTAACTTGGGAAGCCACTTGGAGAGAGCGTTTACCTTGGTCATCGACTTTGAGATAAGGTCGGCGGGCATCATCTGGGGCTAAAGACTCCGGATCAATAATCCGCCCCCGGTAGCTGATCAGACCCGCCCGCAAGCCTTCCCGGATCAGGGCGAGGACGCCACTGCCACACAAACCTTGGGGCTTTCCTCCACCAATCACTTGGAGGTCAAATTGACCATCCTGCCATAAACATTCCTCAACTGCTCCTGCAGCCGCCTTCATGCCAGATGAAATCATCATCCCTTCCAAGGCTGGCCCGGCGGCACAGGAACAAGACACATAACGGTCCCCATCTTGGACTAACATCTCCCCATTGGTCCCAATATCAATCAAGAGCCGGCGCTTTCCAAGCTCACTAAAGCCAGCCGCATAGGCCCCAGCGACCACGTCCGACCCAATATAGGCCGAAACTGCCGGCAGGGTCATGACCTGGGCCGAGCTAGGAATTTTTCTCAGGCCGAATGCTTTAGCGGAGAGTTGCTGCCCGGAACGAAAAACCGGCAGGTAGGGCGACTGGCCCAGCGGACGCGGATCGATCCCCAAAGCAAGGTGGGTCATAACGGTGTTGCCGGCCAAACTGAGGCCATAAACCGCACTTTCAGGGCAATCTGCTTCCTGGCAGAGCTCATCGATTAAGCTCTGGATGGCCCGTCTAATGGCTTGTTGGAGCTGCTTCAGACCGCGCCCCCCTTCCGTCATGACATAAGAAATCCGGTTCAAGACATCCGCCCCCTGTTGGATTTGCGGGTTGAGGGCAGAAGCCTGGCTGACTTCCTCCCCGGTCTCTAAGTTGATGAGGCTAGCAGCTAGGGTGGTCGTCCCGATATCCACAGCCAAGCCATAAATCCGTGCATCTTCCGCTTGCAGGTCGAGGGCCAGGACTCGGTCATCACAGATAATGGCCCGGTAAGTTTGATTACGCTCGATTTCAAGCCCCTGCCAGACTTGCGCAGGAAAGGATGAAACGTCCAGCTCTTGCACCAGGCGGGTCTCTAAATCTGCCCCCGCTTGAAGCAAGTCCCGGTCCAATTTAAAACTGGCTTGGCGCCAGCGTTTAGGCCCAGTCAGAGCGAGACGGTCTCCCGTGACTAAGATCCGGTGGTCCCTTTCCATATTAAGAAAAGCCAGGCGCAAATCGGATTGAGGCCGCGCCCGGCAGGCTAGCGGATACTTGCCCGCCAGACCCTGGTAAGCCTCAGCCGCCAGCTCACCTTCCAAGAGCTTAAAACGACACTTGCCACAAGTGCCTTTGCCCCCACAATCGCCAGGCACCGGCAAACCGGCTTCGACCAAACAGGCGTAGAGACTTTTCCCTGACGCCGGATCATAGTCTACCACCTGGTCCCAAGCTTGAACCTGAATCTTCACCACAAGACCCCTCCTAATCCTCGCCTTCTCCAACTAAACGTTTGGCTAATTCAACGGCTTCAATGGCATCTTCAGAATAGCCATCCGCCCCAATTTCATCGCAATAATACTGAGAAACCGCCCCGCCACCAATCATCACCTTGAACTGGTCACGGACGCCCCGCTCTTCCAAGCGCTCAATCAAGGTCTTCATCCCTGTCATGGTCGTAGTCATCAGGGCGGAAAGACCAATCAATTCCGCCTCTTCCTCGATGGCCCGGTCGATAAAATCATCCAGTGGCACATCACGCCCCATGTCGATCACTTCAAAGCCACCCACTTCGAGCATGACCTTGACCAGGTTCTTACCGATATCGTGGGTATCCCCCTCTACTGTCCCAAAAATAATTTTATGGCGGGCCTGGCCGCCCTCTTCCTTGCGTTCCAACAAGAGGGGCTTAAAGATAGCCATGGCTTCATTTAGGGCATCCGAACAGATCAGGACATCGGTCACATAGTACTCTTCTTCAGCGAAGAGGACGCCAGCCCGGCTCATCCCATCTACTAAGCCTTCCATGATGGCATCCTGAACATCATAACCTGCTTGGACATACTCCTCAGCTGTATCGATAATCTCTTCATCCTCCATCTCAAAGACCATATCCGACAATTCTTGGATTAATTCTTCTTTTGAACGCATGATTGCTCCCCCTTTATTTCGTCTTCTCTACTATAACACGTTATCGCTTTCACTTGTAAGCTTTTTCATTATTTGCCGATAAGCTCTCCATAGAAAAAGAAGCTAGAACAAAAGCCTAACTTCTTAAATAGATTGTATTTGTGAGAATCCCTTGCCCTTTTGAATTTGTCCCTTGAAGGGTCAACCTCAGCGCTCCGCTCCTGCACAAAGCTTTTGGCAAAAGACTAAGCAACTTTTGTCACAGTGCTTTACCAGACACTAATCCTCCATAGCTTCTGGGACATAGAATTGGATATGTTGGGGGAGGACTTTTATTTGAGCAGGGAGCTTAGGTCCCATATCCCCATCCAAGTCGAGCTGGATGTCTTCTTTGTCGGGGCAAGTAATGGAAAGTTCCCGGCAAGTGAAAGCGGTAATGTTTTCATTCTCATTCAATTGGCCAAAGACCATATCCTTGAGAGCCGACAATTTAGCCCCCAAACCTTCATCCGTCACAATTACGACATCGAATTCCCCATCCTGGAGGCTGACCTTCTTCTTAGAGAAGCGCAAGTTCCCGACCTGGTTGGTTAAGAGAACAAAGACATGGCTGGCCTTGCCTTCAAACGATTCCGTATCCGATTTGATTTGAAGCTCGTGGACTTGGTCATTGGGCAGTGCTTTTACAATATTTTTGGCATAGGCGAGGGTTCCCAGGCGTTCCTTCTCTTCTGAACTCGTAGAAGTCGTCGCATCAATCATCTCGCCAAAGCAAGCGTAATAGCTAAAATAGGTATCATTACACTTGCCGATATCGACGGCTCGAACTTCTTCCAAGTTAATCTGTTCGATACTCTCTTCAATATCGTTGGACATGTTAAAGAGCTGGGCATAGGTATTGTTGGTTCCACCTGGCAGAAAACCCATCTTGGGCCGGTGGTCTTGTTCAGCGATGCCATTGACCACCTCATTAATGGTCCCATCCCCACCGATCACATAAACACTATCATAGCCTTCTTCACAAGCCTGGCGGGCAAAATCGGTCGCATCCCCATCGCCCTCAGTCTCCATAAGCTCTACTTGGTCAAAGTGAGGGGCCAACTTTTCTTTCAATTGTTGGGCGTAAGAAGCCCCTTGGTTATCACCTGATGTGGGATTCACAATAATCATCAAGTTCTTCATAACAGTCTTCCTTTCACATAAATTCTTTTTAGCCTTATTATCACCTGTTTAAATCAAAAAAGCTAGGTTGAACCCTTGGCTAAGCCTTAATAAGTCTTAAAGAAAAAAAGGACAAGCCCTAGCTCGTCCTTTCGCTCCTTATTTCTTATCAGCATAAGCTCCAAAGTTGACATCTTCCATCTGGTCGGCTAAGCGAACTGCATCGCCAATCTGACAAGCAATCCGGTGGTGGGCCATGGTATGGACACGGACAACTTCAATCCCCTGCCGAGCTGCAATAGTAGACAGGGCGGCTGAGGCTTCATCCCGGTTTTCAAATCCTTCCTCAGTTGACACATCCACATTATAGCCGGCTTCTTCCACCATATTCTGGATGAAACGTTTGCGGGAAACACCCAAGAAGATCCAATAGCCTTTATCATGGAGGAGACCCATCTTTTGAATCAAGCTGAGATTCTCTCGCTTGGTCAAACCAAAACCAATGCCAGGGTCTAACATGATCCGGTCATCATCAATTCCCGCTTCATGGGCGCGTTCTAAACTCTTGTCCAAGTAGGCCATCATGACGTCTTCAATTGGCATCTCCTTGAAGGCTGCTTTTTCTTCATCTGTAAAGACTGTTTGGTCCCCAAATTCCGGGAATTTTTGCGAGCCGGGATGGTCAGGCCGAGCGGTAACAGGGTTAAACATCAGGATTGCCCCTGCCTGGGACTGACCCACCACTTCAGCCATTCGTGGATCGCCTAAGAAGCCCGTGATGTCATTAATGATATCGACACCAGCTTCAATCGCAGCCTCAGCGACATCCGCCTTCCAAGTGTCCAGAGAAAGTGGGACATCCGTCACTTCCTTGAGGGCCTTGATCACAGGGACCACCCGATTGATCTCTTCTTCAATGGCGACATAAGTACTGCCTGGCCGGGTCGATTCCCCGCCGATGTCGATCATCCCCGCTCCCTCTTTGATCAATTTCTGGGCCTGGGCGACAGCCTTATCAACGCTATTGTACTGGCCACCATCTGAGAAGGAGTCAGGGGTGACATTGACAATGCCACACAGGATAGTTGGTTCTTGGTCGTTGCTTAGTGTCTTATCATGGTAACGAAAATGGCTAGATCGCATATCAGCTACTCCTCTTCTATTAATTAATGTGCTTTAATGTATTTAACGAGACGGCCCTTACCTTCCTCATCGATCGCAAGGAGGGCAGCATCCCCCTTGTCAAAGTCATGGGAAGAGCCCCCAAAACGACGGAGCCAAGCACTCACATAAGGTTCATGGGCGACAAGGACCAAGGCCTGTCTTTCTTGCATCCAGTCCTTAATAGCCGCTTCTCCTCCTAGATCTGAACTTTCCGCAATCTCTAAATTAGAAGATTGGGCAAGGGCTTCTTGGAAGGCTTGAGCAGTTTGCTGAGCCCGGCTGAGGGGGGAGGATAAGATTTGAATGTTAAAGGGGCTCAAGCGGTCTTCAAATTCCTGGTAACGATCTTTTAGGTAAGCTGCTTCCCCCGCCAACAAGGGCGGATCAGCAGGATTCGCCTCATAATCGGGTCTACCGTGACGGATGATCAGCAAGTAATGAGCAATTGCTTGGTCTTTAGCTTGGCCTTTTCCTGTCGCACTTGCTTTGCTTTCTTCAGGGGCCAAAAAAGATTTCAATGATTGAAAGAATGACATAAATTAGCTCCTTTAGTTGGGTTCGCAGTTGCAGACTTGAAGTGACTTCAGCCAATCGGAATGATCGGCTAAAGCCGCTCTTTTCCGTTTGGCCTCCAGTCATTCAAGTCTGAACGCAACTGCTCTCACCCTGTTTTAGTTGGGTTCGAGGATGCAGAAAGGAGTCCTCTTCAAAACAGTCCGCCGAAGTCTTTTAGACTTCTCTGGACTGTTGATCCAGAGGTCCCTTTCTCCCGCATCCTCTCACACCCTGGTTAGTTGGGTTCGCAAGAGTAGAGTTGAAGTGATTTCAGCTCATCGAAATGTCTGACTAGCGCCAGACTTTTTCGGTGAGCTTCCAATCATTCAAGTCTAAACGCTCTTGCTCACACCCTGGTTTAGTCGGGTTCGACTTGGCAGACTCGGAGTGATTTCACAATTAAGAAACGAGCGTATACTTCGCTCTTATTCTTAATTGCTCCAATCATCCGAGTCTAACCGCCAAGTCTCACACCCTGTTTAGTTGGGTTTGGTCTGGCAGCTTTCGTGTCACTTCACAAGTCTCCGCCGTAGTCTTGCGGACTACTCTGGTGACTTGCTCCAGTGAAAAAAAGCTAGCGCCAGCCCTCACACCCTGGTTTAGTTGGGTTCGCAAGAGCAGCTTTGGCGTGCTTTCGCAAGTCGGAAACGTGCAAGCCTTGCTTGCTCTTATTCCGACTTACTCCAAGCATCCAAAGCTAAACGCTCTTGCTCTCACCCTGTTTAGTCCGAGTAATTGTCGAAGTAGCCTTGGATGTAGATGAAGGGGGTGCCTTTGTCGCCGCTGCCGCTGGTGAGGTCGGCTAGGGAGCCGACGAGGTCAGTGATTTGGCGGGGGGTGGTGCCTACCGAGCTGTGGTGGGTGTCGCCTTCATTTTCTTCGTGTTTCTTGATATGGTCGCGCATGGCGTCTTCTAGGGCCTGGCCGCTGAGATCGCTGAATTGGTTGTCAGCCAGGTATTTCAGTTTCATCTCATGAGGAGTACCTGCTAGCCCGTCAGTGTAACCAGGGGAAACAACGGGATCGGCGAGTTCCCAGATATGGCCGACTGGATCCTTGAAGGCCCCATCCCCGTAGACCATCACTTCAATTGTCGCTCCAGTTTCTTCAGCAATCTGTGCTTGGAGTTCACAAACAAAAGTCATCGCATCACGGGGGAAGAGTTTCAGCGTGTTTTCACCGGAGAGATTGGCACCCAGTAGCCCGAATTCTTCATTGTAACCTTCTCCCTGGCTAGGTGCTTGGTTGAGAATGTTATCGAGGCTCAAAACCACTGCTTGGTCATCTGCCTTCTTCAATTCACGTTTCAACCGGTCCCGGCTATGGGTGGTGCAGACCAAGACATCCTGGCTGTAATCAAGAATCGTTTCCACCCGGTTAGAGAAGATAATCTCACATTCTGCCCCTTCGCCTTCCACACATTCCTTATAGAGGGCCACATAGTTTTGACCTGTGAAGGGGTGCTTAGGTTGACCAAAAGTTTGGACGAATTCTTCCTCAGTTAATGTCGTCGACCAAGGATTAATATCAGCTTCCTCAAGGGCTTGGTCTGAAATCAGGGCATTGCCCACCTCATCGCGCGGATAAGCGAATTGGATCACCACTTTGGACTTGGCTCGGGCGATGGCTTGGAGAATAGGATAGAAGCGGTTGCGGCTGGTAATCGGGAAGACAATTCCAATCGTATCAGAAGTGAACTTCTTGTTGAGGTCTTCTGCGACCGCATCTAGGCTCACAAAATTACCTTGGGCGCGAGCCAAAATTGATTCCGTTACCGCGATAATATCCTTATCTTGAATCTTAAAGCCTTCTTGGTCCGCAGCTTGAACGAGGGTTGCTTTCACAATTTGGGCGAGGTCGTCGCCTTCTTTAATAATAGGTGCACGCAGTCCCCGAACGACAGTACCTAGCAGTCTTGACATGTTCATCATCCTTTTATCAGTCTATTTTATAAAAAACAATACGTCTCCATGATAGCATGTTTTGCCCTCGCCGTGCACCTTTATTTCAAAAAAAGCGCTAAGCTTCTAGTGCCTTCAAGTCGTCTAAGCTAACTGCTTCTTGAGCGTCATCGCCATCGACATCGAAGCCATTTAGGTTCAGAAATTCGTGCCAGAGCAGGTCATAGGCGGTCAGATCCGTCTTGAAATTATCAGGCGTGATTTCTTTGATAAGGGCTTCCGTTTGGGCCTGTACCTCGGGATCTAATTCCCAAAGATCGGGACGGAGGCGTCCCTTGTCATCGTAGGCTGCCTGGTTGCCGTAGACCATGTCCCGGTAGATCCGGTCCTGGTGCATAATCGGCGTTTCGTGAGTCCCGCGCTCAGCCATCACCTTGTAGAGGGCGATGCAATAAATAGGGAAGAATGGAATGACCGCGCTGGCCTTGGTGGTCACAGCCGTTGCTACAACAACTTGGGCCTTTCCGCCTAAGTATTCTAATTCTTGGTTGATCCACTCTGCCTTCTCATCACAGTCTGCCTTGGCCCGGCCCAAAGTCCCATCTTGGTAGTAAGAGCGGTTGAGGTCACTCCCCAAATAGGAATAAATAACCGTTTGGACCCCTTCAGCCAGAACGTCAGCTTCCTTGAGCAGCTTGATCCAGCCATACCAATCTTCACCACCCATGACTTTAACGGTTGCTTCGATTTCTTCTTCACTGGCTGGCTCTAAGACTTCCTCATAGAGTTCTTCTTTCTGCAGGTTAATATTAGGGCCTACGACTTCTTGGCCGATGGATTTGATCGCTGAATGGTAGGTCTCTCCTGTTTCAGGATCCGTCCGCCGACCGGTTGCCAGACTATAAACGACTAAGTCAACTTTTCCACCGAATTCTTCCTTGATGTAATGAACGACGTCATCCTTCAAGGCTTGGCTAAAGGCATCGCCTACGAAATTTTTTGCCACTAAACCTTCTTTTTCAGCCGCTTGACGGAAGAAGACATTATTGTACCAACCGGGAGTTCCCAAGTTTTTCTCCGAACGAGGTCCCTTATCATAGGATACGCCGATAGTATCTGCCCCTGCCCCGAAGGCTGTGGTAATCCGTGTCGCTAGGCCGTAGCTGGAGGACGCCCCTAAAACAAGGACCTTCTTAGGCCCTTCATAGTGTCCCTGGCTCTTCACATAGTCAATTTGATTCTGAATCTCCTGCTTGAGCCCCATGGGGTTAACGGTCATCAGCACATTGCCTCTTAAGACAGGCTTACTTTCAATTGTCATCTCATCACTCCTGATATTATTTTTCTATTAATTATACACAAAAAAGCTGGTCCTGGATAGTTTTAGGGCCAGCTCGTCACTTCAAGCTTATCGCGGAAAAAGAAGAAATATCCCGCCACCAGGAGGTCCAGAAGCCCCGCCACCAGCATTTCGTGGAAAGGGGTATACTGGTCCACCAGAGCCGCTAAGATGCCTCCCGCTAAGAAGCTCCATAAATTATTCAAATGGAAGGTCAAGCGCCAGATTTCAATAGGATGACGGTTGAGCCAGCGGCCGACCATGACACCAATATCCGTCAACAAGCCCGTCATAATCGTCGTGCGGACCGTAATCCCCCGATAAGAGAGCCGCATACCATTCTGGAAGCCCAGCGAAAAAGCGGTCAAGACTAAGAGAAGGCCAGCTGGCAAATCTAGCCAGGGTGTCGCCAGCCAGAGGAGCCCAAAGCCCGTCAGAATAGCCGTATAGCGCAAGCGGACTGCCGAATCATCATGGGGATAACAGAAGCCACTGAAGATAGTCCCCATGAGAAAGGCAAAGACAACGGACAAGGTCTCCACCAAGGCAAAATTATTCTGCTGGACAATCAATATCGGAATATTGGTCAGCGATCCCGTCTGCCCCGCCAAGGTGGTCGCAAAATGAATAATCATCGTCACATTAATATAACCTGCCAAAAAGCGCAGGAATAAAACCGACCAATAATTCGCTTGTCTGCTTTCGCTTGTCACGTCCCACCCCCTAGGCTAAAAGGTCGCGGGCCAAGTCGAGAAGGGCCAAGGCAATCCGATGCTTGTCAACTAAACAATCATAGACCCCATCTTCGCTCAGCACCTGGTAAGTCAAGTCCTCAGGCATGCCTCCAGCCTCATAGGCATCAAAATCGTCAAACCATTCTTCGCTCCCATAATAAGCTTCGAGGGCCTCTAATTGGGGCTTGATGGCTTCAAATTTAGCCAGATCTTGGTCAAAATCTTCAAAAAAAGATTGAATTTCCTTCAAGTGACTTTCCATTTCTTGGATGCGTTCTATAGCTGGCATTTTTTACTTCCTTTCTGCTGGGCTAGGCAGAGGCTGGAACAAAAGCTCCCTCCTCTTTAAAAATAACGACTCGTTAAGCAAAAATCGCTTCCTATAATCCATAGCCTAAGCGCCTTTTGTCACAGGCTCCTAGGCCTTTTCTCTTTGCCGACGTTCCCGGCGTTTGCGTTCATACTGGCTGCGCAGTTGGCCACAAGCGGCTTCGATTTCCGTCCCGAATTCTTTACGGACCACACAGTTGATATTATTTTGCATCAAGACGTCGAAGAACTTGGTGATGGCTTCTGGCTTGGACCGGCGGTAGGGGTTCTCGGGCACTGGATTATAGGGGATCAAGTTAACATAGGCTAATTTTCGCATGGGTTTGAGAAGGTCAGCCAACTCTTGCGCATGCTCTGGCCGGTCATTAACGTCATCGATCATAATATGCTCAAAGGTCACCCGGCGATTGGTCAAGTCGGTATACTCATAGATGGCATCGAAGAGCTCTTCCATGGGGTATTTGCGGTTGATCCGCATCATGGATGAGCGAACCTCATTATTGGAGGCATGGAGGGAAACCGCTAAGTTGACCTGGATCCCTTCATGGGCAAATTCGCGAATCTTGGGCGCCAAGCCAGACGTTGACACGGTAATATGCCGGGCACCGATAGCCAGCCCCTTGTCATCATTCACAATGCGGAGGAAGCGCATCACGTTGTCATAATTATCGAAGGGTTCCCCAATCCCCATCACCACAATATGGGAAACCTTGTCTCCTTCACCACGGGCATCGAGATAGCGCTGGATGTACATAATCTGGGCCACGATTTCACCCGTCGTCAGGTCCCGCTGCTTGGGCAAGAGTCCCGAAGCGCAGAAACGGCAGCCGATATTACAGCCAATTTGGGTCGTCACACAAACCGACAAACCATAGTGGTGGTACATTAGAACTGTTTCAATCATCGACTTATCGGCCAATTGGAAGAGGAACTTGGTCGTCTTATCCTCAGCCCGCTGAACAATTTCTTCTTTTAAGGGACTAAAGTTAAACTGGTCTTCCAAGTCTTGGCGGAGGCTCTCAGAAAGATTAGTCATTTCTTCAAAACTTCCCACCCGCTTGCGGTAGAGCCACTGCCAAATTTGTTCAGCACGGAAGGCCTTCTCACCCATTTCTACAAGGCGCTCTTCCATTTCCTTTCGCGTCAGACCATAGATTGATTCTTTTGTCATGAACTGTCTTACTCCTTTTTTTAAATTGCTTCTAATTTTCCTCCCCATTATAACATGACTTACAGGGCAGGCGGGGTCTCTTAGAAAAGTTTAAGCTAAGTAAAAGAAAAAAGAGTCTGGAAGGAAAATCCAGGCTCTCAAAGGACTGACTCGCTTTTATTCTTATCGTTTGTACTGTATTAAGACAAATAAGTCTTCGTACTTAAACTAATCACTAAGCCAAGCATCAGAAGGGCCAAGGCCATCAACACAATAGCGCCGGAAGAGGAAGTGGCGAGTAGCCAACCGCCAACCGTTGAGCCAATCATAATGGAGAAATTAAAGGCGGCGGACTGGAGGGAAGTTGCTACCGCGGTTCCTTGACTAACCTGACGCGTCACTGCCGTTTGGAAGAGGGTGACCAGAGCTCCGAAGCCAAGCCCCCAGAGGACAAAGGCTAAGTGGTGGATACCTGTGCTCGACAGGAAGTAGAAACAAGCCATGGCTAAGGCTGCGCTGGCCAACATGCCTGCACAGACCCAGCGCAGGTAATGATCAATAAAAATACCGGCTAGGACAACTGACAGAATAGAACCGAGTCCAAAAAGAATTTGAGCCAGTCCGATTCCTGGATAATCAATTGCCTTCACTAAGTTCGTAATATAGGTGTAGACCCCATAGTTAGCCACGACAGCTAGAACAGTCAGGAGAACAACTAAAAGGACACCCTTATTCTTCAACATGGTCAGAGGGGAATTCGACCGCGACCGCTTTTCGCCCGGCACATGGGGCAGGAAGATCTGACAGAGGAAGGCAACTAGCGCAATGAAGATAGCCATGACAATGAACTCCAAGTGGAAAGAGAAGCGGGTCCCAATCCAAGTCATTAAAGGCAAACCCAAGCTCATGCCGACTGTTGTCCCAGCCATAATCACAGCAACTGCCTTCCCCTGGTCTTTTGGCTTCACTAAGCTCATTCCGTAGGCTGAAATCATAGGCCAGAGCGCACCGGCACAGATCCCACCTAAGATCCGAGCGAGGACAGCCAGCCAATAAATCGGTAGGAGCCCAATCACGAGATTAGCTAGGCAAAAGCCAATGAGGAGGAGCATGAGGAGTTTCTTCCGGTCCCATTCAACTGTAGCTGAAATAATAGGAATCCCGCAGAAGGCTGAAGCAATGGCGTACTGGCCAACAAAGCCACCTGCCTGGGCCTCCGTAATCCCAAACCCTTCCGCCATCTGAGGCAGGACACCCGAGGGCATTAATTCCGACAAGATGGCTATGAAGGTAATACTGGCCATTAAGATAAAGAGCGGCCAGGAAAAACCTGTTCTTTCTTGGTGCATATTCTTTTCGTCCTTTCATCTATTAACTTAAGGTCCATTATAGTTCAGCTGAATGTTTTGACAAGTCCTAAATGCGTCTTTCTCGTGCGAATTGGCGCAAGTATTTATTTCCTCATGTCAATTCAAGCAAAGTCACTGTCCCCTGAATTCTAAGACTTGATTTCAACTATATAAAGCCTTAAGCTAGGTTATAGATATCATGACAGGAGGTAATTAAACGATGTCAAAAAAATTTATCAATGCATGTATCTATAAGCACGATGATGCATCTGAAATCTTAGTTGAAGACGGAAAAATCAAAGCTATTGGGACCGACCTCGGTCAAGCTGACGAAACAATTGACCTAGCAGGCCGCTTGGTACTCCCCCCATATGTAGACTCCCACTTGCACTTGGACTACTACTTCACAGGTCAAGATCCTAAGGTGAAGAATGAATCCGGAACGCTTTTTGAAGCCATTGACTTGTGGAATGACTACAAGAAGGGCACCAGTAAGGAAGAAATGAAAGAACGGATCCGCCAAGCGGTCAAAGACGTAGCTGCTTACGGGACCCAATTCATCCGCGCCCAAACCGACTGTACCGACCCTAATCTCACCGGTATTAAGGCGGCCCTAGAAGTTCGGGACGAATTAAAGGATAATATCACCATCCAAGTCGTGGCCTTCCCCCAAAACGGGATGTTCTCCTATGAAGAAGAAGGCAAGACCGGCCGTGACCTCGTTGAAGAAGCCCTCCAATTAGGAGCCGACTGTGTGGGCGGGATCCCTCATAATGAATGGAGCCGCGAAGACGGTATGGCCTCCATCAAGGAAATTGTCCGCCTGGCTATTAAATACGACAAACTCATCGACGTCCACTGCGACGAAACCGATGACGACCAAGCCCGCTTCCTGGAAATGCTCAATGCCGAAGCCATGAAGCAAGGATATGGCCAAGAAACTACCGCCTCCCACACCTGCTCATTCGGTTCTGTCAACGACGCCTACGCCTTCCGCATGATGGGACTCTTCCGCCAATCCGGCTTGAACTTCGTCTCCTGCCCAACCGAAAACCTCTTCCTCCAAGGCCGCCAAGACACCTACCCTAAACGTCGTGGCCTAACCCGGGTGAAAGAATTTGTCGACAATGACATCAATGTGGCTTTTGGTCAAGACTCGATCGTTGACCTCTGGTACCCAGCTGGTTCCGGCAATATGATGAACATCTTAGACAACGGTATCCACGCCACCCAACTCATGCGCGAAGAAGACTTTCCACGCAATTTCGACCTCATTACCTATAACGGGGCCAAATTAATGCAATTGGAAGACAGCTATGGACTAGACGAAGGCAAACCCGCTAACTTCATCGTCCTCGATGCCCCTAGCGTCTTCGAAGCCCAACGCTGCCGGGTCGAATGCCTAGCCTCCATCAGAAACGGGGAATACCTCTTCGAAAAAGCTCCCCGTGAATACCAAACGGCTTTAGACATTGATCGGAAGACTAAATAAGCCTATTGCATCCAGAAATCAGCCAAGTCCAAGTGAGGGCTTGGCTTTTTTAATCGTTATTTCCCTCTCAAAAAGCCCGTAAAATAAAAAAGATTGGCACTTTATCAGCTGCCAATAAATTTTTTTGAAAAAAATAGCGAAAAAGACTTGAAATTTTCCTCAGATAGGCGTAAGATATATTTATCGTCATTGAGCGATAACGACACGGACCGTTAACTCAGTTGGTAGAGTAGCGGACTCTTAATCCGTCTGTCGAGAGTTCGAGCCTCTCACGGTCCATTGAAGTGTTTTAGACGATAACAAAATCGCCTAAAAACGTTGATATAATAGCATTCTTCGGAAAGTAAGAAATGCTTAAAAGCGGAACCCTCTAGATTTTATCTAGAGGGTTTTCTAGAGGGATTTAAACATGATTGAAGACTAAAGACGATATTTTTAATCTGCCCCCACCGCTAAATTAGTAAGTAAGCGCCTATTAAGTTAGGTGCTTTTTTTGTATTCATTTTGATTCATCATAACAAGTTTTAACAGGTTGCTGGTATCACTCAAACGCCTAGAAATATGTCAGGTTTTGTCAGGTTCTCACTATCCACCTTTTTCCACCATTTTTAAAATAACATTGAGGTTTTATGAGGTCCTTAATCCTTGTTAGTAACATGTAGCCTTCCCCCTTTTTTGGGGGCCGAAAAGGCTATTTTTTCTTTTTGTGGTGTCCACTTTGTCCGATTCAGCTTTTTAAGGGCGCCGATTCCGCCAACTTTACCGCTTCACTCGATTAGCTCACAGTTATCTAGAGATAGGAATCAACTTATACCAACATTTTAACTCTCTTTTCTAAAGATAATCTAGAGATAGCTCACACGTTTATTTTTTTACGACTAGTTCATCTTCACCTTGCCATAAAATTGCAAAATTTAATTTAGCTTGTCTTAATTGTCGGTAGAAAGAAGATGTTGCATAGCCTTCCCCCATTGCTAGGCCCTCTATGGTCGTTGTCCGTGGCCAAATATAACGCTGGTTAATTCTCCTGGCTTCAATAACGCTAAGAAGGTCTATAGTCTTATGAATGGCTTCAAGTCCTCGCCCTGCTATGTCTCTTAATCCAACCGTCTTAAATATGGTTTCGTCCCCTTGCACCTTCTGGGGACATGGCGCATAGTCATAGCTTGAAATAATTTGCGGGCCAATCCCCATTAGTCGCTTGCATTTGTGATAGTCGTTTAGTACCTCTTCAACATTCTTAATTGTCGCTTCTTCATCTAATTTCACACCTAAATTAATCACACTTACACGCTCCCTATTTATAATTTATTTTTATTATAACAAAAGAGCCAACTATAATTAGCTGGCTCCGTTCATATAAGCGTTATTTGATTAATGGATTCCCAATTCTTCTTTTAGGGCTGTTTGTAGAACACTAGAAAAGTTCACTGATTGGGCTTCAGCACTATCATTCAGCCATTTAGGGATGGTCAATGTCTTCTTAACGGCTTGATTGCTGGCACGGTCTAGGATTGGGGCTAGCCACACATCCACAAAAACGATTCTTCCTTTTTCGGCAACAATATCCATATTTGCCTCTGGGAAATCGATTCCTTTTTTAGCATAGACGGTTAATGTTCCTTCTAATACATCCTTCGCATTAATAACCGCCTCTTCAAAGCTTTCCCCATCAGTAAAACAAGCTTCAAAATCAGGGAATTCAGCATAATAAACATTATCTTCTTCTGTGATGATACAAGGGTAAATGACTTTTTTCATGGTGGGCCTCCTCTATAGAAGGACTCAGGGCTAAAACTTCAGCCCTGTAATCCGTTCAATACTCGTTAAAGTGCCAGAAGGAATGTCCTTCTTAGTGCATTTCACGGGGCACGTTTTGCCATCTTTAACATAGATTTCATGAGAACCTGTTGTATGGTCAAGTTGCCAACCCGCTTTTTTCATCACTTTAACGACTTTTCTGTAAGGTTTTGTTTTAGACATGTCTAACCTCCTTACACTTATTATTATACGTGTTATTTATACGTATGTCAATTGATTTAGTTATTTACTTAGACAATTAAGATACATCAGCCCTAGAATCCATTTTATCGCTCAAAACGCTATTAGTTACTCAGCTACATAAGTTTCAATAGTACCAATGACTAAATACCTTGCTAGCTACTCAATCGCCTACTACCTCTACATTAGCTCCTTTTAGCTTTTAAGAGGGAAAGACCTCCCTAGCTCATTTTCCTTCTGAATCCTGGCTAATTCTTCAATCGGGCAATGTAAATAAATCCATAATTTACGCTTTCTTTTCTTTAATCGCTTTTCGTATTTCATCAATTTCCAATAATTTAATGGCATATTCTCTTATTTCTTTGTCATTTAACTTCAATTTTTTGTTATAAATCCCTAGATACCAAACAATTTCCTCAAGTTCATCAATATCCCTAATAATAGATGGCCGCATTACTTCGCCTCCCTTCACCTATTTAATGCACTATTAACAGTCGCTTCCCACGCTTTAGCCGTGAACTCGTCCCCGTTCTTGACCGTCCCAATCACACACTTTAGGGGCTCTATAGGTTGCTTGCACGTCTTGGCATAGCTTACCGCCTTAAATAAGTCGTTGTTTCTCATGATGCTGGTACCGTTAATAATTCGCTCATATGCTCTCTTACCTTCGCCGTCCCCTGTTCGTCTACTAGGAATATAGCTAAAGTCATAGTTTTTCAATACATTCTTGGCGGAATATTTATCCATGGTCTGCTGTTCATAGTTACCACTTCTGCTAAAGATACGTTTTTCAAAGTCTCCCTTGTAGCAAATAGGGGCAACTTTATTTGACTGATACCGCCCGTTATTGGTCTTTGACCCGTCTAGCATGAAGTAATTATTGTCATGGGCTTTAATGTCCACATTCTCTAAATAACCTATATGTTGACTATAATTTATCCCCTCATTCTTTCTAAAGATAACATGACTTCCGCCGCTGGGCGTTGTTTGTTGCCAAGTCTTTTTAGCATTGGCCACAAACTCATCATAGTAAGGAATTAGCTTAATAGCTTCTAAGCCGTGTTTTTCGCTGTAGGTCTTAGGGGTATCAAAATCAACACACCATACCCCACGGCACAAGACCGCTAGGCCCTGCGCTTGCTTGTATTTGCTGGCATGGTAGTTAATAAATCCCTCTGTAATAGGTACATTAGCAAACTTCAACATTGGCATTTTTTCAATCATGGGAATAACTTGTATTCCAGTTTGTAACAATGACAAGGCACATTCATAGCCGTTCATGGGGCTATTCCTCCTTAATACTTATTTATTAGTTTTTTTAGTACATTCCTATCCATCCCTAGCTAAGGTTTTTAATGAATGGTAGGTTTAAAATGTTGATATATCAACGTTTTGAAACAATTCCTAACCATTTAACCATCCTAACCATCTTTTTCTTATATACACATACATGTCTATGTAAGCAACATGCAATAAAAAATAAGTATCAGTCAACAATAAATAATAGAATGATGGTTAAGATGGTTAGGGTACTGATATAGCAGCATTTCTAATAGTTAGAAGATGGTTAAACAAGGATAGGGAAGGATAGTTTTTACCCTTCCAATACCTGAAACATTCTTTCAAATAAATCTCGGTCACCTATTACATGAACTTTTGAATTTATTCCATCTATCCATTTTTGTTTGTTTGTTTCAACACCAATATCCTTAATATCATCTTGAGCTTTTTTATATTTAAGGCTTCCATAATCTGCTTTAATTGCCTCTTGTAGCCGCTCATCTTTAGCGTATATAAATTTCTGCTCTTTTATTACCCGCAACAATATTTCTTGGGTGTCCGTGAACTCACTCGCCTTATTCACATTAGCGAACGTGTAAGGCTTAAAATTGAATTGTCCCCCTTGTGCCTTCAGGTAATCTAAACTTGCTACCAGGAAGCTAAGCCCCGCCTTTTCGTTTGGTTTACCTTTAGGAGCAATCCATTGCCACCAAGGTGTAAAAGCCTGTTCGGTCTCTTTAGGGCTCTCCTGCTGTCTATCTTTTGGGGCAATATTTACCATTCGGCGCAAGTTCGCTTTAAGGTCTGTTACCTCAATTTTTTCATTGGTGTCTAGGATAAGCACCGCCTCACTCTTGAATGAAATTTGATTCGCCCCAATATAGCGCCCCGTCAATACTTCCCCTGTCCCTATTTTTCTAAGACTAGGCCATTGTTTAGAGGTGATTCGCCCTGTTTCGTTGAGATGAGCCACTTCAGCATCAAGAAAACGCATCAATACATTTTGCTTCTCAATGCTAGAACCATACAACAAGGAATCAGAATCAACGGGAACAACTTCATAGACTGATTTTAAGGCATGCATGAATAGCCCCTTACCTGTCCCCCCTTGGTCTTTGATTAGAAAAATCTTCTCTGCTGGCACTATGTCCATCTTTCTATACATCACATATGCAAAGAGAAGGCTCATGTTATGTAAACATTCGGGCTTGTCATTCATAAAGTCAAGGTAACCTTTAGCCCACTTGGTCTGTAAATCTCCCAATTCCACGTTGGAAAAATAGCTGGCCACAAGTTCCTTCTCCTGTAGCTGATATTTTTTCATTTCTAGGGCTTCAACATCATATAGCCAGCCCTTACCAGCAATCACATAGGGCATCACTTGATAGCCGTGTTCTTTTTCAAAGTGATGCTTAAACAGGTCTTCAAAGACTTGTAAGAAATCATCTATCGCTTGATTCCTATTAACACCATAATGGTTTTTGAATTGACCATCTGTTAGTTGAATATATGAATGGGGTTCGCTTAGTAACAAGAAGCTGTCTAACTCGTGGCTGTAGATAATTTTTTCAGAACATAAATCAGCAACAAACATAGCATAGGCATTAAATCCTTTAGATGTTTTTGCGACTTCATTTTCTTGGCCATCCTTCCGCTTTTCCGTGGTGATTCGACCGTAATATAAGCCCGTTATTCCCGCCTGTATGATATAATTAAGAGGAAGAGATTTAAAATATTTCCCATACTCAAAGCCTTTTGGCATATGGAACACGTCCCCAATATTTTCTATTGATTGGCGTGGACTCTTAATATCCGCAAAATAAATCTTGTTTAAAATATCTTTGATTCTCGCTAGATTGGGTGTTGTCACTCGGTCTAGTTTTTCTTTTATTTGAAATAATCTTTCGTATAGCTTTCTAGCTTCCAAACATGATTACCTCCTTAATTAATTCCTAAGTCCCCCAATAATGATTTAGTTTCTTTTTCATCTTCACTATTGAGCAACACACAATAGACGTCTTCTAAAACAGTTGCATAGTCAGTACAAATCATTTCAATAAATACATCATCTATTCTTTTGCCAAGCGGGGTTAATTCTTTTGCAATTTCAGAATCACACCCACCAATAAAAACAGCTTTCTGGGCTAGCTCCCTTAACTCAATCAATTTAATTAGTGGACTAATCTTAGTAGCAATTAATTTGTTCTGACTTGCTGTTAAATAATTTTTCTTTTCCATGGTTCAATTCCTCCTACCTACAAAAACCTACACTTTAAGCATAAGGAAGAATTGCTTACCTGCTCTTAAATTGATATACTATAAACAAGTCGGGCGCTATGGTGGTAGCTCCCTTTATTGCTTATCTGGCGGTAAGCAAGACTTCTTTTTCCTGGGCTTATGGGGTCTTTACCTCATAAGCCTTTTTTATTGGTATGGGTGCGCTCTGATAAAGTCATTTAATACTTTTCGTTCAATGTAAATTTTGTTGCCTAACTTGCTAAGGGGTAAGTCCATTTCTTTGTGCCACTTCTCTGTAATGGTGTTTCGGCTGGTGTTGTACATGCTACAAACTTCTTCAATCGTCAGCATTTCCCTAGTTACGGCACAATCCCGCTTAGCTTCTTCCATGGCATCACGGTAAATATAGATTAGTGATGCTTTGAGCTGGTTATTAAAGTCCTCGGGCAACTCAAACTGTAGAACATTGTTATTTGTCATTGTTAAACCTTCTTTCTAGTCTTCGATAGGCAATTGAATATAAAAATACCTTGCTTAGGTTGGTGAGTTTAATATTACTGATAGTTAGTCATTGCTATAGGCAAATATGGCATTCTATGACTCGATACCGTGAACATTCTTGAGTAGGCGTTTTGTTGCCTGCTCTTTTTGTTTCTCGGTCATCTTCTTGGGGCCACGTACCCCAACACTACCTTTAATCTCCCCTTCAATGGCTATCAATTTCCCAGTGTCTTCGTGGTAGACCTTGCGACTTGATACATCATCACTTGGAATAATTTTGTTCTCCCACTTCCTAGCATGTGGGGCGTGGTTGGTATAGATAAACCACTTCTTCAATTCAGCATCATAGGTTATTACCGTTTCGGATTCTGTTCGTGGACTTGGTCGGCCCTTGCTGGTCTTAAATTCCAATTTTACGCCTCCCTAATTCTGGTACAGTTCATCATCTTGAATAATCTTATCTCCTGTCACCTCCTCATAATGCTGGGCCTGTAAATAATAATCATCATTACCCGCCTTATAACGCTCTAGGTAAACATGGTTGCTGTACGCCAACAAGCCATACAGAAACAAAAATAATATTGCCGTACTGGCTATAAAAAGCCCTAAACCCTTTAATGTTGTCTTCATAGTCTCACCTCCTAAAAGAAAAATGATTATGTTTTGTAAGTAGTTGTTACATACACACTTACTAATTCAGCCGTGGGGGCTAGTTCCACATAAATAAAGGAATCATTTCCCAACTTTATGAGTAAAAAAAATTTGATCAATTGTCAACTTCTCATCTATTTTATGAAATAAAGATAGAACTATAATTTTTTCCTTATCTGTAAAAGCTACACGGCCTTTTTCTTTCATGTAATAAGATTGTCTTGAAATTCCTAGTTCAGAAGCCATGTCAGCCTGGGTCATACCTAAAGCATTCCTATATCCTTTTAAAAGATTCATTATTTCACCTCCTGAAGTTGGGAAATGATTCTACCCTTGACATTAGTATAATTGCCACTTAGAATAATGTCAAGAACCATATCCCAACATTTTTTAAAGGAGATTATTATGACTGTAAAAGATAATGTTCCAATAGGGAATAGAATTAGGAATATACGGTTAGAAAATGGTCTAACCACTGAGCAATTTGCCGAATTATTTACCCCACCAGCATCTAAAGGAACAGTTAGTAAGTGGGAAAATGGAAAATACTTACCAAATAACAAACGATTAAAAACTATAGCCGACTTAGCTGGCATCACGGTAGAAGAATTATTACATAATAACAAATATAGTTATGAAACTATTGAACAGCTACTAAGTGATGAAGAAAAAGGAATCGCCTTCCTTAATAATCAATTTTCTAAATTATTAACGGAACATATAAATAATAACTTTAGTAAAGTTATCGAAAAAAATAATTTTGAATCTATGGATTACTTAAATGTTAACCGACAAGCTAACAATTTTTTAAAGTTATGGGCTATATTAAAAAACACCTATCGTTCAGAAGTTCAACTAACTGAAGATGATTTAAAAGGCAATGCTACACACCAGCATTCAATCATTTACGATAAAAAACTTTCTGAAGTTGCATATACAAGGCTATCTAAAGAAATAATTTGTTTGTATAAAGAAAATCAGCAAGTAAGCGAACCTTTATTTTATTTAGTAAATGAAAAAAATGAACATCTAATTGAGATAATTCAATACTTAACAAATATTGTAATCAGAATTTTCCTTATCGATAATATTGGGGAAGGCATTGACTATCTTCTAAAAAGGATTATTTCCAGTGCTCAATTGGATATAAACAATCTGTTTGAAGTTAAAGACCATCCTGTTATTTTTCAATCTAATATCATTCAAAAAAAAGAAGACTTTAATAATGCTATAAACTATGAAACATACAAGAATATCCAATCAAAACTAAATGATATAAAAAAATATATTACACTTAATTTAGGCTCTGAATATGATAAGAAACAGATAGAGACCCAACAAGACAACTAGACTATATAACTTATAAAATCTTAGTATTTTTTAGTCATACACCTAACATACACACTTACTAATTCAGCCGTGGGGGTAGATTTAGGAAGGAAAATGTTAGATATGGCAACGTATGAAAAATATACAAATTCTAGGGGTGAATTTTGGTCAGTCCGTGGCTATCTCGGCATTGAGGAAGCCACTGGCAAACAAAAGACGTTAAACAAGCGGGGTTTTAAGACAAAAAAAGAAGCACAAGACTATTACAAGCGTTGTCTGCTTGAGTTCGACAACGGCATGATTCATGTGCTTTCTAAGAATATGAAGTTTAGTCAAGTATATCATGAGTGGTTAGAAATTTATCAAAACAATGTTCAAGAATCCACTTTATCAAAAGTTCAAGATGCTTTTAGGCTTCATATTCTGCCAGCATTCGGGAATTGTCTTATTCATAAGATAACGCCCCAACTTATCCAAACAGAATTGAATGACTGGCATAAACAGTTTAAGGGCTATCGCAAAACCTATAGCTATTTTAAAAGAGTGATGAAATTTGCCTACAGTAGAGGTTACATTAAAGAATTAGTTATTGATAAGGTCATCACGCCTAAAAAGAAACTTAAATATGAATGTGACAAGAAGGATAATTATCAATTCTACAACGTTGAAGAGTTGCGCCAGCTCATGAAGATTTTAGAAGCACAAGAAAGTCGCAAATGGCATGCTTGCATTCGCACCCTGGCCTATACTGGGCTAAGACGTGGGGAAATTCTAGCACTCACTTGGAACGACATTAATTTTACCAATAAGACATTGACCGTTGATAAGGCTGTTGGCCAGTGTAACGGCAATGACCTCTATATCAAAGAGCCTAAGAATGACAATAGCTATCGCACAATCAGCGTTGACGACATCACATTGAATGTTCTTAGACGCTGGCGGGCTGAACAAAGTCAATGGCTGTTAAAGTTTGGCTTTAAGCCCCTGGGCAAGAATCAACTGGTATTCAGCAACACTAAAACTAATGGATTAATGAACCTAACCGCCATCTATACCGCTTTTAAGCGTATATGTGAACTAAATGATTTCAGATTTATCAAAATTCACGGGCTAAGGCATACCCATTGTTCCCTGCTCTTTGAAGCTGGGGTTCCTATGAAAGACGTGATGCAACGCCTGGGACATGGGGACGTAAAAACCACCATGAACATCTATACACACGTCACTGAACAATCCGAACGCAAAAGCGCCCAACTGTTTGCAAGATATGCTAATTTTTAGCGCATCTAGAGGGATAGCTAGAGGGATTGGGAAAAGACAAAAAAATAACATTCTAGAAAGTCCGCTATATCAACGATTCAAGCACTTTGTAAAGTGTTCAGTAATAGACCCTCTCACGGTCCATCGTCTATAAACAGCGTGATAACAAGCTTTTGAAGGTCTTGTTGTCACGCTGTTTTTTTATATTTCTAAATTTATGTACGAGATTTTGTACGAATGTGAGAAAAATTCACCGCCATCACGACTAAACAAGTAAATAATCGCCTATTCATTTATGTGCTCTTCAATCAACTAAAATAATTGATCATGGCTTCCTAGCCTGGTCAAAGTTATATTCCCTTCTCGATCAAGATAGATAATTAAAGTATCTCCATCTATATGAATTTCTTTATAGCCTCGCCATTGCCCCTTTAAATCATGCAAGCGATAGTGATTAAATAAAGCATTTATTTCATTGCGGGCAATTAGACGTATAGCCTGATCAATTTTTGCCATCGGATAATGTTTCTTCTTATAACGTTTATAATCTCGCTTAAAAGCACTGGTAAATTGAAGCTTAGTCATTTAAAGCCTCTAACAAATCATCGACATTGTCAAAACTTTGAAGGCTTCCGCTCTCTGCTTCGGCCCGCGCTTGTCTATTCTCAATCTGCTTTTTGGTTGCAGGCCTAAAAGGTAACTCCCCGCTATTCACGGAATACTTAATAAACAAAGTAATCGCTGTTGTCAGATCCAATCCCATTTCTTGAAAAGTTTCTTGAGCTTGTTCCTTTAAGTCATTATCAATTCTCATATTAATTCGAGCCATATAAACCCCCTCCTTCAGCTTGATTATATCCCATTGTGCTTACAATGTAAACAAATTGATCAAGCATGTGAATTTTTACAGCTTCTCCCTTTCTATCCATCTCCCAGCCCATTTTTTTCGCTAAAGCACTAATTATTGACGAGTTATTAGCCTCTTAACATTAGATTAGTGGTTGTTTTCAGAAAAGTTTTTCTTTATACTTTAGAAACTAATTCAGAGTATTCTGAAAAATTAACGTTAGGAGAACTGATTATGTCCGAACTCGTTACAACAAATCAATCAACCTGGTCCAGCAAGATCAAAGCGATGGGTCCAGGGATCCTCATGGCCTCTGCCGCTGTGGGGGGATCGCATATTGTATCTTCAACCCAAGCTGGGGCTTCCTATGGTTGGTCGCTCTTATTGCTGGTTATTCTAGCTAATATCTTCAAGTATCCCTTCTTCCGCTTTGGGGCAGAATATACGGCGGAAACCGGTAAGACCCTGGTCGAGGGCTACGCTGAAAAAGGTAAGTTCCATCTCTGGGTCTTCTTCATCCTGAATGTCTTCTTTGCCCTGGTCAATACAGCAGGCGTTGCAATTCTTTGTTCAGCTATTATCGCCAGCGCCTTCCCTATGATCACTCTGACCATCACCCAGTGGTCCATTATCCTCATCAGCCTGATCTGGGCCATGCTTCTCTTTGGGGGCTATAAGTTACTGGATGGGATGGCCAAGTGGATCATGTCCGCCCTGACCATCGCTACCGTCCTAGCTGTCATCATCGCTGCCATCGAACACCCTGAGTACAGTGCAGACTTTGTGGAACGGACACCTTGGCAGCTGGCCGCCCTCCCCTTCATCGTCTCCCTGGTCGGCTGGATGCCTGCGCCGATTGAAATTTCCGCCATCAACTCGCTCTGGTCAGCCGAGAAGCGCAAGACAGTTGACTTTAATACGGAAGATGCCCTCTTTGACTTTAACGTTGGCTACATTGGAACCGCCATTCTGGCCGTCTTCTTCGTGGCCTTGGGTGCTCTTATCCAATATCCGACTGGCCAAGCTGTTGAAGCTGCCTCCGCCAAGTATATTTCGCAATTCGTCGGCATGTATGCTTCCGTTCTCGGTGGTTGGTCCCGCTACTTGATCACCTTCATCGCCTTCCTCTGCATCTTTGGGACAGTCATTACCGTTATCGATGGCTATTCCCGGGTGAACGAAATCTCCCTGCGTTTACTTCTGAATAAGAAAGAATCCGGGAAAAATGCGCTGAATATCTGGATGACTCTGACTGCTATTATCGGTCTGATCATCATCCAATTCTTTGCGGGACAGGTGGCCACCATGCTCCGCTTCGCCATGATCGGTTCCTTCCTCACCACCCCCTTCTTCGCCCTCTTGAACTATCTCCTGGTCACCCGTGAGAACCAAAATCTCCCCAGCTGGCTCAAAGCGCTAGCCATTGCTGGACTAGTTTTCCTCTTTGGCTTTGCCCTCTTCTTCATCTATGCCCTCCTTATTGGTAAGGCTGGCTAGGAAAAATAAAAATAACGGCCAATAATTAAAGCCGCAGCTAAGTATAATCTTAACTGCGGCTTTTTGGCTATCGAAAATATTATTGATGAACATTGCTTTCCCTATTTCTCCTCATAGGTCAAGCCATAACCATATTCGTACACATTGCCCTGGCTATCCTTGTAAGCATAAGGGATGTCCATATGCTTCTCTTTATCATAGCCGGGGACGTCGTTTGGCGAGACGGAGACGCCATTGTCGTCAACCTCAACTGCGGCATTGTTGGCTGGCAGGGTCAGCGGCAACTTCCCTTTGGCTTCTGCCCGGCCGGTTTGAACGTCCAGGATGGCTTCTAGATAGGTATCGAAGCTAGCGGTCAGGGCATCGGCTAGTGGTTCCACCTGGTCCACAATGAAAGGCATGTCAAAGTTAACGTTAACTACCAATTGGTCGACCTGGTCGCGGATGTCTTTCAGGTGGTCGATATCCACTTCCGTCTCTTTGTGGACTTGCAGGTCCAGGTAGTCATCGGTGGCCTCGAAATAGGAACCAGAGACTGGTTCAGCGAAGATGAGGGCGATATCGGCCTCCCGGTAGTCATTCACGATATCCAGACCTGGGAAGCTTTCACCAACCTTTTGGCGGAGGTCCGCATTATATTCTTCCAAGGACTTGGCTTCGCCTTCTTTGGCCTTTTCAGGGTCAATTTCCTTGGTCAAGACTTCCACATAGACTTTCTTCCCTTTGACCTGGTTTTCTTTGAGCGGAAGGGTTTGGTCGGTATTCTTGAGGACGACCACCGAGTCATGGTGGGCTTCTTGGGCAGTTTCAAGACTTTCGGGAGTCCGCAGCTTGCCATTGGCCCCCTCCACCTCGACATAAGGATCTTCAAAGAGGCCCAATTGGAAGAGCTCCGTCAAGCTTTCTACTAGGCGTTGGTTGACCGTATTCTCATCCACCTTGCCTGACTCAATAGCTTCCTGGAAGACTTCGACTTCATTGGTCCCGGAAACCACGCTAGAACCCGCTTGGAGCATCTTGGCTGCCCGGTCCACCTTGTCCAGATCTTCAGCACCCCAGGCCATCTCATCGAGGACTCCGGTATCGGTATTGATGTAGCCCTTAAAGCCCATCTGGTCGCGCAGGAGCTCTTGGATGAACTGATGGTTGTAGGCAAAAGCAATCTCCTCCTCAAAGTCTCCCTTGAAAGGTGCCTGCGGGGTGTAGGACTTCTCATTAGAAGGAATGGCATAGTAAGGCATGATAGAGCTGGTCCCCGCATCAATGGCTGCTTGGAAAGGAGGCAGGTGGTAGGTCTCTAAGCTGCCTTCCGTCGCATAGATATTGAACTTGCCTTCTTCATAGTGGGGGTCAAAACCATTCTCACGGGCACCTCCGCCTGGGAAGTGCTTGGTCGTTAAGGCTACACTATTCTCATTCAAGGCTTCCCCTTGATAAGCAGGAATAATCTTTTGGATGTAGTCACTGATCTGGTCAGGATTCTCCCCAAAAGTTCCATATGTCCGGTACCAACGCGGGTCGGTCGCCGTATCCACCATGTACATGTAGCCCTTGCGGATGTTAGAAGCGAGGAATTCCTGGTGGCCAATCTGGGCAAATTCTTCCACCCTATCAAGATTATCGCCGGCAGCTAGGCCCAGGGTCCCTGGGAAGCGGGTAAAGTGGTGGCTGTCGCTCTCCGCATTAAATTTAGCCTTATCGTTCTCATTGCGGGAGTTGGAGGCGACAATGACTGGAATGCCTAAGGGAGTTTCCTCAGCCACTTCCTGAAGGGTATTCACCCAAGTCGCAATGTCTTCCGCTGACTCGTCCTCGCGCACAATGAAATGGTGGATGTGCTTGTCATTGATCATCACGGAAGTTGGATACTGGGTCTGCCCCTTGAAAGGCCCCTCTTCATGGACCTTCTCTACTTCGAGCAAGACCCCATCATGACTGGTTTCCTCCCCTTCCTTGGCCGAGATCCCCATGGGCAGGTCATAGATTACCATCTGGCCCGCCTTCTCAGCTGGAGACATCAGAGACACCAAGTTCTCCGCCCGCTCTTCAGGCTTCAAACGCCAGTCCTCATAAGGCGTCAGCTCGCCATCCTTATTCAGGTCCTTAAAGTCCAAACCATCCACCCTAATGGTCTCCACCGACCGAGCCTCCAAGTCACGCTGGTCCGTCTCCGACTTGTAGGCCGTCTCTACTTTGAGCTGGTCGCTTGCCTGAGACGAGGCCTGCTCATCCGACTTCAGCGGCGATGCCTGGCAAGCCGCCAAAAGCATGGCACACGCCGAAACAAGAAGCAATGATTTCTTCATAACAATTCCTCCGTTCAAGATAATGATATTATTATAATATAGCGCTTACATGAATTGCAAATGAAATAACAAGGAATAATTATAGAAAGAATAAGAGCAAGTAATAAAAGAAGAGAAAGATTGCCAAATTCTGACAAGAGTCTTTATTGATAATCAATCCAGGCTCTATTTTCCAACCCTTTTAAGGCCTTGATTTAAAGCTTCAACGAACTCATTTTCCAACTGCATGAACTTTCTTTTAGGATTTGAAATCCAGCCTAGAGCAAAGTGGTCTGGATAGATATGTGATAAATCAAAACTCAGCAAATCATCCATAACTATTCGATTCAGATTGTTATTGAATTGAGTATCTCGAATCACGGATATGGACTGATTATTTCTCAAGGTATCGAGCACTAGCTTAAAAGCCGTTGTGCGAATAGAAACTTTGAGGCTGCCATACTTCATTTCAAAAAATTTAACAAAATCATCAATATATTCATCTTTAAACAAGACAAACTTTTGTGCTTTTAAATCAGCGATACTAATTTCTTTTTTCTTAGCTAAGGGATGGTCTTTCGACATGTAGAGTCGAAATTGGGCAGGAAGACAGTAAGTGAACTTGAGATTTTGAAGTAAGGCATAGTGGGCTTGATTAATAACAATAAAACCTAAGTCCAGCTCCTGATCCTCTACGGCTTGAATAATATCTTTTGTATTTTCTTCGACAATACTTAATAAAAAATTGGGATTCTTCTTTTGAAATTGATTAATTTCATAGGCAAATGGCGCGAATAGTTCATTAGAAACCCCTAGTTTAAAAGATAAAAATTTTTCATCCTGTAGCTGTCTAGCTTCTGCTTTCAAATTACTCATAGCTTTTAAAACTGATTGAGCATGGTCGACAATCCTCAAACCTTCTATTGTTGTTCGGCTCCCATTGGTATCACGAACAAACAGTTTTAAGTTTACTTCTTCTTCTAACTGGTCAATCGATTGGCTGAGAGCAGACTGTGAAATATAAAGATTTTTTGATGCTTTAGAGATGCTTCCAGTCTTAGCAATTTCAACAATATATCGCAACTGATCAAGGTTCATTTCGGCCCCTCCCCATAAAAAATTCACCCCCATTATAGCATGGAATGGAGGTGAATCAGTGAAGGCTAGTTTTTATTTAGGTGATCTAAATTATATTCCGATCCTGTTCCGTCTTTAAGCACTGACTTGTCGAGACTCTCCCCTTCATGGAGATGGTAAATAGACTCTCTACCTGGTAAGAAGGGGTACATATTAGGATCTGAGAAGAGATTAATCAGACCTGGAGTTAGTTGGGAAACTTTAACTTGTTCGGGTGAGATTTCATGAATAATCTCTTCACTCCGCCCCTCAACTATCTTTTGCCCAAATTGGGGATCAATCAATGTCGCCCGTCCTACAGCAATAAGATCTGTATATTGGAGGGCATCTTCAGCATCAGCCTCAGACATCACATTACCGACAATAATCTTTTTCGTATCTTCAGCAATCACATCGTCAAAAAGCTCAGCATAGGTTTTCTCCTCGCCCGCTGGCTTGCTATTATAAGCTGGTAGAGAAAGGTGAATATAGTCAAATTCAAAATTTTCCGTTAAGTAGGCAACCAATTGCTTAGCCTCCTTATAATCATAGCCTACTGTTTCGCCATGAATTTCTTCTGGTGAGATACGATAGCCGACAATAAAATCTTTTGGCGCCGTTTCCTCCAAGGATTGAAAAACACGTTCAACAAGAGTCACAATAAAACGCATTCTATTTTCTAAATTTCCGCCCCATTTATCTTGACGGCGATTAGACCATTTTGAGAAAAATTGTTGAAGCAGATAGTGGTTGGCCCCATGGATTTCAATACCATCAAAACCACAAGCTACTGCCCGCTTAGCTGCTTGGACAAAGTCATCAATGACTGCAAAAATATCAGCTTCCGTCAGCTCTTCCACTTCATAATCTAAAAAGCCAAAATCAAACGAAGATGGAGCATAGACCTTCTCCCCTTGCTGAGCACGCCAATTCGATTCTCGTCCCGAATGCGCTAATTGAAGAATGGCCTTATTACCATCTTTCTTAAGAGTTTGAGCAATCTTAGTCATACCTTCGATGTAAGAATCATTGTAAAAACCGAGTTGTTCCCGATCATCTGCCCATGAACGCGATGGTCCGCCTGCAAAACTTACATAACTATATTCTACAATCACCATTCCTGCAGATTGTGAGCGCGCACTGTAATAATTAAGAGTGTCCTCTGTTACATACCCATCATTCTTACCAGAGTTAGTTAACATTGGGGGTTGCACAATGCGATTATTTACCTGTGCCCCATGACGAAAAGTAATCGTATCAGTTAATTTTTTTGACATCCTTTTTACCTCCTATATTTTCTTTAATCTCAGTTTATCACATTGTTTGTGATTAAAATAACAAGTTAAATTGAAGGGGGATTAAGCTGTACTTATAACTACTAGAATGTAATATTTCTTTGATATGAAAAAAACTGTGCCGATGATTATCGACACAGCTTTATCTAAATACCTAAACTATTTCTTTTTCTTTCGATCAAATACTAAGCTGCCAACACCTACAAATAGACTAACTGCAATTGTTCCAGCTGACATACCAGACACTGCACCTGTTTGAGGTAAGCGGCTATTGGCAACTACACTTTGTTTTTCTTTTGCTTGATTACGGTTAAATGAAGTTGTTTCCCCAGTAATCGTGTAGCCATCTTTAGTCTTAGGGTTTTCTAGGCTTGAATCTTGTGGTTTTAGATCTTCTGGCTTAGGATCTTCTGGCTTAGGATCTTCTGGCTTAGGATCTTCTGGCTTAGGATCTTCTGGCTTAGGATCTTCTGGCTTAGGATCTTCTGGCTTAGGATCTTCTGGCTTAGGATCTTCTGGCTTAGGATCTTCTGGCTTAGGATCTTCTGGCTTAGGATCCTCTGGTTTCGGATCCTCTGACTTAGGTTGGCAACATGGAATTTCAAGGATTTCTTTTGTATTATCCGTAAACACAATCGTTAACCGACCATCTTTACTATAGATCTTCTTAATTCCTCTGCCATCTTTACCGTCTCTGATAAAGTGACGGCTCGATTCCTTACCTTCTGGATCTTTAACAATCACCCATAGACCACTGTCACCATCTGCATTCTTACCAGGAACTGTTTCAAGACTTGGCGAGTGACCATCTTGGCCATCCTTGCCGTCACGAACAAATTCGCGTGAAACTTCATTACCATCTCCATCGAAGATAATAATCCATTGGCCACTATCCCCATGTTCATTCTTACCAGGTTCTACTTTAGCAGAAGGGGTCTTACCATCTTGACCATCACGGATGAATTCACGAACGATTTCATTGCCATGACCGTCTTCGATAATCAACCATCTGCCCACATTGCCTTGGCTATCTTTGCCTTTTTCAGTACGGATTTGTGGGGTTTGACCATCTTGGCCATCCTTACCATCTCGACCGTGGTAGATGGTATGTGTTTCAGTCGAGCCATCTGGATGCGTTATCTTAATACTTAAGCCGATTTCTTTACCATCTGAATCAAGGATTTTTTCAGTACTTAGAAGCGGTGATTTTCCATCTTTTCCGTCCTGTCCATCCTTGCCATCACGCACAAATTGACGGTCTAATTCTTGACCCGTGTCACGGTCACGGATAATCAACCACATACCTGACTGTCCGTTAAAGGTACCAGGTTCAGTTGATGCGGTTATAGACTTGCCGTCTTTACCGTCACGGATGATGTGTGTATGGTTTGTTCCATTGGCATGGTGGATGGTGATTTCTAGACCTTCTGCAGTTTCTCGTGATGAGATATCAGCTGATTTGCCATCTTGACCATCAGAAATAAATTCACGGTCAATTTCTTGAAGGGTCTCTCTATCGCGGATAATCAACCAAGCACCTGATTGTCCCTTATGGTCGCCACGTTCAGTAGTCGCAATAATGGATTTCCCATCGCGACCGTCTTTTCCATCCTTACCATCTTTCCCATGTTTAATCAGACGAGTTTCTTTTGAACCATCTGGATGGGTAATAGTAATCTTATAACCAATTTCTTGGCCATTCGGATCCACTAATGCTTCTGTCTTAATATCTGCAGACTTGCCATCCTTGCCATCTTTACCGTTGGCAACAAAGTCTCGATCGAGTTCTTTACCTGTTTCACCATCTTGAACAATGATCCAAACACCATCTTGACCTTGGAAATGACCTGGTTCTGTAGAAACAGTCACTGACTTGCCGTCCTTACCGTCTTGGCCATCTTTCCCATCAGCTACAAATTCAGTAGAGACAATTTCATCAGAAGTGAATTGGCCATCACCGTTCTTATCGAAGTAAGTGATAATCCAGCTGCCTGATTCTCCGGCTTCGTTTGGTCCATTCACGACATGAACATAAGATGATTTACCATCTTTTCCGTCTTGACCATCTTGACCTGGAGTACCTTGGTCACCCTTTTCGCCGTCTTTGACAAAGGTTTCTTTGATGATTTCCTTGCTTTCTGGGTCTCTGACGATGATCTTCACACCAGATTCAGAGTTTGGATCATTTGGATCTTTTTCAACGCGTTCACTTTCAACGATTGGCGTCTTGCCGTCGGCTCCGTTGGTGCCATCGAAGATGAATTCACGGCTGATTTCACGTTCACCTGGGTCAACTTGACCGTTATTGTTGGTGTCTTCGTGAATGATTACCCATGTGCCTGGGCGATCTTTACCTGTTTCATCAGCTTTTGTGCCGCGTTCGGTAGTTGCGAGGACTGATTTACCATCCTTGCCGTCCTTACCGTCAGCTACAAACTCTGTAGAAACAATTTCATCAGAAGTGAATTGGCCGTCACCGTTCTTATCGAAGTAAGTGATAATCCAGCTGCCTGATTCTCCAGCTTCGTTTGGTCCATTCACGACATGAACATAAGATGATTTACCATCTTTTCCATCTTGACCATCTTGGCCTGGTGTACCAGGAGCGCCTTGGTCACCCTTTTCACCTTTTTCGCCATCTTTGACGAAGGTTTCTTTGATGATTTCGTTGCTTTCTGGGTCTCTCACAATGATCTTCACACCAGATTCAGAGTTTGGATCATTTGGATCTTTTTCAACACGTTCACTTTCAACGATTGGCGTCTTGCCATCTTTACCGTCGGTACCGTTTGTACCATCGAAGATGAATTCACGGCTGATTTCACGTTCACCTGGGTCAACTTGACCGTTATTGTTGGTGTCTTCGTGAACGATTACCCATGTACCTGGGCGATCTTTACCACTTTCATCGGCTTTGGTTCCCCGTTCGGTCTTAGCTAGGACGGATTTTCCGTCTCGGCCGTCTTGACCATCTTGGCCTGGGGTACCTTGTTCACCCTTCTCACCTTGTGGGCCTTGAGGACCTTGTTCGCCACGCTCACCTGGATCACCCTTTTCGCCGTCTTTGACGAAGATTTCTTTGATGATGTCATTGGTTTCTGGGTCTCTGACAATGATCTTCACACCAGATTCAGAGTTTGGATCATTTGGATCTTTTTCAACGCGTTCACTTTCAACGATTGGCGTCTTACCATCTTTACCGTCGGTACCGTTTGTACCATCGAAGATGAATTCACGGCTGATTTCACGTTCACCTGGGTCAACTTGACCGTTATTGTTGGTGTCTTCGTGAACGATTACCCATGTGCCTGGACGGTCTTTACCTGTTTCATCGGCTTTGGTGCCGCGTTCGGTCTTAGCTAGAACAGATTTTCCGTCTCGGCCGTCTTGACCATCTTGGCCTGGGGTACCTTGTTCACCCTTCTCACCTTGTGGGCCTTGAGGACCTTGTTCGCCACGCTCACCTGGATCACCCTTTTCGCCGTCTTTGACGAAGGTTTCTTTGATGATGTCATTGGTTTCTGGGTCTCTGACAATGATCTTCACACCAGATTCAGAGTTTGGATCATTTGGATCTTTTTCAATGCGTTCACTTTCAACGATTGGCGTCTCGCCATCTTTACCGTCGGTACCGTTTGTACCATCGAAGATGAATTCACGGCTGATTTCACGTTCACCTGGGTCAACTTGACCGTTATTGTTGGTGTCTTCGTGAACGATTACCCATGTACCTGGACGGTCTTTACCACTTTCATCGGCTTTGGTTCCCCGTTCGGTCTTAGCTAGGACGGATTTTCCGTCTCGGCCGTCTTGACCATCTTGGCCTGGCGTACCAGGAGCACCTTGTTCACCCTTCTCACCCTTTTCGCCATCTTTGACGAAGGTTTCTTTGATGATTTCCTTGCTTTCTGGGTCTCTGACGATGATCTTCACGCCGGATTCGGAGTTTGGATTATTTGGATCTTTTTCTACACGTTCACTTTCAACGAGTGGCGTCTTACCGTCGGTACCGTTTGTACCATCGAAGATGAATTCACGGCTGATTTCACGTTCGCCTGGATCAACTTGACCGTTATTATTGGCGTCTTCGTGAACGATTACCCATGTACCTGGACGGTCTTTACCTGTTTCATCGGCTTTGGTACCGCGTTCGGTAGTTGCGAGGACTGATTTTCCATCCTTACCGTCTTGGCCATCTTTACCATCGGCTACAAATTCAGTAGAGACGATTTCATCAGAAGTGAATTGGCTGTCACCGTTCTTATCGAAGTAAGTGATAATCCAGCTGCCTGATTCTCCAGCTTCGTTTGGTCCATTCACGACATGAACATAAGATGATTTACCATCTTTTCCATCTTGACCATCTTGGCCTGGTGTACCAGGAGCGCCTTGTTCACCCTTCTCACCCTTTTCGCCATCTTTGACGAAGGTTTCTTTGATGATTTCCTTGCTTTCTGGGTCTCTGACGATGATCTTCACACCAGATTCAGAGTTTGGATCATTCGGATCTTTTTCAACGCGTTTGCTTTCAACGATTGGCGTCTTGCCATCTTTACCGTCGGTACCATCGAAGATGAATTCACGGCTGATTTCACGTTCGCCTGGATCAACTTGACCGTTATTGTTGGCGTCTTCGTGAACGATTACCCATGTGCCTGGGCGTTCTTTGCCTGTTTCATCAGCTTTTGTGCCGCGTTCGGTAGTTGCGAGGACTGATTTACCATCCTTACCGTCCTTACCGTCAGCTACAAACTCTGTAGAAACAATTTCATCAGAAGTGAATTGGCCATCACCATTCTTATCGAAGTAAGTGATAATCCAGCTGCCTGATTCTCCGGCTTCGTTTGGTCCATTCACGACGTGTACATAAGATGATTTCCCATCTTGTCCGTCTTGGCCTGGTGTACCTGGTGTACCTGGTGTACCTTGTTCACCCTTCTCACCTTGTGGGCCTTGAGGACCTTGCTCACCTGGATCACCTTTTTCACCGTCTTTGACGAAGGTTTCGGAGATGAGGTCACCTTGACTTCCGTCTGGGTTCACTTTATATACTCGGATCCATGAACCGCTTGGGCTGTTAGGGTCGGCTGGATTTTCTTTACCGCGTTCAGTCTTAGCGGTTACTGAAGTTCCGTCTGTCCCGTTATTTCCATCAGTTCCATCAAAGATAAATTCACGGCTGATTTCACGTTCACCTGGGTCAACTTGACCGTTATTATTGGCGTCTTCGTGAACGATTACCCATGTCCCTGGGCGATCTTTACCTGTTTCATCAGCTTTCGTACCACGTTCGGTCTTAGCGAGGATGGATTTCCCATCTTGTCCGTCTTGGCCTGGTGTACCTGGTGTACCTTGTTCACCCTTCTCACCTTGTGGGCCTTGAGGACCTTGCTCACCTGGATCACCTTTTTCACCGTCTTTGACGAAGGTTTCGGAGATGAGGTCACCTTGACTTCCGTCTGGGTTCACTTTATATACTCGGATCCATGAACCGCTTGGGCTGTTAGGGTCGGCTGGATTTTCTTTACCGCGTTCAGTCTTAGCGGTTACTGAAGTTCCGTCTGTCCCGTTATTTCCATCAGTTCCATCAAAGATAAATTCACGGCTGATTTCACGTTCACCTGGGTCAACTTGACCGTTATTATTGGCGTCTTCGTGAACGATTACCCATGTCCCTGGGCGATCTTTACCTGTTTCATCAGCTTTCGTACCACGTTCGGTCTTAGCGAGGATGGATTTCCCATCTTGTCCGTCTTGGCCTGGTGTACCTGGTGTACCTTGTTCACCCTTCTCACCTTGTGGGCCTTGAGGACCTTGCTCACCTGGATCACCTTTTTCACCGTCTTTGACGAAGGTTTCGGAGATGAGGTCACCTTGACTTCCGTCTGGGTTCACTTTATATACTCGGATCCATGAACCGCTTGGGCTGTTAGGGTCGGCTGGATTTTCTTTACCGCGTTCAGTCTTAGCGGTTACTGAAGTTCCGTCTGTCCCGTTATTTCCATCAGTTCCATCAAAGATAAATTCGCGGCTGATTTCACGTTCGCCTGGGTCAACTTGACCATTATTGTTGGTGTCTTCGTGAACGATTACCCATGTACCTGGGCGATCTTTACCTGTTTCATCGGCTTTAGTACCGCGTTCGGTCTTAGCTAGGACGGATTTTCCATCTTTACCATCGGTACCATCTTGACCTGGGGCACCTTGTTCACCCTTCTCACCATCTTTAACGAAGGTTTCAGAAATGAGGTCACCTTGGCTACCGTCTGGGTTTACTTTATAAACACGGATCCATGAACCACTTGGGCTGTTAGGGTCAGCTGGATTTTCTTTACCACGTTCAGTCTTAGCAGTAATCGATGCTCCATCTGCACCGTTATTCCCGTCAGTTCCATTCACTCCATCGAAGATGAACTCACGGCTGATTTCACGTTCACCTGGGTCAACTTGACCGTTATTGTTGGCGTCTTCGTGAACGATTACCCATGTACCTGGACGATCTTTACCTGTCTCATCAGCTTTGGTACCGCGTTCGGTCTTAGCTAGAACAGATTTTCCATCTCGGCCGTCTTGACCATCTTGGCCTGGGGTACCTGGGGCACCTTGTTCACCCTTCTCGCCTTGTGGACCTTGAGGGCCTTGTTCGCCACGCTCACCAGGATCACCTTTTTCGCCATCTTTGACGAAGGTTTCTTTGATGATTTCGTTATTTTCAGGGTCTCTTACAATGATCTTCACGCCGGATTCGGAGTTTGGATTATTTGGATCTTTTTCTACACGTTCACTTTCAACGAGTGGCGTCTTACCGTCGGTACCGTTTGTACCATCGAAGATGAATTCACGGCTGATTTCACGTTCGCCTGGATCAACTTGACCGTTATTATTGGCGTCTTCGTGAATGATTACCCATGTACCTGGGCGATCTTTACCTGTCTCATCAGCTTTGGTACCGCGTTCGGTCTTAGCTAGAACAGATTTTCCATCTCGGCCGTCTTGACCATCTTGGCCTGGGGTACCTGGGGCACCTTGTTCACCCTTCTCGCCTTGTGGACCTTGAGGGCCTTGTTCGCCACGCTCACCCTTCTCACCTTGTGGGCCTTGAGGACCTTGTTCACCTGGGTCACCCTTTTCACCATCTCTAACGAAGGTTTCAGAGATGAGGTCACCTTGGCTACCGTCTGGGTTTACTTTATAAACACGGATCCATGACCCACTTGGACTATTAGGATCGGCTGGATTTTCTTTACCACGTTCAGTCTTAGCAGTAATAGATGTTCCATTGGTACCGTTGTTTCCATCAGTTCCGTCTTGCCCATCTGGGATAAAGATAACCTTCTCATCTTCAAAGCGGTTAGTATTTGGGTTGAAGATCTTAATCGTAACCCGAGAGCCTCTCACTTGCTTACCAGTTTCTGGGTGTCGGTCGGTTACCCGTGTCGTTTCAACAATCGGTTTACTTGGTAGCAGTGGTTCCTTAGGTTTAGCTGCTGGAATTTCAACCCGCCGTCCAGTGTTATAGATAATAGTGACGCTGCCGTCAGGATTGGTCTTAGTTTCAGTAATCGCTTCAAAATTATACCCAAAGATTTGACTTTGTGGCTCTTGAACAACTTCACGAGAAACTTCCCGCCAGTATTGGCCCCGCATGTATCTAAAGTTATTAGGATTGAAGTCAGGAACGTTTGCTGGATTCACATGTTCATAGAGAACTCGCACACGACCGTCTTGTCCTGGTCGAATTTCGCGGATTTGACCGGCAGGAAGAGAAGGATCATAACGGAATTCTGTTGGGTAAGAAGAATCTTCAACCGTCATTTCATAAGCAGGTCCAGTCTCTACTTGTTGTTGTCTTCTTTGGTAAACATAAGTGATTTCTTGGGTCATACCTGCTTTAAAGTTTCCGCTGGTTGTCCGTCCATCTGGCGAATAAGTCGGATTATTTCTCGGAGCTTCGGTTCGAACGAAGGTATAACCTGGTCGATTTTCCGCACCTGTTGTGTATTGCTCGTTGACAGTTCCATATTGCGGAGTTTCTGTGATCGTATCGTCAACACTCACGACACGGCCGTTCTCATCAACGGTTTCATAGCGGTGGCGTTCAACAAAGATCCCTGGCGTATTCTGACCAGAAGCGGCAGATGAACTATGAGTTGTTGAAATCGTTAAGGTTTTCCAATGCTCTCTAGAATTAGACTCATTATTTTTGTTTCTAAGCGTCAAATGCATTTCGCTGTTAATCCGTTGATTAGCTTGTTGGTTTTTCGGACTAGTCACCGTATAAACGATATACTTCTTACCAGTAGCTGGCCCATTACCTACATTAAAGCGTACACCTTCAGAATCTTGATAAGATCTTCCAGAAACTTCACGAACATAGCGCGGGTTTACTTCCGGATTAAAGCTATCCGTAAAGGCACGATCATCCAAGACCTCATAAACCTTCATTGATTCCAGATTACTAGTATTTGATTCAAAGAGAATCGTATGTGGTCCGTGGTTCATATTACGTCCGTCACGGTTGATATACCAAACTTCTTTGGCTGTATAGTGGTTTGGATTTGTTCGATTCGTCTCAACGTGTGTTCCATCAACCGCTCGATATTTATTACTGGTACCGTCACCGTTGATATTATTAAAGTGGTATGCAATATTTTCTGTATATGGTGTTCCTGCAATCGTCACAGTGACAGGATAATTCTTGAAATTATCTGTAATCTTATCGTAGAAAGGCTGAGTCCCTTGGCGTAGAGCAGCTCTTATATTATTCTTACCATTCACCCAGTCTGTAAACCGGTAAATCACTCGGTTCTGATCAGCGTCATAGTAAGCTTTAGCTACAATTGCGTTATCCGAACCTATTAAATCCTTTGGGGTTGCTGGAATATTAAGGCCACCTGGTCTTAGATATTGACCATAATCAAGAATAAAGTAGTCCCCTGCTTGCACTTGCCCTGAGACTGCAATATCGACATCAAGCCGAGCATATCCTCCTTCATTATCGTGAACATAGTCTGTTTCACGATTATTACCATCAAGTCGCTTAAAGTCAGCATTGGTCACTTGAATTTGGTTTGCGACATTCTGTCCCCCGCGAACGGACCGGCTACTAGTAGGTAAAACCGCAAAAATTTGTCCTTTTTCACGTAAGCGCTGACTCTCTGCATAGGCTAAGCCTGCTTTTGTTAATTCCTCTCTCAAAGTTAAGCCATCGCGAATATTTTGGGGATTAATCTCAGCAAGTAAACCTTCAACATCTTTCGGATCATAAACCTCCGCTAATTTAGAACGTAAGACCTGCTTGGGATTGTCAGAAGCTGCCAGCTCTTTTGCGAAATGATCAAGCGCTGCTTGTTGATTGTTATCGCTCGTGTTTTCATTCTTAGCACCATTTTGATGCCTATTTCTCTGTTGATTATCTTCAGGGATAGACTTCTCCTCAGAGTCAGCTACAGAAGATTTTTCGCTAGAAGGTTTATCAATATTTTGGACTTTATTTTTTTCTTTATTTGAATCGACAGCTAATTCTTCAGATTGTTTATCCTGTGAATTTTCTTCCACAGGAGTTTTTGCATCATCAGTCGATACATTTTTCTCTTCTGACGAATTATTATCTACTCGATTCTTTTCATCACTAACTTCCGCATTTGATTGTTCACTATTGTTTGGAATTGAATTAGAGCTTGGTTCATTTTCTGAATTCTCTAACTCAATATTGTTTCCAGCACTTTCTCTTTCTTGTAAGCCTACCGGCACTTCTGGAATAACGTTTTCAGAAGTTTCGATTCCTTCTTGTTCTTGGATACTCGCTGCTTGGACAACAGCCATGTTTCCAGCAAAAAGTAAACCTGCTGCCACTGCTACAGAGGCTACACCAATATTTAATCGTTTAATGGAATAACGATAAAATTTATTACTTTGTTTTTCCTCTCTAAGCTTAGTATTATTTTTTCCAACCATAAAGATTTCCTCCTAGTTAAAACTACATTATTTAAGACAAGTCCAGAGTATAAAAAAAAAAAAGACAATATTTTCTTTTTATATCAGCATTTTAAAACATTTTTTGTACATTATAAGAAGATAACAAAATTATGTTTTAAGTCGTTATCTTAACGTTTTCATTGTCTTATCCTTTAAATTTAATTAGTACATTATTGTTTAAGATAATAACTTTGCTTTTCCATTCGAACTTTAGCATTATTTTTTCCAACCAAATCACACCTTACCTTCCTATAGCTTAATACATCAGGCTTATTTACAAATCATCAAATATATCTCCACTGTATCTATTAGCTACGTTGCTAGTAAGTTGAAAGCAAAAAAGCGATAAAGCAAAGGTCTTATCGGCTTTTCGCTAGATAAACTCGACTGGCACATACCCTAAGGGCCACGAAAAGATTGGAATCTTTCTTAGCTTGCATCATTTGTAGGGGCTCTTGAGTGGAAAACTTCTCCTTTCTCTAAAAAGCTAATCTGATTATAAATGCAAGAATTGTTTTCTTCTGTTTTTTATCTGCTTATCAGGTAAAGATGTGAAACAGCTCATAAAAAAAACTGACCCAAAAGAGTCAGTTTAAGTTTATTGCGTAAAGAGCATGCCCGACATATTAGAAGTATCGGAATCATTGATCTCTCTAACCGTTTCATAGATCCACAGGAAGGTATTCACATCAGGCATGGATTTGATATTAAATATATAGCGACCAGGCGTGCTTGGGATATCAAAGCTTGTCATAATAATTTTGTACGGACTATCTTCCAGAACTTCTTGCCAATTAAGGGCCTTATTGTGAACATGGACCGTCACATAGTTGTGAACAATCGGATCCAAAATTGCCTTATATTCCAGGTCGTATTGGTAATTGCCTGTATAAAGAAGAAGGTCAATCTTGATAATTTTATTCAGTTCTAAGATCGTATCTGGCCAAATAACTATAAAGTAAAAGGTAAAACCAATAAGGACTTGGTCAGGAATCTCTTCCATGATATGGAGCGACTCGATAAAATTTTTGATCATTCTCTGGACATCGATAACAAAGTTTGGATTAATACAAGCCACCTCATAGACTAGGTTACTCTGGTGGGTGATGGGATCATTCAAAATCACATTTACTTTCTTATCCATAGCAATACATAAATTGTAGATTGTTAGTGAAATCAGCTCAATATCTTCTTTTTGGGCGCTCTTCAGTTGATAATCCCGCTTGAGTTGGTACATATCAGCTTCAAATTTTTCGATGCATTGTTTGATACGCGGCGAAATCCTTAAGCTATCTTCTAAATAAGTTCGATTCAAGAGGGTTCCTGACGAAATAATCCCTGGAGTAATCTGTGGGATAAGTTCGAATAAGGGATAAGCCTTGCCTTTTGCCTGAAACTCTGTAAAAATATCTAAATTTACCATCAATACAGACAATTCATGGGTCGTAATAGGCCACTCTGACTTCTCTAAAACAAAGTGGTTAGCAAAACGTTCAAAGTTAACACCGATCTGTAAATAAACGAGCGGATTTGAGCTAAAGCTCTTTAGATAAGGAGAGGTAGAAGACAAGGTATCATACAATTCAAAAGCTTCTTGCTGGCTAATTGATTGGAAGGGCCAAACCGTATCCGGCAAGTAATGCATCAAAATAAAGGGATAAAATAAGCGAACCATAAATTCTTTCCCTTCTAAACTTAGAGGAGAGGTTGTAAGTTCAAGTTCTAAATGAGCCTCTTCAAAAAAGTGATTAATTTGTTTGATGGCCCGGTAAACCGAACTGCGGCTAGCATAAATTTTCTGGCTGAGCTCTTCAACAGAAGTATAAGAGTTACTCATCAGTTCAAAGAGTAAGCGGTAAGTCACAGCTTCTTTGCTATATTTTTTAAAATAAAAATTGCTAGCAACCATTTTTTTAAAGTCGAGATGCACCCAGATCCCTGATTGGATGACCTGAATTTCATCCGGAAACAAATTTTGTATTTCCTTTAAATCACATTTAATTGTCGCATTAGTACATGATAATCGATCCGCAAGGTCTCCATGAGTGAGGTATAAGTCATCTTCATTCTTAAAGATATCAATTAAGGTCAACTGGCGTCGGTCCTTACTTCCAAGCAATCTAATCATGTCATCTTTCTCCTTGCTAGTGATTTCAATATTTAGGGTCCTAAACACTGTTAAATAATCATAGCGTATACTGAACTAGCTTTTTGTTTATTAATCCTTATGTGATGAAATTTATGAAACAAAATTATGCGATTGCTCAGGTAAAAAAAGCATTAGATGATCACTAGGAATTTTGAAGTAAAGCTAAATTATTGGGCAAACAGCGAATTTCCCTATCTCTCTTTCATAGATTGCATTTAAGTCTCTTAGTTCAATCAAGTAAAAGCAAGTTTTGTTTTTTTGAGAAATCTTTCAGTAAATTATCTAAGAATTATACTCCCTATAGTATAATTTTGTTCCCCTACCAGCCCAATTCCACATCTTCCGCCACCTGGATCTCGCCCCGGTCCAGAGCAGCAAAGGCTTGGTCTAATCGCTCAAGGGCCTGGTCGAGGAGGTCGCGGCTGATCATGAGGGGCGGCTGGAAGCGGAGAACATTGCCCATGAGTGTGACCATGAGAACACCGTGGTCGAAGAGATAGGTCATGATCTTGCTGGCAGCTTGGCTGTCTCTTTCCTTGGTCTCAGGGTCCGTTACGAGTTCAATGCCCGCGTTGAGGCCTAGGCAGCGCACGTCGCCGATGATATGGGGATACTTGGCCTGGAGCTTTTGGAAGGCTTCCTGGACATAGGCGCCGTTTGGTGCAGTTTTTTGGACCAGCTTTTCCTCTTCGATAACGTCTAGGGTGGCTAGGGCAGCGGCAGTGCAGATGGGGTTGCCGGCCGAGGTGAAGGCGTGGCCGGGTGAGCCCAGGCTCTCCATAATGTCAGACCGGCCCACTAAGGCAGACAGGGGCAGTCCCGAAGCTAGGGACTTGCCGATTGCCATCAGGTCAGGAACAACCCCGAAGTGGTCAATGCTCCACAACTTGCCGGTTCGACCCAAGCCTTGGTTGATTTCATCCACAGCGAAGAGAATGCCGTATTCCTGGCAGAGCTCGTAGAGGCCTTGGATGAAGGCCTGGGGTGGGATAACGATCCCCGCATCGCCCTGAATGGGTTCGATCAAGACGCAAGCGACCTCTTCAGGGGCCAGGTAGGTCTCGAAGGCCAGGCGGATCTGGTCCAGGTAACGCTCAGCGAGCTGGTCATCGCTCTCCCCCGCTTGCCGGCGATAGGGGTCAGGGTAAGGCATGTGGTAGATGCCAGGCAGCAAGGGCCCCATCTTCCGCCGCATGTTGAGGCTGCAGGCAGACAGGGTCATGGCCCCGTAGCTCGACCCGTGATAGGCTCCCGTGAAGCTAATCAGGTAGGGACGCCCAGTATAAGCCCGGGCAAATTTAATCATGGCTTCATTGGCCTCCGAACCCGAGGTGGAGAAGGAAACCTTCTTCTCGAAGTCTCCTGGTGTCAGATCAACCAAGCGCTCAGCCAAGCTTTCCAACTGACTCTGGTAGGAATAGGAGGGAATATAATGAAGCAAACGTTCGGATTGCTTTTGAATAGCAGCCACAACTTTAGGATGGCAGTGGCCGACATTGGCTGTTGAAGCGCTAGCTAAGAGGTCAATATAAGCCTTACCATCCGCATCATAGACCAAGGCACCCCGGGCATGGTCCACCAATAAATCCACATAATTAATCCGCGCAGCCGAACTAATCCGCTCCCCCGCTTCGATAAAGGCCTGAGCCCGACTTTCTTCTTCCATCATCATAACTCCCTTCAGACACGATCATACTGGCTCTCTAACTATTAATATTAGTGATTAGCAATCAAAATCTATACCGATTTTTTTTGAGCAGTAGTGTAGCGTTGAAGTTGGCCCTTAGCCATGAACAAGCAAGGCGAGGGTGTAAAGGCTAGCGAGAGAAATAGACCTCTGGAGCCAAAATCCAGAGAAGTCAGAAAGACTTCGACGGATTTTGGTGAAGAGGAGCTATTTCTGCTAGCCTGAACCCGACTAGATGCGAATTACGTATCGTAGGCGCTAGCCGTACGAAACGTTTGAGGCTCGCTAGGCGAGAAGAAGGTAGCAACGCTGCTGACACAGCCTTGAACTTCATCTCTAAGTCGCTTCGCTCCAAGAGCTGAAGCTGCTCGAGCCGATGCTATGCTTTAGCCGTTGGAGCGCTAGCGACTTACGGATAAAGTACAAGACGGCTTCAGCCGTTGTTGATCCTCTAAACATTTAAGGGACAAATTCAAAAGCGAAACGAATGCTCACTAACACAATTTATAAAAAAACCGTTATACTTACCCCTGATTGTAGCACGTTTCCCAGACCAAAAGCATGAAAAAAGCTAGGCTCCGTAGAAAAGCCTAGCTTTATTAGGTAAAAAGAATTCTAATAGTCACGTTCTGCTAATTCTTGCTTGGTGATGACTGGATAATTTCTGAAGACCTTGGCTCCTAAGAAACCAACAATAAGGTTAATCACAATCAAGGCCAAACCAACTAAGAGCACTTTCATGGCTGGGTTGTAGGCAAACATAACAGCAAAACCAGCGATTGGAGTGGCCGTCCCTGGGGTTTCGTTGACCATTTGTAAGAGGGCCACTAGAATCCCACTGCAGGCCCCACCCATAAAGTTTATTCCGTAGATTGGAATCGGGTTAGCAGAGGTCACATCTGCCTGGGTCAAAGGTTCAATGGCAAAAGCGATAGTATCTTTACGTTCACCGAGTTTTAAGTGGTGGAAGATCATGTAGTTCATGAAGGAAGACCCGAAGACAGCCATGGCGCCGATTGCCATTGGGGTCCCAGTTAGGCCGAGCATAGCGGTTAGGGCCATAGAGCTCAAAGGCGCGGTGGCCACCACGGTGATAACGCCGCCGAGGATGATCCCCATGATAACAGGGCTTGATTCGGAAGAAGCAATAAGGATTTCACCGATTTGGAGGAGTGAATTATCTACCAGCGGTGCGATGAAGAGGGCCAAGGCTCGGGTGAGTGGTGCGCTGACAATGATAATAAGAATGAGGTCCAAGCCACCAGGAATCTTTTTCTGCATCCATTTAACGAGGAAGGACACGAGATAACCGGCCAAGAAACCAGGTAAGATTCCTGTTCCCGAAGCTGCCAATCCCATGAGGACCGCATAGCCAGGTTGAACGCCAATAGCAATGGCAACTAAGATGGCGGCTGCCACCCCACTGAGCGCCCCATTGGCCATCCCCACTTCTTTGAGAAATTCTAGGCCGAGCACCGATCCGAAGAAGGAATCGTGGAAGGCTTCAACTAGGAAGCTGGCGCAAGCAGCCGATGCTAAGGCACCCATGGCCTTGGCGCCATATGGGGCTTTATAGTTAAAGAGTGTAAAGATAGCTAGTACAACTAGCAACCAAATGGTACCGACAATTATATCCATAGTTTTATCCTACTTTCTTAGTTTCTGACTCGCTGAACACTGCCCCTTGCCCCTAGTATAAGAGCTGATTGAATGATTCCGGCAAGAGAAGGCAGGGGTTCAGACAAAATGATAAATCGCTTACATTACTGATTAAAAGGAATTTTCCTGGGCCTCCTTTCCCATTCACAACTTGATAAAAGCTTATCATGAAAGCGCCATCAAAACAAATAATTTATTATTACAACGATAAACTTTTATTAATTTTTCCCGCTTTAATATGAGAATTTAAATGTGATAAAATTCAGACGATTCCTTGATCTAGTGAACAGATAAATCATTTAAGCCCTATAAATAAGCGACATAATGGTAATAGATAAAGATTAGTAAACACTCATTTCGAAAGCTATATAATAGAAAGAAAATGATAAATATAATGAGAAATTTTTTTGGACTTCTTTATGGATGCCTTCTTTTTGTTTTAAGATTGTATAAAAGCCCCGATTTCCCCTTTTCAACAGAGACTTTTAACGCAAAAAAGGAAGCAGGGTCTTCCCTAACTTCCTTAAAAAAACAGTTTTTTATTAGCTTGCTTGGTGGGCATAGTAGGCTTCTGAGGAGACACCCTCTGCTTCTTTAGAGTCAGCTTCTTCTTGGATATCGTCCAAACGATTGATTGGATAATTCTTAAAGCACTTGGCAGAAACAAAGGCAGTCACTAACCCAATAACGGCACAGGCAACGGCCATAATGACAACCTTCATGGCGGGGTTATAGGCGAACATCACGGCTAGGCCCGCGAATGGTGTAGCCGTAGAAGAGGCTTCGTTCACCATACCGGCAAGGGCTACAACAAGGCCGCACAAGCCGCCCCCAATAAAGTCAGCCAGATATACTGGAAGCGGATTGGCTGAGGTGAGGTCAACCTGGGTCTTGGCTTCTAAGAAGACAGCCAAGCTTTCACGTGGACCCCCGAGTTTCAACTCGCGGTAAGTCATCCAGTTAACGAAGGCTGAGCCAAAGACGGCCATGGTCGTTACCCCCATTGGTAGACCAGTCAGACCGAGCATGGCAGATAGGGCCATAGATGAGATGGGCGAGCTAGAAACCACTGCCATGATCCCACCAACGATAATCCCCATGATAGCTGGCGCGGCATTGGAGCTAGCTTCAATACTCTTACCGATATTGAGGAGGGCAGCTTCAACAACTGGCTCGCTGGCGATCGCAATGAAACGTGCCAGAGGAGCTACCACAATAATCATCACGAGTAGGTCCAGTCCAGCAGGCAATTTCTTCTCAATATATTGAAGGATCCAGTAGCAAGTGTAACCGGCAACCAGACCGGGAAGAATTCCCAGGCCAAAAGTAGCTGCCCCACAGAGCATAGCGGCCACTGGGGAAGCCCCTAAGGCAAGGGGAATCATGCAGGCTGCGGCGGCCCCACCCATAGAACCAGCCGCCATGCCGACCTCACTGAAGAAGTCGGCATCGAAGATATTGCCCACAAAGGAATTGAGGAAAGCTTCCACCAAGAGGGTTGCGCACGAAGCATCCGCAAACGCTCCCATGGTTTCACGACCTTTAGGAGCTTTGAAGGTAAAGAGCGTAAACAAGGCTAAGACAAGGATCAGGAGAGCCACTCCAATAATTAAATCCATATTTTTACTTCCTTCTTTCTGTATCTATATTTTTCATAGCGCTTACATTTTTGTTTCTGCAAGTCCTTTCACATTACAGTTATCAACTTTAACAATGATTATTATTAGGGTCAACGCTTTCAAGGTAGATAATAAAGATTTATTCCTCTTCCCATCACCCTCTCATCTCTAGCTTTTTTTCTTCTTATTCTCTAGCGGAACTTTGTTATTTTTTTCGTTTGCGCTATAATGAATTTAAATTTAAGCATCGATAATTAGCAGCGCCTTGTGAATGGAGGCCCATGAATGGATAAAGATCGACTCAAGCATTATATAGCCCTGGTACATTTTTTGGGAGAGGTCCTTGGCGACCAATTCGAAGTCGTACTCCATATTTATGATGGTAAACGCATGTATATTGCAGAAATTGTCAACGGCGAATTGAGCGGACGCAGCAAAGACTCCCCCATCACCAAGTTCGCCCTCGAATTAATGGAAAAGGAAGACTACCGCCAGCGCGATTACCTGGTCAACTACAAGACTCGAACCAAGGCCGGAAAAATACTCCAAGGTTCAACCTTCTTCATCAAGGATGATGAGAACCAACTCCAAGGGATGATTTGTGTCAATATGGATTATTCCAAACAATTTGATCTGGCCGACCATATTATTAAGACACTCAAGCTCCCCATCTCCATTAAGACCGCCCAATTAGCTGAAAAAGAGGAAGCTTTTTCTAGCGACTTCGCGGAGATCCTGTCCGAAAATGTAAACGATATTATCACTGAAATTATCGGCCCTGATCAAATCAAATCCAATCTCAACCTAAGCCCAGAAGCCAAGCTCGACATCATGCGCCGCTTGGAAGCCAAGGGCGTCTTCAAGATCAAGGAAGCTGTGCCCCAAGTGGCCAAGGCTTTAGGTGTTTCAGTGCCTTCTGTCTACCGCTACCGGCGCATGATCCAGAAGCAATCCTAGATATTTAAAGTGATTATAGTTTATGGATTCTAAATTATATAAAGCCAGATTAAATTGGACTCATTCCCATCTGTTGAATTCTATAGTTTTTAAACAAAATCTCTGCTACAATAAGGTTGTCAATTGAAAACCTTTCTCAATTACGAGCGAGGTTTTCGAAAATAGCAAAGAAGAGGTTATTGATATGAAAGAAAAAGCATTAAAAGTTGCCCTTGTCTCCTTGTCTATGTTGGCACTCGGAGCCTGCAGCCAGGGAGAGTCTGGTCAATCTAGCCAGTCCAGCCAAGCGGAAAGCAGCCAAAGTGCGACTAGCCAGACGGAAGAAAGCACAAGTGCTAAAACGGATGCTAAGGCAGAAACCGTTGAAATCCAGGATGCTACAGGTAAGGTAGAAGTGCCTAAGAACCCACAAAAAGTGGTTGCCTTAGACAACCGGACCTTCCAAAGCTTAGAAGAATGGGGCATTAAACCTGTGGCCGTACCTAAAGATGTCATGCCTGGAAGCTCCGCCTTCGTTAAGGATGATTCCGTACAAAACATCGGCAACCACCGAGAACCTAACTTAGAAATCATTGCTGCTGAACAGCCCGACCTAGTGATTGTGGGCCAACGTTTTGCAGACTACTATGATGACATTAAGAAGTTAGTGCCAGAAGCCACGGTGATTAACCTAGACATTAATGTGAGCGAAGACAGCGAGCACCCTGGCCAAGACTTAGTGGATGGCCTGAAGAATTCGAGCCTGGCCTTGGGCAAGATCTTCGACAAAGAAGACGAAGCTAAGAAAGATGTCGAAGCATTTGACGCCTCTATTAAGCGGGCTAAAGAAGCCTATAATGGCGAAGATAAAGTGATGTCCCTAGTGGTATCAGGTGGCGAAATTGGTTTCTCAGCGCCACACTTTGGCCGGGTATGGGGCCCACTCTACGATATCTTCGACTGGAAACCAGCCCTCGAAGTGGCTAATGAGTCTTCTGACCACAAGGGGGACGATGTTTCCGTAGAAGCCATTGCCGAAAGCAACCCTGACTGGCTCATGGTTCTCGACCGCGATGCAGCCATTTCTAAGCCTGGTGAAAAATCTCAGCCAGCCAAAGATGTGCTCGAAAATGCCAAAGCCCTGGCTAATACGACAGCCGTTAAGGATCAAAAGATCGTCTACGCCCCAGAAGATACTTATACTAATGAATCTATCCAAACCTTCACTGAAATCTTCAACCGCATTGCCGATGCGATGAGTAAATAGTAGGTCCTGATATTTTCCATTCAGTTCATTCTCTGTTAAGATGAATGTGAATGAGTGGGCAATGACAAACCGACGATCATTCCGTTGAATTGGTCGAAGGATCAAAAGATCGTCTACGCCCCAGAAGATACTTATACTAATGAATCTATCCAAACCTTCACTGAAATCTTCAACCGCATTGCCGATGCGATGAGTAAATAGTAGGTCCTGATATTTTCCATTCAGTTCATTCTCTGTTAAGATGAATGTGAATGAGTGGGCAATGACAAACCGACGATCATTCCGTTGAATTGGTCGCCGGTTTCTTTCGTTATTTAAGTTTTTATTGCCTAAGCAGCAAATTTTAGTATTTCCCCGCCTAAAGGAGACAAGCCCATGCCAAAAACATCCTATAAAATGAAATTACAGCAAGCCTTAAGGGGGCGCTGGGGCTTATTGGGCCTCGGCCTTCTAGTCGTCTTTCTCGCCTATCTCTCCCTTAGGACTGGCGCTTATGATATCCAGGCCCATGAAGAGGGCTGGCAGATGCTCTGGATCACGCGCTTTCCGAGAACATTTGCCTTAATGCTTTCAGGAACGGCCATGTCCATGTCCGGTTTGGTCATGCAGCTCTTGAGCCAAAACCGCTTTGTTGAACCCACGACGACTGGAACCATTGAATGGGCGGGGCTTGGCCTGATCCTTTGTTATTTGCTCTTTCCCTCACCGAGCCTCTTCTTGCGGATGGGCTTTGCCATTATGGCAGCCTTTGTAGGAACTCTTGTCTTTTTCTATTTTATGCGCAACATCCGCTTGAAGTCAGGTCTTTTGGTCCCCCTCATTGGGATCATGCTGGGAGCAGTTGTTTCCGCTATTTCAACCTTTATTGGTCTAGCCTTCAATATGACCCAGTCCCTAGAAATTTGGTTTACAGGGTCTTTTGCCTCGATCCAGCAAGGACGCTATGAGTATCTCTGGTTGATTATCCTGGTTACCCTAGCTATCTACTTCCTTGCTGACCGTTTGACCATTGCCGGCCTCGGTCGCGACGTAGCAACCAATCTCGGCGTCGACTACCAAAAGGTGAGCCTGCTAGGAACTGCCCTCGTCGCCCTAGCTGTCGGCATTGTCGCTAGCGTCGTCGGCTACCTTCCCTTTCTTGGGCTCATCGTTCCCAATACCATTTCCCTATTTCGCGGTGATGATGTCCGGTCCAACCTAATCTGGGTCAGCCTCTTGGGCATGGCCCTGATCATGGCCTGTGACATCCTCTCCCGTTGGCTGATCGCTCCCTTCGAGCTGCCCGTCTCTGTGATCTTGGGGACCCTGGGTTCTTTCGTCTTCATTAGCCTATTACTCTACCAAAGGAGGCATCAAGCATGAAATTAAAGCCTCTCTATTTTCCAGCCTTTACCAAGGAAGCTGACCGCCGCCGCTATTGGATCCTCTTTGGGGTCATCTTCTGCCTGGGCCTCGCTTTCAGCGGGGGGCTCATCTTCTACAATAACCCTGTTCCTATCGATTCCCCCTCTTTCTTCCCAGTCATCCAAAGGCGGCTGACCGCTCTCATCGCCATGATCATCGTGGCCCTCTGCCAGGGCACAGCGACTGTCGCCTTCCAGTCTTTGACCCAAAACCGGATCATTACCCCTTCCCTGCTTGGTTTTGAAGCCCTTTATGTAGCTCTTCAAACCGCGATTGTCTTCTTCCTCGGGGTCCAATCCCTAGTCCAATTCTCAGGTCTAACGGCCTTCTGCATCCAATTAGTCCTCATGGTGTCAGCTAGCCTGCTCCTCTACCGCTGGTTGCTGACAGGTAAGTACGCGGATATGCAGATTATGCTCTTAGTGGGGATGATGCTGGGCACAGGGCTCAACTCCCTGGCAACTTTCATGCGCCGGATGCTAGCACCCTCAGAGTTCGATATCCTCCAGGCTCGGCTCTTCGCTTCCGTTAACCATGCGGAAGCCGAGCAATTCATCCTGGCCGTTCCACTCTGCCTCTTAGCTATCGCCGGTCTTTTGGCTCTCAGCTCCAAGCTCGATATCATGTCCCTAGGAACGGATGTTGCCAAGAACCTCGGCCTCAATCCCAAGCAGATTGCTATCATTGTTTTAAGCCTTGTCGCTATCCTGATGGCCATTTCTACTGCCTTGATTGGTCCCCTGTCCTTCTTTGGCTTCCTGGTAGCCAATATCTGCTATCAGCTGGTTCCGACCTACGACCACCGCTATCTCTTCCTGATGGCTATCGTTGTCGCCTTTGCTGTCTTAACAGGTGCCTATTTCTTCATGTACCATGTCTTCAATGCCCAGGGCGTGGTGGGTGTGATCATTGAGGTCTTCGGTGGTCTCAGCTTCCTCACCGTCCTCCTCAGAAATAAGAAAGGAGAATCCCTATGATCCGACTCGAAGGGCTCTCTAAAGCCTATAACGATGAAGTCAAAATCGGCCCCCTCGATCTCGAAATTCCTAAAGGTAGTTTTACTGCCCTCGTTGGTCCCAATGGTGCAGGCAAATCGACCTGCCTGATGATGATTGGCCGCTTACTCCAAGCGGATAGCGGCCGGGTCTACCTGGAAGGCCAAGCCATGGATGAAAGCAAAAGCCAGGACTTGGCCAAAAAGATTGCCGTCCTCCGCCAGGAAAACCACTTCATGACTCGGTTAACAGTCAAGCAATTGGTGGCTTTTGGCCGCTTCCCCTACAGCAAGGGACGGCTCACTGAGAAAGACTTAGAAATTGTGGATAACTATATCCACTTTCTCAGCCTAGAAAAGCTAGCCGACCGCTATCTCGACCAACTGTCTGGTGGCCAACGCCAGCGGGCCTATGTAGCTATGGTTCTAGCCCAAGAGACCCCCTATGTCCTCCTCGACGAACCCCTGAATAACCTGGATATTGCGAGCTCTATCCAGATGATGATGCACCTCCGCCAGGTGGTTAACCAGCTGGACCGGACCATCATCACTGTCCTCCATGACATCAATATCGCCGCTCGCTACGCTGATTTCATCTGCGCTATGAAGAAGGGGCAGATCGCAAGCTTCGGCTCCCCCCGCGATGTCATGCAGACCCAGAAGCTCCAAGATATATTTGACGCCAACATCCGCGTCATTGAAAGCGAAGCAGGACCGATTGCAGTTTATTAGTATCAAATTAAAAATGCCTCAAGCCGAAGGACTCCCTTCGCTTGAGGCATTTTTTTAGTAGCTGCATTAATCTATTTATTTTTTTAGATTGCTGACACCATAAGACTGGTCAAGCAATTTAGCTGAGCAGGAGCATAAGCTATACTCAACAATCCCATCTTTATTCAGCTAACCAAGCATCCACCTTGTCGCGGTTAGCGTCAACCCACTTCTTAGCTGCTTGCTTAGGGTCTGTCCCATCTGCAATATCCAGCATCACGGTCTCCATATCTTCCAGATCCCATTCGAAACGATCCAGAATCTGATAGGCACGCGGGTGGTCTTCTTCCAAGCCAAAGCGGACCATAGTATTGATGGTCTCTTCACCACCGAAGACCCCTTCTGGATCTTCCAAGTATTTTAGGTCATAGCTTTGGAACTTCCAGTGGGGCGACCAACCGGTAACGACAATTTCCTCTTCCCGGTCAATAGCCTGGCCAAGAGCTGTCGTCATCGCCCCTGTTGAGGCCGTTTCCATCTGCCACTGGCTGAGATTAGGATAGGTCTCCAAGGCTCGCTCTGCGGCCATTACGGCTCCTGTCCCTGGTTCAATCCCGGTAATGGTTGAACCAGCTTCAGAACTTAAGTCAGCAATGCTAGAGACTGGCATATAAGCAGGAACGACTAAGCCAATCTTGGCTCCTCTGAGATTGGGGCCCAAATCTTCCATCTGGTCGCCAAACTCCTCAAAGTAAGAGCCATGGGTTTGCGGCAGCCAGGCAGCTACCATGCCGTCTACATCACCCGAAGCTAGAGAGGCCCACATCACAGGCACATCAGCTGAGGTCATCTTGACTTGGTAGCCTGCTTCTTCTAAGACATTGGCGATGACATGGGTCGAAGCAATCTCCGTATCCCATTGGACATAGACCAATTCTAATTCTTCTTTGTCGGAAAAGAAATTACCATTAAGTAGCGAGGACTCATAGGCCCCCTCACTCCCCAAAGTGAAGACTAAGCCGACCAAGGCGGTTAAAGCTAATAGTATTTTTTTCATCATGACTTGTTTTTTAACTCCTTCTTAAAGGCTAAGAGGTCTTGAGACAGTTAGTCTTAAGCGGTAAAAAACAATTAATAGAATAGCTAAAGCTTTCTATTCTGCTAACCATTCTTCCACTTTATCTGGATTGGCGTCGATCCACTCAATCGCTGCTTGTTGTGGGTCTTTTCCGTTAGAGATTTCTAACATGACGCTTTCCATATCATCCAAGCTCCAATTGAATTGGTCGAGAATTTGATAGGCCCGTGGGTGGTCTCCCTTGAAACCTTGGCGAACCATGGTATTGATCGTTTCTTCGCCCCCATAGACGCCCTTAGGATCTTCAAGATATTTCAAGTCATAGGCTTGGAATTTCCAGTGAGGGGACCAACCCGTTACGACAATTTCTTCTTCGTTCGAAATAGCTTGACCTAAAGCAGTGGTCATGGCACCGGAAGAAGAGGTCTCAACAGTCCAATCGGATAGGTTAGGGTATTGGGCCACAGCATCTTCTGTCGCCGCAACCACCCTAGCACCAGGCTCGATCCCGGTAATGACAGAATCAGCTTCGCTTGAAAGGTCTTCAATGCTATTAACATCCATATATTCAGGAACAACCATCCCGATCTTAGCCCCTTCAAGGTTAGGACCGAGGTCTTCCATTTGGTCGCCATACTGGTCGAACTGTGGGCCGTGGGTTTGTGGGAGCCATGCCCCAACCATCCCATCAGCTTCACCAGTTGCCACAGCACTCCACATAATGGCATTGTCTAGGGGGGTAATGGTCACATCATAACCTTCCCGGCGGAGGACTTCAGCAATCACATTAGTTGAAGCCACTTCTGTATCCCACTCGACATAGGAGAGGGTAATGGATTCGCCATTGGAAGAGCCGCCCCCAGAGAAGAGTGAGGAACGGAAGGCGCCTGGACTGCCCAAGCTAAGTACAAGACCTAGGACAGCCACGATGCCAAGTATAATTTTCTTCATAATCGTATCTGCCTCCTATTCTTATTTACGCTTGTCTTCAGTTGCAAAGAGGGTCAAGCGGTCGATAATGATCGCCAGGATAACAATCCCGAGACCGGCCACGAAGCCTGTCCCCACTTGGGCTCTCTGTAAGGAAGATAGGACGATCCGGCCGAGACCAGGTGCCCCGATCATGGAACCCGTTACCACCATGGAGAGGGCTAGCATTACAGTTTGGTTAACCCCTGCCATAATGGTTGATTTAGCAATCGGTAATTCCACTTGGAAAAGCTTTTGTGATGGGGTCGAACCGAAAGCTTCAGCTGCTTCATCCAGGTCTTCAGGGACTTGACGGATCCCTAAATTAGTCATCCGCACGGTTGGTGGGAGGGCGAAGATTACTGAGGCGAAGACGCCTGGCACAGTCCCAATCCCGAAGAAGGCAACAGCTGGGATGAGGTAAACGAAGGCCGGCATGGTCTGCATGAAGTCAAGGATAGGTTTGAGAACCTTTTGTACAGGATCATACTTGGACGCAAGGATCCCCAGAGGTACCCCAATCACCACTGAAACCAGACTGGATACAAGGACCAGGGTAACTGTATTCATTAAGTCAGACCAGAGTCCTTGGTTGAGGATGTAACCTAAGCCAATCAGGACAAAGCTTGGCAGTGACCAGCTCTTATGGGAAATAAAGTAAGCTAGAACAGCTAGGGCAATGATGAAGATAGCTGGTGGAATCATCATCAAAAGGCCGGTTAAGCCGTCCATCACAGTAGAACCGAGGGATTGGAGGACATCGAAGAGACCACTAAAGGTATTCGTAATCCATTCAGTCGCTCCTTCCACCCAATCGGCCACTGGGAGTTGGTCTAAGGGAAATAAGGCAAGTTTATTCATCTACTGGACCTCCTTCATAGTCACTTGATGAGAGAATATCGATAATCATCCGGCGGTTAATAATCCCTAACCAACGGCCATTCTCATCGACAACCGATACCGGTAGCGACGCCCCTTGTAAGGCATCGAAGGTTTCATTGATGGTGGCATCCGGCGCAATGACAGGCACGTCGGTATGCAGGATGTCTTCTAGGTTCAGGTCTTTGCCTGCTTGGTTTTGCTTGCGGATATAAGCTAAGGCTTCCCCATCGTGGATGTAACCGCGTAAGCGTTGGGAATCGTCCCGAACCATAATTTGTGAGATATCTTCCTCTTGCATCCGTCTGAGGGCCACACGCAAGCCTTCGCGGTCCATATTAATCACGAACTCAGGGCGTTTCATGGCATTCTCAGCAGTAATAACCTTGGAACGATCCACACTCTCAACGAAGCGTTCCACATAGTCGTTGGCTGGATTCGTTAAGATTTCTTCACCGGTTCCGACTTGAACGACTTCACCATTCCGCATTAAGGCGATCCGGTCACCGATACGGAGGGCTTCATCCAAGTCGTGGGTGATGAAGATAATGGTCTTATTCACCCGTTCTTGGAGATCAACGAGTTCATCTTGCATATCGCGACGAATGAGCGGGTCCAAGGCTGAGAAGGCCTCATCCATCAAGAGAATTTCAGGGTCATTGGCCAAGGCCCGAGCTAAACCAACCCGCTGCTGCATCCCACCAGATAATTGGTCAGGATACTGGTCCTTGTATTCCGCTAAGCCCGCATTGGCAAGGGCTTTTTCAGCAACCTTACGACGTTCTTCCTTGTCGACACCTTGGACGGCCAAGCCGTATTCAGTATTTTCTTGGAGGGTCATATGAGGGAAGAGGGCGAAGTTTTGGAAGACCATGCTGACCTTCTTACGACGCACTTCGCGCAATTCTTCTGCTGAAATTTTTGTCAAATCGTCCCCATCGATTTCAACGGAACCTGAAGTTGGTTCGATCAAACGGTTGATCATCCGTAAGAGAGTGGACTTCCCTGAACCAGAAAGCCCCATGATAACGAAGGTTTCCCCCTCATGGATATCCATGGAAGCATTGTCGACCCCAACCGTTGCACCGGTTGCTTTAACAATTTCTTCCTTAGTTTTTCCTTCATTAAGCATCTTTTTCGCCCGGTCGATTTGGCCGCGCGTTCCATATATTTTTGTGAGATTGCGAATTTTTACTGAACTCATTCGTTCTCCTCCCTGTTTTTGGTTTTTCTAGTAACAGTCATAATTCCACCCTAACAAAATAAGACCCCCATTTCAAAGATGAGGGCCTTATTATTGGCTTTTCATAGATTTTAAAAATCAATTACGTTTAAATTTTCTTAACTTTTACCAGGCCTTATGCCTAAGTAAAAGTAAATGTAACAGTTTCCATAATTTTCTTCCTGAAAAATACAATGATTGTACTTATATTAGATTTCGCCTCGGCGGAGTTGGTCCGCCACTTTCTTGATTTCTGCTCGCTCCTCCTCCGAAAATTCTGGATATTGAGGATCCAATTGGGCTAAGATCTCGATCAGGGCCTGGGTGGCTATCTGGCGCGAGAGCCAGGGGTTGTCAGCCGGCAGCACATACCAAGGGGCCGTTGCCGTTGCTGTATGGTTGAGCATGCCTTCAAAGACTTCCTGGTAGTGGTCCCACTGCTTACGGTCTTCAATATCGGAGAGCGAAAATTCATAATTCTTCTTAGGATTCTCAATTCGCTCCAATAAGCGGTCGCGTTGGGTATCCTTGGACATATTGAAGAAGAGTTTTAGAACAGGAAAGCCATTAGCTGTCAGATAGTCCTCAAAGCCCTTGATTTGTTCATAGCGCTTCTCGATCAGTTCAGGGTCAGCCTTAATTTCTTCCGGTTGCTCCTCGGAATCTAAGGACTGGTGGATCTGAGGGGCAATAATATCTTCGTAATAGGACCGGTTGAGAATGGCAATCTCTCCCCGCGCAGGCAAGCCCTCATGCATCCGCCAGAGATAGTCATGGGCTTTCTCGTTATCAGATGGCTTCTGAAAGGAAGTCACCTTAAGGGCCTGGGGCTGTAAAGTGGAGAAGATATAACGGATTATCTCATCCTTGCCTGCTGCATCCAGGGCTTGGAGGACGATCAAAACGCCGCGCGTCCCTTCTGCCGTCAGCCGGTTGTGCCAGTCCACAAGATCAGGCACCAGGTCCTCATAAAGACTGTCCTTAAGCTTCTCATCATCTTCTTTTGATAAAACATGGCAAGGATAATCGGCCAAATGAATCTCTTGCCCCGTTAATTTATAGTCGTCAAGTGTCATCAGTATCCTCCTTATTAAATCATTCAAGCTTCAACTTACTAAAGCCACCCCATCAGGCTAAAGCATAGGCTCCCAATACCAAGCCAAATGAGGAGGTAAATAACCCCCATCACGGCTCCGTTGCGCCACCACTCGCCCTGGGTCACATAACCGGTAGCAAAGATGATCGAAGCCGGCCCACTGGCATAGTGGGTGGTCGAGGCACAAATATTCGTGACATAGGCTAGCATCAAGGCAGCATAGAGGGGAGGGGCTCCGGCAGCCAAGGCCACGGCTAAGAAAGCCGGATACATGGCGGTCACATGGGCAATCAGACTGGCAAAGAAGTAGTGGCTGTAGAAGTACAAGAGACAGAGGGCCACAAAGACCCACTGCCAGGAATAGCCAGCAAGAGCTCCTGCCACACGCTCACTAAACCAAGGAATAAAGCCTTGACTGTTCAACTGCTCAGCCATCATCATCAGAACCGCAAACCAGGACAAGGTATTCCAAGCTCCCGTCTCCCCTAAGATGTCCTGCCAGGATAGGACCCCTGTAAGGAGTAAGAAGGCCACAGCTAATACAGCCGTTGAAGTCGCATCCAGGAAGTGCCAGGATCCCGTTATCCAAAGCACTAAAGCCAGGACAAAAATCGCTCCTGTCCACTTCTCATCCCTGGATAAGGGCCCCTGGGCTTCCAATTCCTCCTGGGCCATCTGTGCAGCCTGGGGAGTGGCCCGGAGCTCCGGTGGCGATAGGAGCAAAAAAGCTAAGGGAACTATTAGAAGCGAGATAGCGCCGGGGACCAGAGCCCCCAAGAACCAGTTCATCCAAGTAATTTCAATCCCAAAATCAGCCGCAATGGCCTGGGCCAGTGGTTTGGTCGCGCCTGCCGTCAGAAAGAAGATGGCTACAATCGAATCACCGTGGTAGAGGCAATTCATTAGATAGGCCCCAATTCGCTTGCGGGAAGCCTCATGGGGATAAGAGTCATAAGACCGGGCCAATGCTTGGGCAATCGGTGCCATGACACCTCCTGCTCGCGCCGTAGAGGACGGTGTGGCTGAACCGAGCACTAAGTCTACGCCTAAGAGAGCATAGGTCAAGCCCAGGGTTGTTTTCCCAAAAACTTGAATAAAGCGGTAAGCCATCCGCTGGCCCAGCCCTGACTTAATGATGGCCTTAGAGATAAAGAAGGCCATCACCACCAACCAGACACTCTTAGATGAAAAACCGGAAAAAGCCTCTGAACTCGGCACCGTGTCTGTCACAAGACTTGCTGCCAAGCCAATCATAGCTACTGCCCCCATGGGTAGGGGCTTGAGGATGATCCCCAAGATAGTCCCTACAAAGATAGCCAGCATATGCAGGGCTTCCGGCCTTAAATCACCAGGTCGCCAGGGAAAGAAGTAAATCCCTGCGCTGACTGCCAAGATGATGGCCCAGCTCTGCCAGGCCTGCAAGCCCTTTTTGTTGGAAGAGGTCATCGTCCCCACCTCCTAGAGGTCTCTGGCAGGTCCATCGCCAGGAAGTTCAAAGACATACTTGTGTCCTTGGCTCAGGCTATGATAGAAGCCTTGGCCTTCGTAGACCTGGAAGACCTGGATATCGTCGCGGTCGGTTTGATCAGGATAAACCTGGTCAACGAAAGGGTTATTAGATAAGATCTCTGCCAATTTATCGCGACCAATTTCTCGGGCCTTGCCTTCAATGCGGATACTTTGAACTAAGTAATCATCGGTCTGGAAGGCCGCGATGGCTAGGTTGGGATTAGCCGATAACTGCTCGTAAAACTTCGTCTTGGGACTAGTCATGAAGAAGATCCCCTTGTCATTAGCTAAGCCAATATGGATGGGACGTGCATGCGGTTTCCCCTCAGCATCGACGGTGGCGAAGATCCCAACGCCCATATCCTCCTCGAGTATTCTTAGAATTTCTGTTGCATCCATTATTTACCACTCCTTTAAGCGTTTTCTTTATTATAGCAAAAGCTTTGCCAATTCCCTAATCATTCCGGCCAAAACTATTCGTTTCACTTTCGAAATAAATTCCCCTATAATGGGAGTGAACATTTAGCGAAAGGAGCATACAGATGACCAAACAAGCTGGCCTCGAATTGGGCCTCTATAGTCTGGGCGACCACCTGCCTCATCCAAATAGTGGAAAGAAGCTAAGCGCAGCTGAACGGCTTGAAGAAATCATTCAACTCGCCAAATTAGCCGAAGATGCAGGCTTCGATGCCTTCCAGGTCGGAGAATCCCACCAAGATTATTTCGTCTCCCAATCCAATCTCATTATCTTATCAGCCATTGCTAGGGAAACAAAGTCCATCAAGATTGGCTCAGCCGTCACTACCCTCTCGGTCCTCGATCCCGTCCGGGTCTACGAAGATGCGGCGACTATTGACCTAATCTCTAAGGGACGGATGGAAATTGTCGCTGGCCGCGCCTCTCGCGTGGGGTCATTCGACCTTTTTGGCTATGACTACAAGGACTACGACGCCCTCTTCGAAGAGAAGATCCGCCTGCTCTGGGAATTGAGGCATAAGGATCGGATCACTTGGTCTGGCGACTTCCGACCTGAGCTTAAGGACCAAGCCATCCTGCCGGAAACTTTCGCAGCGGACAGCCTACCCATCTACCGGGGCATCGGCAATTCGGATGCCTCGGCCTATGAAGCTGGCAAGCTGGGCATGCCCATCTACCAAGCCCATCTAGCTGGGGCAGCCCAGACCTATGCGCGGCGGATTCAGGTCTTCCGTGATGCCGCCGAAGAATACGGCCATGACCTGAGCACACTCCCCGTGCAAACGGGCGGCTTTCTCTTCCTGCGCGAAAGCACAGACCAGGCCTACCGCGACTTCTGGCCCCACCTGAAAGCAGGCTTCAAGAAAACCAACGGCCAGCCCTTCTCCAAGCGGGCCTTTGCTCAGGGCCAGTCGGTTAAGAGCATCACGACGGTCGGTGAGCCCCAGCTCATTATCGATAAATTACTCATGCAATACGAGCTCTTTGGCCAGCAACGTTTCAATGGTGAAATTGACTTTGGCGGCCAAAGTATGGACAGTATCAAACAAACCCTGGACCTCTTCGCTGAGCAGGTCCTACCCGTTGTGAAGAAATACACACAAAAAGGAGCATAAAAATGACAAACAATCCTCATATCATCCCACAAATTGACCGCAGCCAGGGCCTTGAATTCGGCCTCTACAGCCTAGGTGACTATATGCCCAATCCCCATACAGGAGACTGGGTCAGTCCCGAAGACCGGCTCCAACAATTCATCGAGATGGCCCAGTTAGCTGAAGATGCTGGGGTGGATATCTTCCACTTAGGAGAATCCCACCAAGAATACTTCATCTCCCAAGCTCATATGATCATCCTCTCTGCCATCGCCCAAGCAACGAATACGATTGGCATTGCCTCCGCGGCGACCATTATTTCCACCTCAGACCCCGTCCGCGTCTACGAGAATGCGGCGACCATTGATTTACTGTCCGGTGGGCGGATGGAAATTGTTGCGGGCCGGGCCTCACGCATCGGGCTGTTTGAACTTTTGGGCTATGACTTCAAAGATTATGAAGCCCTCTACGAAGAGAAATTAGACCTCCTTCTCCAGATTAACGAAGAAGAAGAGGTCACCTGGTCAGGACAATTCCGCCCTAGCCTGGATAAAGCCCGGGCCCTCCCCCGGTCTAAAGAAGGCCTCCCCATCTGGCGGGCAGTTGGTGGCCCCGCAGATTCTGCTATCAAAGCCGGCCTTAAAGGCGTCCCTATGTATATTACGACCCTAGGCGGATCCTCCGAATACTTCAAACATTCCATTGATATTTACCGGTCCGTCCTCCATGAGAAAGGCTTTGACGAAGCAACCATACCCGTGACCACTTCTGGCCTCATGTACATCCACGAAGACCAGGACACTGCCTTCAAGAACTACTACAAACACTTGGACGAAGGCATGCGCAAGGCTAATGGCACTGGCTTTGACAAGCGGCTCTTTGCCCAGGGTAAGGACTACCGGGATTCCCTCAATGTGGGCGACCCCCAGCTTATCATCGATAAAATCCTCTACCAGCATGAGCTCTTCAACAACCAACGCTATACCGCTCAAATCGACTTTGGCGGCATTCCCATGGACGACATCCGCCGCATGATCGACCTCCTAGGTGAGAAAGTCATCCCTACCGTCAAGAAATATACCCGTGAAAAGGAAGGATAAAGCATGAATATACTCGTACTCTCCGGCTCCAATGTGGGCCGCAAAACAGAAATTGCCACTAAAGCCCTCTACCAAGAACTCCAAGACCATTACAGTGACCACGACTTAAACTATCTCAATCTCAAGGACCTGGACATGGTCTTTGCGGATGGCCGTAATTTTCTAGACTACAAGGGCGATACCGAAACGGTTGCCCGTTCCGTCATGGATGCTGATGTGCTCTTCATCGGCACTCCCATCTTCCAAGCCTCCATCCCTGCCAGCCTGAAGAATGTCTTTGACCTCCTCCCCCAAAAAGGCTTGGAACATAAAACAGTAGGCATCATCGCCTCTTCTGGCTCTAACCGCCATTACCTCATTCCAGAGCTTCAATTGAAGCCCATCCTCAATTATATGAAGGCTAATGTGACTCCTCGCTATGTCTATCTCAACGACCGCGACTTTGGTATCGACGAGATCCACAATGATGACGTCCTCTTCCGCATCAAGGACCTAGTGGATGAAACCATGGTCCTTGCTGAGACCTACCAAGAAATTCTGCGCAAAGAAGATGAAAAATTCGGTTTTTAAAATTATGAGCGGATCATTTTATAAAGCCAGCAAGTGCTCTATAATATAAGTGAGGAGGAATTACAGCTATGACCATTTATGATTATTCTGTCGAGCGTCCAGATGGGAGCACCTTAGACCTAGCAGATCTCAAAGGCAAGGTCCTCTTAATCGTCAATACAGCTACCCGCTGTGGCTTTACTAGTCAGTATAAGGACCTTCAAGCGCTCTACGACAGCTATCACGACCAGGGACTAGAGATTATTGATATCCCCTGCAATCAATTTAAAGACCAGGCGCCAGGTTCTGACCAAGATATCCAAGCATTCTGCCAGTTAAACTACCAAACCGAATTTCCTCAAATGAAGAAGGCTAAGGTCAATGGCCCCGACCAATTAGACCTCTATCGCTATCTTAAGAGCCAGCAAGCTTTCCACGGTTTCGGTAAGTCAGCTAAGGGTTTGGCCCTCGCCGCTATGCTCAAAGTTCAGGATAAAAACTACCAGCAGAATCCTGATATCAAGTGGAATTTCACCAAATTCCTGGTTGACCGTAATGGCCAAGTTGTCGCCCGCTACGAACCTAGCCACTCGCTAAAAAAACTCCGTCGACATGTTGAAAGCCTCTTGTAAGTCCCTCATAACATCCTAAAGCCCTGAAACTCCTGAAAGATCTAATCACAGATCCCTTTAGGCCTTCAGGGCTCATATTTTGTTCGCATTTTTCCACAGCTCGTCCAGTCAAACACCAAAGCAATCACTGTCGATTTGTAAGGACAATTGAAACAATAAATAAGCAAAACTGATCATTTGTGGAAATTTTCTAAATAAATTTGGTAAAACTCTCTCATTCGTTTATTTTTTGTGTTATCATAGGTACCATCATAAAATAGAAAGATTGTTATAATGAATATAAAAACAAAAGACATTATTATTATTGGTTTCGCCCTCTTTGCCATCTTCTTTGGCGCTGGAAATTTGATCTTCCCGCCATATCTAGGAGTTCTGGGCGGCGAGAATTGGGTAAATGCTGCCTTTGGTTTTCTGATGTCAGACCCTCTCTTCCCCATCCTCGGGGTCCTCGTGACCATAGCCCTGGGGGGGCGGGCGGATGATTTAGGACGGCGAGTCCATCCTAAATTTGGAATTATCCTCGCCGGGATCTCAGTCGTTCTGATTGGCCCCCTCTTCTCCGTACCGCGGACCGGGGCCACAACGCATGAGGTCTTCGTCCAATCGCTTTGGCCCGACGCCCCAATTTGGATCACTTCCTTGATCTTCTTCTCCTTGACGGCCTATTTAGCCCTCAATCCAAGTAAGGTGATCAACAATATTGGGAAGTACCTGACACCAGCTATTATTATCATTCTAACGGTTCTCGTCATCTCAGCGATTATTAATCCCGTGGGTACCCCCCCAGCTAGTCAAATCGACCATACCTTCGCTTATGGCTTTAGGGAGGGTTACCAGACCATGGATGCTCTAGCCGCTTCGATTCTTGCCAGCGTGGTCATGTCTGAACTGAAGCAACGGGGCTATACAGATAAGAAGACTCAAATGAAGGCCGGTGTCCTAGTTGGGATCGTGGCCTTTGCCCTCTTAGCGGTCGTCTACTTGTCGCTCACTTATGCGGGATCAACGGTCTCTAGCCTCTTTACCATAGCGGATGACCGGACCGTCGTCTTCACCGGCACTGTAGCGCAAATTCTCGGCCCCTATGGCAATCTCATCATGGGGATCTGCGTGACCCTGGCCTGCTTAACTACGGCCGTAGGGATCACCTCCGCCTGTGCCAGCTTCTTCGTGGGTCAATCCAAGGGGCGCTGGACCTACCAGGCAGTGACACTGACCTGTGTGGCCATTGAATTCGTGATTTCCTTAGTAGGAACAACACGGATTATTGACTTCGCCAGCTTTGTATTGACCCTGATCTATCCGATCGTGATGGTCCTGATCATCTTCTCCCTCTTCGACCGTCATATTAAATACAATACCACTTATACCGGAGCGGTCATCGGTGCAGGCTTGATTGGTTTAGTCCAAGCCCTAGCCATCTTAGGCCGTTACTTCGAAGCCTTGAAGCTAGAGCCAGTCTTAAACTTTATCAGCCAGCTTCCCCTTAGCCAATATGGTTTGGAATGGTTCTTGCCTTCCCTACTCTGTGCAGCAGCCTGCACGCTCTACGCCTATTGGCAAGGTCGCCAAAGCCAGCTTAATTAAATGTTTTTTTACATTGTATTGGTGAGCATCCGTTGCGCTTTTGAATTTGATCGTTAAAGAGCCATGGCACCGGCTCGAGCCAAGGTCTCTCGCCTAGCGAGCTTCAAACGGCTAGTAACGGCTTGCGCCGACTATCCGTAATTCACATTGCTTGCTTATTCATGGCTAACGATCAAATTCAAAGCTCCACTACTGCTCACTATTAAATGAAAAAAATACTTTAATTATTAGCCACTACTACTTAACTATAGATAACTATCTAAAAAACAAAAATGCCAAGTCGATTAAATGACTTGGCATTTTTTATGCTTCTGTAACTATACAGCTCATAGATGGATATAAGTACTTCCTTCACTTATTTTGGGTCTGTAGCTTCAGCTATTTTAACTTGCAATAGTAAGAGGTCTGACCGCTAGTTTTGGCCTTTTTGATCGGCTTACAGGAGCCGGCACAGCCTTCTTGCTTGAAGGCGCAGGCAGCACAGGGGCCTTGGCCGTGGAATTCTTGATAGACGGCCCGACCAGCATAAAATATGATCGGAATAAGGATCAGCAACACTAAAATATCCCCCATCTTAAACCCTCCTTAGATGAGCCAAGGCAGGCTTGGCTTGGTATGGGCGCTTGAAGAAGACCATGTACACCATACCTGCTAAAGTCAGGCAGGCAATGGCTGTCCAAGCGTCAAAGTGACCGGTTGTCCACCAAGTCCCGAACTGGTAGATCATCAACGAGACACCGTAGGCTAAGAGGCACTGGTAAATAACCGCAAAAAGAGTCATTTTATCGTCCATCATCTCCCGGCGCAGGGCCCCCACAGCTGCCATACAAGGCACGCAGAGCAAGTTGAAGGTCATCAGGGAATAGCCTGCAATCGGGGTAAAGGCCTGGGACAGTTGAGGCCAGAACTCAGCCCCATCTTCGGCAGCTTCCGCATAACCAAAGAGGATGCCGAAAGTCCCTACCAAGTTTTCTTTGGCTAAAAGACCAGTTACTGAAGCCACAGCAGCCCGCCAGTCACCCCAGCCTAAGGGCGCAAAGAGAGGGGCCAAGACACGTCCCAGGCTCGCCAGGATAGAGTCTCCGGTTTCCACCAAGTTCAGCTGCCAGTCGAAACTTTGCAGGGCCCAAATCATCACAGTTGACAAGAGGACAATAGTGCCGGCTTTTTTGACGAAGGCCTTGGTCCGTTCAAAAACTGTCCGCAAGACCCCGCTTAAGCTCGGTAGGTGGTAGCTGGGCAGTTCAATGACAAAGGGTGCCGGATCCCCCGCAAACCAGCGGGTCTTTTTGAGCATAATCCCTGAGAGAACGATGGCGCCAATGCCCATAAAGTAAGTCGATAGGGCCACCCAGTCGGCATGGGGGAAGAAGGCCCCCGTAATCAGAGCAATAATCGGCAACTTAGCCCCACAAGGGATAAAGGTCGTCGTCATAATGGTCAAGCGGCGGTCATTGTCATTTTCAATGGTCCGCGCCGCCATGATGCCTGGGACCCCGCAGCCGGTCGAAACTAAAATAGGAATGAAAGACTTCCCGGATAAGCCGAACTTACGGAAGATCCGGTCGAGGACAAAGGCAATCCGGGCCATATAACCGCAGTCTTCCAAGAAGGCTAGGCAGATAAAGAGCACCATCATTTGCGGTAAGAAGCCTAGGACAGCCCCCACACCAGCCACAATCCCGTCCATAATCAAGGCTTGCAACCAATCCGACACGCCTAGATTCGCCAAGAGCCCGCCCAGGTGTTCAGGAACAAATTCACCAAAGACCTGGTCATTGACCCAGTCTGTACCTTGCTTACCGATCGTTGAAACAGCCAGATAATAAACTAAGTACATCACGCCCGCAAAAATAGGCAAGGCCAGGAAGCGGTTGGTGACGATGGCATCCACCCGGTCAGTCAAGCTCAACTCCTCTTGGCTTTCTTCCTGGACACAGTCGGCAATCATCTGGCTAATCCATTCATAGCGGCTCGTTGCCATAATCCCTTCTGAATCGTCATCATAGGCATTCTCCAACTGGTCGATAAGTGCCTCGATTGACTTAGCTTGGTCCTCGGATAGTTCAAGTCCTTCGACCACTTCTGTATCGCGTTCAAAAGTCTTGATCGCATACCAGCGCAAACGGTCAGCCGGCACCTGTCCGTCTATAATCTCAGCAATCTCACCAATCACCTTTTCGACCCGGTGGGGGTATTTTTTAGGGGGCTGGTAAGGAAGGTTTTCTTCAGCGCGGACAATTGCTGCTTCCGTCAATTTAGCGACCCCGGTCCATTTAAGGGCCGAAATAGGGGCTACCGGACAGCCCAGAGCCTCACTGAGACCTTGACTATCGATTTGGATGCCGCGTTTCTCCGCGATATCCATCATGTTGAGGGCCACGACAACCGGAATCCCTACTTCTGTCAATTGGGTGGTGAGGTAGAGGTTGCGTTCCAGACTGGAGGCATCCACAATATTTAAGATTAGATCAGGGTCTTCCTCCAAGATATAATTTCTAGAAATTAACTCTTCCGAAGTATAGGGAGACAGGGAGTAAATCCCCGGCAAATCCTCTAACCAGACCGAGCTATCGGCCTTGAGCGCTCCGCCTTTCTTCTCGACCGTTACCCCCGGCCAGTTGCCCACTCTCTGATTCGATCCTGTCAATGCATTAAAAAGGGTTGTCTTACCGGTATTCGGATTACCGGCCAATGCCAATTTAACCGTCATCATTCACTCCTTATTCCACTTCAACACATGCGGCATCTTTCTTCCGCAAACTCAACTCATAACCTCGAACGGTCAATTCCATAGGGTCGCCAAGGGGAGCCAACTTCCGCAGGGTCACTTGGGCCCCCTTGGTCAGCCCCATATCCCGTAGGCGTCGCCTTAAGATCCCTTCAGCGTGTACGCCCTTCACCCGAACGCTTTCTCCCAATGTCACTTGGTCTAAGGTCTTCATCTCTAACTTTCTCTCCTTTTAGCGAAGCAGGATATGCATGGCCATGGAGCGATTCAAGGCCAGGCGGGTCCCTTTCAAGTCCACAATCAAATCCCCCGCTAGTTCGTTTCGTACCGTAATTTCAGCTCCGGGAACGAAGCCCAGGTCCGTTAAACGTTTCACAATTTGCTTGGAACCGACTAGACGAGCGATCGTTCCTGTCTCTCCTTTTGTTAACATGGCTAAATACATAAGCGCCTCTCATTGATTCTAATTCTCAGTTACATGTTCATCACTTAACTATTTTATGCCTGATACCCTATTCATGTCTACCATTATTTTCACTTTTTGGGAAAGATTTGACGGACGAAAAGTTAGATTTGTCAGTATTTTTGTGGAGGACTTAATAAAAGAAAAACAATTTGAAAATTCAATCACAAATAAAAAGGACTGAGACAAATTGCTCAGTCCTTTTTAATCTATTCTGAGTAATTAAGAATACTTAAGCCAGGTCGTGGCTGGAGATACGGCGGCTAGTGGTTAAAGACCGGAAGAGAAAGTAGCAGGGCTTCCCCTTGTAATCTGCTAAGGAAGCGACTTGTTGCCCACATTCCGGACAATTCAAGGCCTTAGCTAAAGGCTGGAGGGGGAAGTTAGCCGAGTGGATGCGGTGGACCTGGAGTTTGATCAGGTTGCCCCGCCCCACCTTATAGTAAATCGCTAAATCTGCCTTGCAGACCTGGCAGGAAACTAGCAAGAGATGGCTGTTCTTGACTTTCTTCCGGTAGGGATTCTGGTAGTTCATCAGGACTGGTCCTCCTCGTCATGGATAAAGACTAAAAACCCTTCTTTAGAAGCTGACGGGGCATAAGTAAAGCCCTCTGCTTGAAAAGCTTTAAGCGCTTCGATGCTTTCTGCCTGGTCGTGGACCAAAGCATTGGCCATCTTGCCCCGTAATTTCTTGGCAGTAGCTGAGGGGGCCTTCTTCAATTTGCCCTGGCGGTATTGGCAGAATTCGACCTCAAGCCAGTCATAGCGATCAGTTTGGAGCATGCTGGCATATTCTTGACTTGCGAGATTAACCACCACTTCGCCTGGATGGAAAACCTGGTCGAAAGTTCCCTTCCAATATTGGCGTAGGGACTGACCATCGATCCGCAAGGGCATGGTAAAGTCTAAACGATAGGCCTTGATCGGAGTAAAAGCGCTGATAGGACCATACAAAGCGGACAGAATCACGACATGGTCTGCGAGATAATCCTTCTGGCTGGCGGTCAAATCCTCCAAGTCAAATTGCCGAAAAGCCAGTCCATGATAGAGCTGGATGGCTGGATAAGTCGCCTTCTGGTCAAAAGCTGCTATCATTTCCTGAACCGGACCGACTTGCTTGTCCGACAGTTTAAGCGCTTTTTGGAGCTCGCCTTCTTCCAGGCTTTGCAGTTGGTCAACGATTTGTTGACTCTTAGCGGACAGGTCCCAATCCTCGGCTAGAAGATGAGAAAGATCCTGCTCTTTGGCTGGGGATAAGATAATCTTCATAGCAAACGCCTCCTTCAATCAAGATCCATTATGCCTGATGACCTCCCCCTTGTCCACCCGGCCATCTCTTCTAATACAATATTGTTTGCAGAAATCGTTGAAGCAAGCTTCGACTGATAATCAGTCCAGACTATAAATCCTAGTTTAAAGGACTTTTTGCTTAAAAACTAACTTTCCTCTATCATCAGAAGATAATTAACGATATTTGCATGATTGTTATTATTTGCATGTTTATTTTTAGCTGTGCTAGGATACAGGCAACCCTTTAATTTAATTTTAAAGCCCACAAAAGAAAGGACGTCTTAGATGACTAACAAAAGCCTGAAGAACGCCCAAGCCTGGGAACACATTAAAAAACACGGCCACGAAATGGATGAAACAGAATTCAAATCCTTCTTCCCCCTCTTTGAGCCGGGTCCTGGCCCTGCCCTCGTTGATAAGTATGGTAAAAATGATGACCTCACCAAAAATGCCGGCACTGGCGATGAAGCTATTGGCCAACGCATTATTGTCAAAGGCCGCGTCCTCGATGAGAATGGAAACCCTGTCCCTAAAGCCTTTATCGAAATTTGGCAAGCCAATGCAGCGGGCCGCTATATCCATAAGCTCGATTCTTGGGATGCGCCCCTCGATCCAAACTTCATCGGGAGCGGTTGGACCTACACAGATGAAGAGGGCAACTACGAATTTACCACCATCAAACCAGGTAACTATGCCTGGAAACCCGATATCAACCAATGGCGACCGGCCCATATCCACTTCTCTGTGATGGGCCCTGCCCTCGCCGACCGTTTAGTGACCCAACTCTACTTCGAAGGGGACCCTCTCCTAGACTATGACGAAGGGATTTACCTCGATCTCGATGAAGACGAGCGCAAGCGCGTTGTGGCAACTTACAACCACGACTTCACCGAACCTGACTGGGCCCTAGGCTCCCAATTCGACATGGTGCTCCGCGGTTCAAGTGCTTCCCCAACCATGCCTAACCGCCACCAACTCAGTGACGAAGAACGCCAAGACCTTAAAGATAAAGGAGTGGACTTAATCGATGACTAAGCTAGACCAAGAACACCTCGACCCCATTCGAACGCCCCAACAAACAGTGGGGCCCTATGCCAGTCTAGGACTGGTGGCAGATGAAGCCAATGACCATATTACTAACGATCTCGTCGAAGACGGTGGCCAAGGCCAAGAAATTATCCTCCAGGGGAATCTCTTTGGCTCAGACGGTAAGCCTCTATTTAACGTCCTTGTTGAAATTTGGCAGGCCAATTCCGAGGGGGTCTTCAACCACCCTGCCTTCAAGGACCGGGAAGGCTATGATCCTAGCTTTGTAGGCTTTGGGCGAACCATTACCGATGAAAGAGGGGCCTATAGCTTCAGAACCTTTAAACCTGGAGCTATCCTAGAAAACGACTATCCCGAATTCTCCCAATCTCCTCATATTCTCGCCTTTGTCCATGCCAGTGGGGTCTCCTATCCTCTCTATACCCGGATCTACTTCGAAGACGAAAGCCAAGATGACCACTTCATCCAACAAGTCTCCGAAGAAGAGGCTAAGACTTTGATTGCTAAGAAAGTAGAAGGCACAGACCTGCCGACTTACCAATTTGATATCGTCCTAGATGGCGATGCCGAAGATATGGTCCTTGAATCCAAGCTCGGTGGCGAAGAAGTCGACGACCTCCCAGACGGATCAGGAAAAGCCAAGACCTACTTCTTCCATTTTAAATAAGCCATTAATATTAAAAAGCCAGGCAGTAAAAGCCTGGCTTTTTTTGAGTGATAGACTTGATTATTCTTCGTTTAATGAAGCTTCATCAAAGACAACTTTAGAGTCTTTGTTGTCGATTGGACGAGTACCCATCCAGCCGATCATTTCTTTCATAGATTCAGTAATGGCGTCAGTCCCAGCACGTAGGAGTTTACGTGGGTCATAACCCTTGTTCGCTTTGTCGATATCTTTGTCAGCTAAGATGTATTCACGGGTTGCTTTTTGGAAAGCTAATTGGAATTCAGTGTTGATGTTGATCTTAGCAATACCCAGTGAGATCGCTTTTTGAATTTGGTCTTGAGGAATACCTGAACCACCGTGCAATACCAATGGATTATCCACTGCATCAGCGATTTCTTTCAAGCGTTCGAAGTTTAAGCCTTCCCAGCCTTCTGGGTAAACCCCGTGGATGTTACCAATACCGCAAGCTAATTTGTCAACGCCTGCTTCAGCAAACATCACAACTTCATCTACAGAAGCTAATTCACCGACACCTTGGTTTTCACCAATTTTACCGATTTCAGCTTCTACAGAAATCCCGCGTTCATGAGCTAAACGAACGATTTCTTTGGTGTTTTTCAAGTTTTCTTCAAGGGGAAGATCATGGCCATCATACATAACTGAGGAGTAACCTAAGTCGATACATTCCTTAGCAGCTGCGAAGTCCCCGTGGTCTAAGTTTAAGATAACTGGAATGTCAGCTTCCATAGCATCCATTTCATTCAGGACTAAGTCACGAACCACTTTGTAGCCACCCATATATTTAGCAGCACCAGTAGACACTTGAATTAATAATGGTGTACGAGTTTCTTTCGCCCCACGAATTAATGCACGTGTCCATTCCAAGTTGTTTGTGTTGTATGCACCCACTGCATATTGGTTGTCGCGAGCGTGTTGTAAAATCTCGTTACCATTCACTAAAAAAGCCATCAAAAATACCTCCTAAAATTTTTACCGAGTTCATTATACCCTACTAATTAAATTTTTCACAGTCCTTTTTGCAAATTAAATCGCTTTCATAATCAAAAACAATCAAATCCGGTCAAAAGTTAGCAGGAAATTCAATAAAAACGATTAAAAAAAGTCATTTCAGAACAAAAATGACTTTTTATCGATTTTAATCAAGAACTTTTACTTCCTTATTTAAGTCTGCCGCTAAAACTTCCTCCCCTTTTGGTCCTTCAAAACGTCGTCCCCACCCAGTTAAGATTGAAACTATAAAAACTAAAAAGAGATTGTAACTGTGGAAGAGATAGGGAGCGATTTGAGTAACAGATAAGGGAGCAGCGAAATCATAACCTTGTGTCAATTGAGAACCAACAAAGATAAATACAGAAAGGAAGGGGACAGCCACACCTAAACCATTCGCAAAACCATCTAATAAGTTAGCTCTTCGGTAGGGATGGAGCTGACAGGCTTGGCCCAACTCATTCTGTACCTTTCCAAAAGTTGTCATTGAAGCTGAAGAAACCCCACCAAATAAAATAGTTGTTAGGGTAATGCCTAGCATCATAGCGAGCTCGGTTCCGCGAACTGTCTGGCAGAGTTTAGATTGACTAATCTGATCCGTCAAACGCTGCAAGGCACCTGAAGCATTTAAGACACCCATAATACCGTAAACAGATAAAACTAAAAGACAGGTTCCCATCATCCCTTCAATGCCTTCGGTTAGAAAACCAGTCAAGCCACCATCCTCACTTGACAGGATATCAGAAAGTTGGAGTACTCCCGTTAGTAAGCCCACTACACAACCAGAAAGCAAACCTACTAAAATAGCTAAATAAAGATTACGTTTGCGAATTGAAATGATTATCATCAAAAATACTGGAATCAGCATAAATAGTGGATTCAGGTTTTCCGAACCCAGACCTGCTGATCCAGCCTGTACAGGACCCCCACCACCAAATAAGAAGAAAAGAATGAAAGATAGTCCACCCGCAATTAAAGCGTAAGGTAAGCGAGTCCGAACCACACCCCCAACATCACAAGTCTGCTTGGAATACCGATAGTGCTGGGTCCCTGCAGAAATAATAGTTGTATCTGAAATAGGTGCTAAGTTATCACCAAAGACACCACCAGAAAGAATAGCCCCAGCCAAGGCAGCCGGATGAGCCCCTAGTAAGATTCCTGCTGGATAAAAAATAGGAAAGCAGGTAAAGAAGGAGCCGATCGAAGAGCCTGTTGCTGTGGCAATGATTGAAACGAAGAGAAAGGTCATTGCTGTATAGAGACCTCCCTTAATTCCCATGACTTGGGCGAGATAGACAAAACCAGCTGACAGATTCGCTGTCTTAATCATCTGTGAAAAAATGCCAATCGTCATCAGTAAAATAACTACTGGTACAGCTTCCCTAGCCCCTTCATAGACAGCCTCCCAATAGTCTGATGCCTGTTTGGGTTTATCAAAGATTGAGCCAGCCAGTAAGCCTAAAATAGCTCCCATGGCTAAGGCATGCATTTCAAAGGCTTTTAAAATCACAAAGAAAAGAATACAGAAGACCAAGAAAATTACCAAGGGCAGGTAGGCCATTAAATAGCCCCCTCTGAAAGTTAGCGTTTGTTTAGCTTTCATTGACTTAACCTCCTTAACCATTCGCATTCTCGTGCCGCCGGATAATTGATGAAAAGATTGAGTTAGGATCTCTCTCCAGTTCATAACAATCTCCAGGTAAACGTGGATATTGATCTAAGAAGGATCGGATAGAGTCAAGATCTTCCTGATCCAAAGTAAAATCAAAGATAGCTAAGTTATCTTGGATATGTCGACGATTTCGAATCCCAATAATACTTCCTGCTACCCCTTCTTGTTGAAGAATATAGCGAGTCGCCACGTTAGAAATAGATACCTGGTGTTTATGGGCAATCTCATCCAATAAATGCAAGAGTTCCTGGTAACCAATCTGACCCAGACTTTGGTCAATGACTTGTTGGTATTTAACCTGGGACCGCGTCTCTAATTTAATATTTGTCTGCTCGAGATATTTATCCGATAACAAGCCCCCTGATAAGGTTCCAAAACATAATTGTTGGATGCCATGGTCAATCGAATATGCTAACAGCTCCTTCTCTGGTCGACGATCAAAGAGCGAATATTGGGACTGACAAGAAATGATAGGAATACCCGCATCAACTAATTCTTTAAGATGAGCCGTGTCGAAATTTGTTACCCCAATATAGCGAATCTTACCTTTCTTCTGTAGCTTAACCAAGTGTTCAGCTACTTCAATGTAACGATCGATACTATAATCCCACCAGTGGAATTGCATGAGGTCGATATAGTCACGTCCTAATTTTTTCAAAGACCGATCAATAATCGCCTCCGTATCTTTAAAGCTCACAGTCTCCAAGACATCAATGTCGGGCACATATTTCTCGTGAATTTGGATATCATGGGCAGTTAAATGAGAGTGATGGCCTAATTCTTTCAGATATCGTCCTAAAGCCTCTTCTGCTCCCGTATAAATATCAGCCAGATCAAAAGTTGTAAATCCTAGTTCTCCTAATTGATGAAAACTTTGATTAATTTCTTCTAAATCAAGCTGCCCTCTTAAGGTATGGCCCGGCGATAACTGCCACAAACCATTAAGAACACGAGCTATACTGTAACCAGGGCTTAATTCAATTCTCTCTAACATGGATCATCATCTCCTTGACTAATCGGAACTACAGTTGTTTCAGCATGGCTAAACTGTTTCTTTTGCTGTCTCGTTATCTTAAAAACAGCCCCACAATTAGGGTCTGGACATGCAATGATAGCATCAGACCGCATCCAATCATTCTCTTGTAAAAGTCTTTGTTTGGCTGGTAACAAGGGAAGCAGCGCAGCCAAAGCGTACATAGAGAAAGATTGCGACTGTGGAAAAATTAAATTTTCACCTTCCACAATAAAATAATCTCCCTCCTGGTGACTACAGACAAAGGGTCGGTCAGTTGCCAGAACCTCAACTTTTAATGTGTATAAAGTAAACAAATCATCTACCATTTCTCTACCTCCCATAATAAATAAGCACTTGTCCTTTATTCCACAATGTGAATAAAGGACAAGTGCTTAACCTGCGGTGCCACCTCTATTAGCCAGCTTCCTGCTGACTCTCTTTAACAAGCCTTCAAAAAACTTGCCATCCATGATAACGCGTCTGACGCGGCAGCTCAAACAAATGAACTACTATCCGGTGTTAAAAAACACCCTAAGGCCCAGCCCCTAGTACAAGTAAGCGTCTCTCACTCACACGCCCTCGCTTTGACTTGCTTGTCTAGGTTTTTCCTTATTAGATATTTATTATCTAATTATAATGGCCAGGCCATCTTTAAGCAAGTTTTATCCCAAGAGAAAAATTGGATCATTCTACTTCAATTGATCCATCTTCTCAGCCAAGTCCTCCTCCAGTTCAACAATCGACTGGCGGAGCTTCTGGAGGGCCTTGAGCTGGTCTTTGATTTCGTATTGGACCTTGGCGTCAATGAAGATATTATCTAGCCAGACATCCACGAAATTATCGCCCCAGCTATCACTAAGTTCATCTGGGAGAGATAGACCGAGATCAGCCAATTCATGATCTAATTTATCTAGGCCGCGTTTGAGGTCTTCAAGCTCTTGATTAGACCTTTTCATATGATCGCGTTTCATCATTGACGAGACGAATCCCCCACCTAATAAGTCCATTACACCCCAGCTAGAGGCATCTTGCAGGGATTTAATGGCTTTATCCAAGCCCGACAAAACTTCTTGGGCTGCTTGACGCGCTTCCTTCACTTCTTCTAGTGTCTTCATCCTTGATCATCTCCTCTGCTAGATACAAAATCTTTCTTATTTATATTTAATATAGCACGAAAAAATAAGCGGGCAAAGTAAGAGTACTTTTGACCGCTTAAAGTGTTTTTATCCATCAATTTAACTTCTATACGCCTCGGATTAGGTCAATCGGCTCATGGTTTAGAATAGCACTGAGACCTGTCCAGTAAATGAGCAAGTTCAAGCCATAGACTAGAACCGCAAATCCTAGGAAGACCAGATAAGGGAAGTATAAGATTAGGGACTTCATATCAACACTCTTGAATAGACCAGCTATCCCTAGCATAATCCCTAAAGTAATCAAGACAGACAAGAGGAAGGACTTCCCTTGTTCGAAGAGAAATTCGCGACTGAAGTGGCTTCTCAAGGACTGGATATCCATACCAATCGAATAGAGGGTCCCGATTTCTTTGCGCCGGTTCATCAGGCTGAGGTTGATGGAGGAATAGCCGTTGGTGATATTCATCAGGAAGATGATGGCCGCAATCCCATAGATGATCAGCTTGAAGCTTTGAATATCTGTAAACTGTTCGGCCTGGATCTCCTCATCTGTGAAGACCTTGAAACTTTCATTATAAGTTATGGTATTTTCGATGCGGCTAGTGATTTCCTCCTTGGTCCGGCCAGCTTGTCCTTCGGGAAGTTTCAGCTTCAATTCAAAAGGATAATTGTAATTTTTATCGTCTTGCACCTCTTCCATCAGCTCTTGATAAGTCTCAAAATCCGTATAGACCATAACATTAAAGGGCAGGATCCGAGTCTGGTAGGGGCCAAGATCATCAATGGTCTGCGCAATGGGAAGGCTGCGCTGCTTCTCATTAATACTAAGGTCTAATTGATCAGGATGATCAAAGTAGGGCACTTTCTCAGCTTGGGCAAGGGGCTCGTTGGGATCTGCTTGGACCTGGTTGTAGAGGGTAAATTTCCCTGGCCTGCCGCCCAGTTTTTGGAGGTCGTCATTTTCGAGGGCGACCAGAATTCCCCTGATGTATTGGGGCTTGGTGTCAGCTATCATTTGCTCCAATTGCTCATCCAGGCCCAGTGATTGGGCGGTTTGGGATAGCTCCAGGTTAGGTTCAATAGCTAGGTTCTTTTCCTTAGAAATATAGCCCTCCCCCTCATAGTCAGCAAGAATTTCGGGCAGAATAGGGGGTAATTCACCGGTGTCATTGTAGTAGTGGACCGTGAGATCATAGCCATCATCAAAGGCATAGAAGTCCCGGTTGTAGTCGGCAATGGCATAAACGATACAGAAGATGGCCACAATCAGAATGCCAATAGCTGAGATGTAGCGTTGGGACTTGATACTGGCCATATTGTTCAGTCGAAGTTCTTTCCAAAGCTTGGGACTCCGCTTCTTGCCCTTCTTCTTAGACAGGCTAAAATTCCCCTTGAGTCCTTCAATAATATCGATCTTCGCGATCTTGCGCGCCGGATAGATGACCGCGACTAGGACAACCGCTAGGGCCACCAGGATAATGACCAGAGACAAGATCCAGTTAAAATGAACCTGGTTAAAGAAGACCACTTCGGCTTTGCCACTATTGGCGACTTCAAAGAGATAACGAATAAGGAAGAAGCCCAGGGCATGACCGATTAAAACAGGCAGGACGGAGATTGTGAGTGCCCCTTTCACCAGCAAGAGATAAATTTGAAAGTCCGTCGACCCGATGGATTTATACATGGAGAGCTCGCGAATCTTCTGCAGACCCCAAACCCAGAAAATATTTTTGATAAAGAAGACAAAGATTCCCATACATAAGAGGAGGGAAAGGGCATTAACCAGCTTAGTCATCAAATTTTTACTCTGACTGACATCCAGACCGTAGTAGCGGACCAGGGAGTCATTAAAGTCCAATTCCACTTCTTTTCCTAGTAGATCTTGAATCTCGTCTTGGATAGCCTCGCTCTGGGCATAGGCTGTCTTGAAGTCATGAAAATTGATCAAAGGGATCAATGCTTCGTCATCATCCACCAGAGGCATGCCGTAATTGATTTTTAAGTTCTCATTATAGAAATCTTTGTAGACACCAACCAGGGTATAGTGGCGGCTTTCTGTGGTCTCAAAGCTTTCTTCAGCGGTATAGGTCGACCGGGCATCGATCGTCTTCCCGTCCACCTGACGGTCCCCAAGCTCGATGGCTAGCTCATCGCCTAGGGAGAGGCCTTCCTGCTTAACTAGAGATTCATTCAGGACAATTTCATCCGCCGACTCAGGAAAGCGTCCAGCCAACAAATAAGACTCTTCTCGCATCTGCTTAACCTGAACATCCTGTCCCACCATAGAAATGAGTTGGTCCTTGTATTTAGCACTGTGGGCTCTGGCAGAAGTCCCGCCCGCTAGCTCAATGGCTTCCACTTGGTTGAGTTTAGCGATCTCCTCCTGGGACAGGTCTTCTGACAAGTGGGCATCGTAGAAATTCGTTGCCTTCAGCTGGCGGTTACTTGACGAAATATTGGTATAGCCATAGTAAAAAATCACCGTGAAAAAGAGGCTAACAATCAGAAGTGAAATGAAAATCGGTAAATTCTTCTTATTCATTGGGCTCATCTCCTACGATAGCCCCGTCGACCATGGTGATAATCCGCTGGGTCTGAAGGGCCAGGTTTTCATCGTGGGTGATGATCAGGATCGTCTGCTTGAGGGTCTGGTTGAAGTACTTCAAGAGGTCAATGATCTCCTGAGAGTTCTTCCTGTCCAAGTTCCCGGTCGGTTCATCCGCTAAGATGATCGAAGGCCGGTAGATCAGGCTGCGGGCCACGGCCACGCGCTGCTCCTGGCCTCCCGATAGCTCACTCGGAAAGGCCTGCAACTTATCGGATAAGCCCAGCTTAGTCACCAAGTCATTAAAGAAGGCGTCATCCACCTGGCGGCCGTCTAACTTCAAGGGCAGTTTAATATTATGTGCCACGGTCAGATTGGGGATGAGATTGTAGAACTGGTAGATCAGCCCCACCTTGCGCCGCCGGAACAAGGCCATTTCCTTAGACGAATAGCTGGCAATATCGGACCCTTCAATGAGTATCTTCCCCTCATTAGGCCGGTCCACCCCACCAAGCATATGGAGTAGAGTAGACTTCCCCGACCCACTCGGTCCGACAATGGCGATAAGCTCTCCCCGGTTGACGGACAGATTCACTCCATCGACAGCCCGGACTTGCTTTTCTCCCTCGCCATAAATCTTAGTCAAATTGTCAACGCGAAGTATTTCCATAAGATCTCCTCCTAGTTTGACTATAGCGGACGAAGGTGACAAGAAGGTGACAAAATAAAGGGTGTGAGTAAGAGCGGTTAGCTTTGGATGCTTGGAGTAAGTCGGGATAAGGGCAAGCCTCGCTTGCACGTTTCCGACTTGCGAAAGCACTCCAAAGCTGCTCTTGCGAACCCGACTACACAGGGTGTGAAGGCTGGCGGTTAGCTTTCGTTCACTGGAGCAAGTCGCCAAAGCAGTCTGCAAGACTGCGGCGGAGACTTGTGAAGTGACACGAAAGCTGCCAGACTGAACCCGACTAAGGGCGTGAGACTTGGCGCTTAGGCTTGGATGATTGGAGCAAATAAGAATAAGAACGACTTTAGCCGATTTATGTCTAATCGATTTTTATAACATCTTCCCTCTCACTTATAAAATTGCAGGATAAATTCTGCCCCTTGGTCGGTATTTCGGCAGCTAATTTGCCCCTGGTGTTTTTCAACAATGCGCTTGGCCATAGCGAGGCCAATCCCAAAGCCCTTAGAATCAGGATCTTTATAGAAACGCTGGAAAATCTTCTTTTGCTTGCCTTCAGCAATTCCTCCCCCATCATCTTGGATAGACAATTCCAAATAAATGGGGTTCTCCCGAGCCCTTAGCCAGATTCGACGTGTGCCTTCCTGGTTAATGGCATTCTTTAGGATATTAATGACAGCCTCGCTCAACCAGTTAAAGTGCCCGAGCATAACCGCCTCCCCTATATTAATATCAACGACAATTCCATGGTCCTCAATCTCGTCACTTAAGATATCCAGAGCATAGTCTACCACTTCCCTCAAGTGAACTGGCGACAATTTGAAACTCTCAAGATTATTATCCAGACTGGCCAACTTCAAGAGCGCATTGGACAAGTCGTTGAGCCGGTTTAATTGCTGGGAGAGAGTCGCCGGATCCGTCTTATCATTTTCCAAGGCAAAGAGCATGCCCGTAATCGGCGTCTTAATCTGGTGGGCAATGTCTTCGATATTCTGACTCTGATCTTGGGAAAGTTGCTGAACCTTTTCCTTTTCTTCAACGAGCTCAATAAATAACTTATAGATCTGGTCTTCCAACTGGGAGAAATCATCCTGCTTCATGGGAATCTGATAATCTTTCTGGTAGAGTTGGTCAATCAGATCTGTCAGCTCTTGAATCCGCCGGCGCTGGCGGAACTTCAACCAGCAAAATACACCAAGTATGCTTAGAAGCCACAATATATAAATCATAGCTTCAACCGGTAGCCGATACCGCGGACGGTTTCAATCAGATCCTTGGAGGTCTTGTCGCGGATCCGCTTAATCGTGGCGGTCAGAGTATTGTCATTCACATAGGCCTGCCGAGCATCCCAGAAGCGATCCAGCAATTGGTCCCGAGTCAGAAGCTGGCCCCGGTGTCTGATAAAGTGGGCCAAAAGACGATATTCCAAAGCCGTCAAAGCAACCACCTGCCCCTGGTAACAAATTATTCCCTGGTCTTCTTTAAGGACTAGATCGCTGTCCACTTCCATAGGCCCAAAGTCTCTCAAGCAAGCCGCAATCCGAGCCCGCAGGATATTCAGGTTAAAGGGTTTGGTGAGATAGTCCGACGCTCCCGCATCGAGAGCTTCCGCAATAAAATCCACATCAGCCACCACAGTAGTAATGATCACTTTGATATGATTCTCTAAAAAGAGTGCCAAAAGATCAAAACCATTCCCATCCGGCAAATTTAAATCCAGAATAGCCAGATCATAAGCTTGGTTCGACGCCGCTTGCCCTTCAGCAAAATTTTTCGCCAGCTCTACATCAAAGCCATGCTTGGTCAAAAAGTCGACAATCTCTTGGCCAATCACGGGGTCATCTTCAACTAGAAGTAGTGAATTCATCGTTCATCTCCTCCTTAAATGATAGCCATCCTTCCATATCATTTTATTCTTTCACTCCCATTCTATCAGATAATCTCTCGATTTATAAAAAAACAAAAAAGCGGAATTCTTAAACAATTAAAACTTGTCAGAAAACCGCTATTATCTTTTGCATTGAAATACATAACACCCTAATTATGGGTGAATAGATGGGGAAGAAAATGATAAAAAACGCTACATAGTAGAGTTATTACTAAGAAACTACTCTCAATAAAGTCATGCTACTCTGAACCCTTTCAACTTACTCTAAACCTATAAAAAGTACTCTAATTAGCTGAAAGTGTTGAAATTTACTGTAAGTCGCTCCGAACTACTCCGAACTACTCTTCAATATTTTTATTCATTTATTAAAGTGTAATATTGTCTGGATCTCGCTTTGAATTTCCGTGCCAACAAAGAACTTCTTTATCAACCACAGCTCTTAATAGCTTACGAGCTGTGGCATCACTCATTTCCTGATTAGTTCTTGACGCCATCAATCTTCAATTCTTCGCTTTTGAATGAGGTATCCTAGCAAGAAAAAGGCTAAAATATATATTAGAATAGGCCCTAACGATTGACCTAATGCCAGCGATTGCCCGTCCAAATCATCTCCGAATTTTGAGATATAGTATTGCGGGAAAAATGGCTGGATAAGCTCTTGTAGAGTGTCTCCTTTTACAGGTAACAAAGCCCCCGAAAGAAGCATGGTCAAAACAGATAGCATAGTACCGACTAGGAGTGCCCCTTGGTTTTTCTTGGTTAGGGTTGATAAGAACATACCAAAATTGGCCGCAAATAATTCGATTAAGAATAGGTATAAGAAAAGGTGTCCAGATAGAGCCAGGTCAAACATAGGCAATAAGGTAGCGCAAGCTAAAGCATTAATAATAAATAAAAGTAAGAAAGTGAAAAGTACTTGCTGGGAAAGATAAGAAAAAGTCGAAAGCCCACTAGAATAAATCCGCTTAACAATCCCTTGTCGGTCATCAAAATAAAAACGATAGAGGATTAAGGAGAGGATCATCGAAGTCATGGCTAAAACACTGAGCAGCACTTTGAAATGATCCTCGCTTGATGCCGGTTGACTGGGAATTTTCCCCTCATTGAGCCATTGACTTAAGCCTCCCCCTAAAGCTGAATTTCTTACCGTGGTCACATGGTATTTACCTTCACCCTTACTGATGTAGGCGTCATATTGACCAGTGATTAACGGAGTAAAGTCCTGCTTGTCTCCTGACAGTGCTTCAACAGTTAAAGCATCATTATCCAAGGCTAACAAGTCACTGGCACTTGAATCGACTCCTATTATAGGCTTAGGAAGATCCATAGTAATGACAAAGGCACTAGCGGCAACCGTTACAAAAACAATCAAAATTGACAACCAGAGATAAGATTGAACTTGAAATAGTCGCTTTAAATTATTATTTAGAATAATAAATTTCATTTTTACTCTCCAAAATCTTCAGGGTGATACTTTAAATGAATAATGAATAAAAAAATTAGTGACGCTAATAATAAGATCATCATGGTCGTTGAAAGAGAATGATTATTGTTATCATAAATGATTTCAAAAAAGCTCTCCATCACCTGTCCGATCGGTGACAGATTGGCTATTTGACTAATCCGCTTGCCAAAGATAGACATGGGAAAGAATAACCCCGACAGCATCGCAAAAAGGTTAATCACTAAGTTTAGAATTTTTGTGGCTAGATCTTCACTTTTTAGTAAGAGGCAAAAGGCTCCCCCATAGGTGACTGAGAAAGTCACCAAACTTAAATCAAGTAATAAGATATCAAACACATGCCGTCCCCCATAGTTAACCCATCCGCTCGTATTAAAAATCAAGATATAGCTGGCGAGGATGACATAGGAGACTGCAATAGCCACGATTAATTTAGAAAGGTAAACCTTATACCTGGCTATGGGCGAATAGACAATCCGATAATTGGCATACTTGACCTGGTGACCAAACAAGAGCTCGGGCAAGATAATCACCGTGGCCATGGATAAATAGATCATCATGGTGACGCCATAATAGTCATAGGCCGTAAGTAAATCATCACTAAAAAGCGGAGAAAAAACAAAGCCTGTCACTCTAATTAAGAGCAGCGGATAGAGTAAAAGATAGGTCATAATCGGTTTATTTTTAAAGAGATTCACCAGATCTTGTTTCATGATGGTTAACATAAGCATCCCCCTTAGTCTCTTAATCTCTTCCCAGTTAAGCTTAAGAAGACATCTTCTAGGTTCTTCTTCTTGGTTTGGATACCACTAATAGCAATATGAGATTGCAACAAAAGCGACAAGACTGCATTTAGGGAAGTGCCTGTTTTCTTCATAGTGAGATTCAAATGCAAATCGCTGTCTTGATCAGCCGTCAACACATGAGGGAGCTGACGGATCTTGTCCAATAAATCTTTGGACATGGGCTGGTTGAGGCTAATTTGATAGCTGGCATCACTGTAATCATCCAAAATATTATCCAAGCGATCATTTAACAAAACCACTCCCCCGTCCATGATGATAACTCGGTCACAAATTTGCTGGACTTCCTCCATGTAATGGGTAGTGTAGATAATCGTGGCCCCTTCAGCTCGCAAAGACTTGATGGAGTCGAGGATGTGGTTTCGAGATTGAGGGTCAATTCCCACCGTGGGCTCATCAAAAATAATTAATTGGGGATCATGGGCTATGGCACAGGCGATGTTTAAGCGCCGCTTCATCCCACCTGAAAAAGTGGCAGCTTTATCATGTTTTCGCTCTTCTAGTCCCACCTTTCTAAGCGCATTGTCAACCTTGTCCTTCATTTCAGCTTTCTTGACGCCATAGAGGGAGGCAAAGAATTTAACATTCTGGTAGGCCGAAATTTCTTCATAAATAGCGAGTTCTTGCGGTACAATACCGAGGCTTTGTTTGATTCTCTTCAAGGACAGTCCTTCATCACCAAAGTAGGTCAGCTTGCCTTCATCCGCCTTTAAAAGCGTAGATAAAATATTAATGGTGGTACTTTTCCCAGCACCATTGGGGCCTAAGAATCCCAGGATTTCACCCTTTTCCACCTGAAAATTCAGGCGATCTAAGGCTTTCCGTCCATTTTTATAGGTTTTCGATAGGTCTTTGACGGTTAAAATATTCTCCATAGTCTCGTCCTCTATTCATTAAAGCTCAGATCAAAAATTATTTTGACAACTTTCTCCATATAAGCTTCTTGTTCTTGGTCATCTTCAAAACTAGAAAAGACAGGGTAAGAGTTTTGAATCAAGTTCATGATTAATTTGGCTTTGGTGACTTGATCTTTATCCTGACCGCCATCTTGAATAATGGTTAAAATAGCAACAATGATAGCAACCATCTGTTCATTAAAATCCACCATCAGCTCTTTAAAGGCCTGGTCCTTTCGTGACAGCATCAGGATATCACTATTTAAGAACCGGTTTTCCCAGTTCTTATCCATCCCCTTGACCAAAAATTCTTTAAATTTTAATTCCGACCGGAGATTGTTACCAGTAATTTCTGCCTTAAGTTTTTCCATTTCTGCTAGTGAATAATTGAAGAAGCTCTTGATCAATTCGGTAAAGACATCTTCTTTGCTAGTGAAATAGTTGTAAAAAACACCAACAGACACTCCAGCCTCCTTTGTAATCTCCTTAGTCGTAATCGAGCTAATACTTCTATCTCTAAGCAAGTGATCAGTCGCTTTAATTAACTTTTCTTTATTATCTTTAGCCATTGTGCTCTCCCATTAAAGTTTCATAAATGAATTATAGTTCACTTTACAAAAAATATTAAATTATAATATGAACTTTATTTCATTGCTTTGATTTATTTTTCTAAAAGAACGATTAATCACTTATAAGCTCATTCCTATAGTTCAGTAAAGAAAAAAGCCCCTTCTCAGGAGCTTCTATCAGCTAATAACTATTTAAATATCCATCTCTACACTTCATATAACAAAGTAGACTGCTCCAAATAAGCATTGGGATAAAGAACCAATAAATCTCTTACGGCCTGAGCCAAGTTGTCTTTATTAGCCTCGCCCTCCCGGTATGCCGACAGGAGGGCCATAAAATCAGCTTTTTCTCGGTCGGTCGCTAATTTTTTAAAGTAGCCCCAGACATGCTGGTAGGCATTGACAACCTGGCCGCGGTCTTCGGGCATGGCCTTGGCTTGATCGATATAGGCTTCTACCACATCTAATTCTGGCTCCTCTGTTTTCAAATACTCCCGAATTTCTAAGTAGAGCTTCTGCGACTTACTCAGTACCAAATATTTATTTTGCGCCCAAAGTTTTTGACAGGCTTGGACTTGCTTGGACATTTTAAACCTCCTAGGATTCTGCTAAATCTATGATAAAGCAAGTGCCATGGAAAGCAACAATCTATTCTTAGCGTTTGATAAACACTATCCTTTTTCATAAACAGGTATAGCTAGTTCAACCCGAGCCCCCTGATTGATATTCTGGAGCTGGATATAACCAGCGTGCAGTACCATTACTTGTTTAACGAAAGCGAGACCAATTCCAAAATGCTGGTTTTTATGAGATCTTGAGCTATCCGCTTTATAAAATAAACTACCAAAATTTTCTAAAACTTCTTCTGAAAAGCCGGCACCGCGATTCCATATTATAATTCGTAAGTGTCTAGCATCTGCAACAATGTACAATCTAATTTCTTGGTTAGGCTTGGACCCATAACTTATTGCATTGTTAATAATATTATCCACCGAACGAATAATTAAATCCATATCAACATGAACTGTATACCCTTCCTTCAAGTCTTCTGAAAGATGATAAGTAATTGTCTTTCCTATAAGATAGGCACATTCATCTTTTATAACTTTAGCCAAATTTTCGACTGAATAGTCAGAAAAGTAAATAGGCTTTGTATAAGACATTTTAGCATAGCTAATTAATTGATTGAAATAATCATCTAATTGTTGGCTGGCTTTTTCGATATCTTTAAGGCATTGATAGTTTTGATTTGATTGTATGCTAAACTGCAGCAATTCTGCATTACCCTGAATCACTGTTAGCGGGGTTTTAAGATCGTGAGCCATTGCGGAAACTTTAAATAGAACATCCTTTTTTTGTTTCTTTTCCGCTTGAACCATACGCTCAATTCTTTCTTGCATCGCTTCAATATGTCGATTTGTTTGGCTGAATTCAGCAATCTGAATATCCCAGGAACGAGGGTTATGATTTAACCATAAACTTTGATGATAGACAATATCCATATCTTGTTTGACTATTTTTAATAGTTTAGTAAGGTTAATCGAAATGATTATAACAAGCATAGTACAAGCATACATCCATGAAAAAACATTGAAGAAAATATTCAATACTTCTCGGTTGAAAGAATAGCTATTGCTATGAATTTCTATACTCAAAAAAACTAGAGGAACTAGATAAGCTAGGATAATAGAAAGTCCAAACTGCCAGATAATTCTCCAAACTGTTTTTTCTATATGTCCTTGGAAGTTGAGTTTTCGTTCCATTGATAGCCTCCCCCCCCACTGTGTCCTAATGGGATTGATTGAATATACCTTCAATTTACTTCGAATTTGATAAATATATTCCGCAATTGACCGAAACTGTGTATCAGATTCAGCAGGATAGAGCCTCTCGAATAGCTCTTCAACAGTGAATATTTTTCTGGGTTGGCTGGCAAGTATGTGTACCAAGGTAAATTCACGTTTCGTCAATGATAATGGTTGATTTTTGACAAAGAGGACTTGTTGGTCAATATCAAGAAGTAAATCCCCATGTTGAATTTGATGAAATTGGCTTCGTTCTTCGCGTCGAAGGTGCATTTGCACACGAGCCTCTAATTCTTTAATGCTAAAAGGTTTTTTTATATAATCATCTGCTCCAGCATTAATGCCAGCAAGCAAATCGCTATCTAATTGCTTAGCTGTAACAAATATAATTGGTACCTTAATCTGTTTTCGAATACGTCGACAGATTTCAAGACCGTTAATTGGCATCATAATATCAAGTAAGATCAGGTCATATCCGATAAAAGATGAAAGCTCAATATCCTTAAGGTCTGCTTTCGTAACGACCTTATACCCCGAACGTTCAAGAGTATTTTTGATAAGTCGTAAAATACGGTCATCATCATCGACAACTAGGATTTTATATTTTTTTATATTTTTCATAGTAAAATGATATCACAAAAGTTCTCTAGCTAGTATGTATTTTATTGAACAGATCGATTACAAAATATCCAACCAGCGACGTTTATTAATAAAATAGACCATAGAAACTGAACGATAACCCCTTCAAAAACAGGAAGAAATAAGGGATTTTCTTGGGCAAAGAATAAATTTAGAGTAGCAATAAGAGGACAATAACTAACGAAAGGGCTAAATTGTAGTAGAATCTGACCCAAGCCTAGTAAAAGAGAAAGCAGCAGAGCTGTTGATACCAACATTGACCTAGATATAATGACTAAACTAATGCAGATAAAAATAAGGCTAACTAAGAGCAAACCACTGCAACATACGAGAGACAATAAGGAACTTGATAACGCTTGTTGGTAATATATTCTAACGAGAAGCAATGACAGGGCTACAGTCATTAACCAAATTCCAAATGTAATTGACAATAGAACAAAAACTTTACTATATAGAATATTCATTCTCCTTGGTACTGCCAGTAGGGAGTTTCTCAGACTAGCATTTAAATATTCCTGGCCAATATATAAAATACTTATCACTATAATGCCTGCTTGTCCTAAATAGAAACTCTCAGCTAACTGCTCCCACACGTAGGACTCGTTAACAATTTTAGGACTCTCGTGCAAGTAAAGGATCATCATTGGAACTAGTAAGATAGTTGTCACGGCTGTGCCACTTAACCAAGGATTATAGAAGAATTTCAAATATTCGCTTCGCAAACTATTCAACATTTATTTCATCTCCTTAAGATCTGAGTTAACGAACTGATGATAAGTTAGTAATCCCATAACCAATACCCAACAAGTTAGGAAAAAAACAGTAATTACTGGGGTATGGGCTAGCTGAATCGGAGAGCTAGCAATGAGATTCGTCGCTAAGCTAACGGGGAGCAATCTAGCGATTAAGAATCGTTCAGCTAGAAAACTTCCTAAATTATAGAGCTGGGGGATTAAAAATAGTAATACAGGTATGGCTGATTTAGCATAGAAAGCAAGGATATATGACAATTCAGCTAGCAAAGTCCATGAAATCACAGCAAACATAATCAATTGCCAAGTTCGTTCATTAAGAAAGATGGGATTAAGTCCACTAGAGCCTAGAGCAAGCTGACTCGCTGCAATGGATAGGTAGATTGAAAGCGTTGAGATTAATAAAAAGAAACAAAGGTGAGTTAATATTTTTATATGAAAAAATGTAATCTTATTAGGGTACAATAGCAGACTGGTGCGAAGGCTATTATTCTTGTATTCTAGACTGCCTAGAACACTTGCTAGGATAATCATAGCTAATATTCCTAATAAAACAGCATCAAAACCCATGTATTCAATCGGTGGAATCGCTTCAAGTAATTCTGGATTACTATCAGGTGTTCCATCAAGGCCAACAGTCAATATTTGTCTAGAGCTAAAATAGGCTAAGAGTGGCTGAAATACACACGTAGTGATTAACGCTAGCTGAGTACTTTTACTGTAAATAATTTTCAGAAATTCTGCTTGAATTGCGTTAATTAATGATCTATTTTTCATGATTGTCTCCGATCAGATTGAAGAAGACATCTTCTAAACTACTACAATCTTTCATAATTAGTGGTAAAGAGCTCTTAGCTATAACATGCCCCTTATTAATGAATACAACATAATCAGTAACCGCTTCAACTTCAGATAATATATGAGAAGATAAGAGGACCGTTCTTCCTCTATTCGCCTGTTGTCGAATAAATTCTCTAAACCAACGAATACCACTCGGATCAAGTCCGTTAGTAGGTTCATCAAGAATTAAGTACTGTGGGTCCCCTAACAAAGCTGTTGCAATGCCTAAGCGCTGCCCTTCTCCTAAGGATAGACTAGCAATTTTAGCATTTGCTTTTGCAGTAATATCTGTCAATGACAAAACCTCATCAATGCGAGAAAAAGGTATTCCATTGCTAGCTGCAGCAATTTTGAGGTGTTGAGTCACAGTCCTACTATCGGGAGCGCCTACACCATCAAATGAAGCACCTACTGTTAAAAGTGGATAAAGTATATTCTTATATCTTTTTCCGCCAATCAGAGCTGTTCCTGAATCAGCTTGGTCTAATCCTAGCAAAATACGTAAGGTTGAGCTCTTACCGGCGCCATTTGGACCTAAAAAGGCAGTAATTTTACCTTCTTCAGCTGTAAAACTAATATTTTCAAGAATTGCTGTTTTATGAATGGTCTTTGTCACTTGTCTAATTTCTATAGTATGCATCTAATTCACCTCGTCTTATGCTTTATTCTCTTTAGATTTCAAATATTTGAACTTGAGAACAATTAGATTATAGAAAGAAATATTCAGGAAAATATCAGAATTCAAAAAAATCATCCTTAATCCCTTGAAAGATTGTGAGGAAATGCTCCTTGGAAGTCCAAATAAAAACCATGCATGACAAAATCACACATGGTAAAAGATTTATTTAACTATCAGCTTAACAAGAACAGTTCAAAGTTTTAGCTATTTTCAATCTCTGCTAAATTCTCCGACGAACCGCCTCATAGAACTGAAGGGGATTCTTTTCAAGCAAGTGTCCCTTCAAGAGGTCTTCTACTGTGTTTAAAGTCAGAGGCCCGCCTACTTGTTTGAGCAAGTCACGGCTATCGACTTTCTCTTGGATATAGACAAGGGCTGGATCTTCAAGTTCTAGATGATCAGCTAAAGCTTCCACGCAATCATTCAGAGACCCGATATTATCGACTAGACCTTTTTGGAGGGCAGCTTGCCCCAGATAAACCCGGCCACCAGCTAAGGGCTCTAAGTCGTCTTCCGCTATCTTTCTCGCGAGCGATACCCGATCCTTAAACTCAGCGTAGACGGCCTCCATATTACGGGTGAGACGGTCCTTCGATTCATCAGACAGGGGCTCGAATGGGTTCAAGAAATCTGTGGCTTCTCCCTTGCTGACGCTCTCTAGATGGAGATCTAGCTTCTCCACAGCACCAGTAAATTCTGGAACCATGGCAACCACTCCAATCGATCCCGTTAAGCTGTTTCGATTAGCGAATAGCCGGTCCCCTGCACAGGCAATATAATAGCCTCCACTGGCACAATAATCTCCCATCGAAATATAGATCGGTAAGTCTAAATGCTTGAATAGTTGATAGATCTTCTCTGCTTCAAAGGCTTCCCCACCCGGGCTATCAATTCGAATAACTAGACCACGCACATGGTCCATCTGCTTGAGCTGTTCGACCTTATTCTTGACATTCTCATAAGAAATATGCGTTTTTTGGCCAGGTTTGGATTGAATCGTCCCTGAAAGACAGACCAGTGCGATCTCATCTTGGTCGCTTGATCGACTAAAAGGATTTTTCATCGACTTTAGGCCAAATGAATCTCCCTTATCCGATAAACACTTATAAGTATCAAAGGAAACCGTGCGCTCTAAGTCATGAATAGCTAATTCCTTATAGCCTAAGCAGCCATCAATCAAGCCTAAGTCTAAGGCTTGCTGGCGATCAGCTAAAACAAGTTCTCCTGACAGGACTGCCCCCTCAATATCTACTCCACGCTTTTGCTTCACTAAATTGGTGAAATACGCCAAGGCCTCATCCCCCATTACTTGCAGGGATTCTCGCCTAGCAGGGCTCATCTGATTATGGTGGTAAGCTTCACCTGCTACCTTATAGTCTCCAATTGATAAGACATGCATCTTCACACCAAACTTAGCCAAGAAATCTTTGAGGTAGAGATCGTAATAAGCATAACCTCGCAAGCATAAGCTAGCATTATTGGTATCTAGCATATAAATCTTGGATGCTAGTAAGGCCATACGATAATTCTGTTGGTTGAAATCTGTGCCATAAGCAATGACTTCCTTATGCTTCGCCATCTTTTCGAACAGAGGAAGAAGCTCTTCAATTTGAGCTAAAGTTAAATCCATCTGATCAACGTCTAGGTATACCCGCTCGATCTGTGGATCATCCACTAAGTCTTCTAATTTAGCTAGGAAAGTATAATATAAGTCGCCTGCGTCCCCGGATATCAGGGAGCTTGCTTGGTCTTCTTTCAAATCATGTGTATCAATTACCACTTGTCTAACTTCCTTGGTCATCACTTCTTTAGTCGGAGACTTAGCCTTCAGCTTCTTATAAACGATCCCAGCCAAGATCCCTAGTAAGGCAATAAAAATCACAGCGACTAGAAAGCCTTCGATCAATGCTCGAACAATAAACATGCCATCAGTCCTTTTTCAATTTAAGATTTACCACACAATTCTCTGCAGCGATGAGGTGGATAAATCCATTGTATAACAGCTGGAAGGTAAAGGGAATATGATACTTTATTGTTATATTTTTATAGTTACAGCTTTACCATGCTGCTTCCCTCTCTAATAGAAAAAAACATCTCAGGAGCTCCTCTCATCATCGCTAGCCATTAAATTGGCAAAACTATCTTTTTTCGTTTTCTGATGACCTTCGCAAATTGATTTTTTCGTTTTCATTAGGCACTCTGAGTGTAGCGATGAATGCGATAATAATTAAAACATGCAGAACAATGTGCCATAAGTCAGGTACATATCTTCCCGGTATGCTTATGAGTTGGATACAATCTTCAAAATAAGCAATTTTACCTTCAACACTACCCATCAAGCCTTTTCCGAAAATCGTATACCATTCGTGGGCAAGGAATTGTAATATAAACCAGCCAGCTAACCAACCTAATTGAATATATTTACCTATCTTATCAGTAAACAAAAATACAAAGAATACAATGATAGAAATGAGCATAAACATGCCATCTTCCTTCAAAGCTCCCTCAACTAAATACTTATCACCGACTTTCACCCCAAACATATCCAGTGAAAACCATATAAGCAATAAAAGATTAGACACAATTGCAATCTTCTTTTTTCTCATAGTCATTACTCCCCTGCTTTAAATCTAGGTTAATTATCACTTTCAACTTACGAAAAAAGTGGAAATTTATTGAAACCTAGTTTGTACATTCTTCCCAAAATCGTCGACCAGTTTCCCAATACGCCTACCCTCATTCTAGCAGAGTCCAGCTCATTTCTCCTCTAATAACCAAAAAGCGAGCTCCCCTAGAAGCCGCAACTCCAGGGGAACTCGCTGTTATCTTATTTATAGCCTTTCTTTCTCCAACAAAGCCACGGCCTCCACATGCTGGGTATGGGGAAACTGATCGACGAGTTGGATTTTGCTGAGCTGGTAGCCGTAGTCTCTGAGCCAAGCCATGTCAGTGGCCAGGGTCTTGGGATTGCAGGAGACATAGATGATCTTATTGGTGCCCAAGCGTCCGATCCGGCGCATGACCTTGCCCCCTGCTCCATTGCGGGGTGGATCGAGGAGCAAGAGGTCTGCTTGACCCCAGTCGTCTTCAATCTCAGTCAAGCCGCGTCGGGCATCACGGGCCATAAAGTGAGTATTGTCGAGCCCGTTCTCCCGGGCGTTACGCTTGGCGGATTCAATGGACTGGTCGACGATTTCGATCCCAGCAAGGGCCTTGGCCTGCTGGGCTAGGGGCAGGCTGAAGGTGCCGACCCCACAGAAGAGGTCGATGACCAGGCTCTGGTCAGTCAGGTCCGCCCAGTCCAGGACGAGGTCAATCATTCGCTGGGCCTGGCTAGGGTTAGGCTGGAAGAAGGTATCGAAGTAGAGGCGGTAGTGGAAGCCAGCCAGTTCATCGCGGATATAGTCACGGCCCGCTAAGACGGTTACTTGGTCCGCACCCATCTTATCAGCAATCTCCGTGTTCTTAATCCACATCAAGCTCTTCACCTCGGTATAGGCGCCCATCCGCCAGATTAGGTCCGCAACGGCTTCGGGGAACTGGCTGCTGTCTTCCTTGGCGAATAAGGCCAGCATCACTTCCCCAGTCTTCTGGCCTTGACGGAGGAGCAATTGACGCAGGAGGCCTTGCTTGGTTTTCTTATCATAGCCAGCCAGACCCCAGTGCTCTTGCCAGGCTTGGATTTCTTCTTTAAGCTTCATGAAGATCTCAGGAGCTAGGAGGTTGTCCTGCCAGTCCACAATCTGATACTGGTCGCCCTGGGCAAAGAAGCCCAAAGCCCCCTCCTTGGAGAAGCTGAGTTCAATCTTATTGCGGTAATGGTAGGGATCCTCCATCCCCCAGACTTCCCCCACGAGGTCTGGGTCAAAGCCTTGGTCCGCTAGATAGGTCTGGGCCATGGCCTGCTTAAAGGCTAGTTGGTCCTCATAGGCCATAAATTCGAGCGGTGCTCCACCCACTTGGGCCTGGTCGAGTTCATAGCCGCCGATCCGGCTCGGCGCAGCTTCCAGGATCCGGTCATAAGTTAAGCAAGCCCGGCGCCGTCCCCGAGCATTGGGAACTGTAATCAAGAGCCGGTCCCCAGGTAAGGCCTTAGGGATGCGGAGCTTCAACTTCCGTCCCTTACCCTGGTCTGTATCGGGAAAGCGATAAGTCGCCAGCCCCATTCCCTTGTCATCAAGGGCTTTGACTTCCACTTCCAGTTGTTCAGTCGGATAATTTTTCTTAGTCATCAACAACCACCTTCTTTGCGATTTTAAATTTATAGTTTATTTTTTATAAATAATTGGATGGCTTATTATAAAAATCAGTATACTTGAGCAGGAGTGGAGCTTTGAAGTTGATTCTTAGCCATGATTAAGCAAGCGATGTGAATTAGGGATAGTTGGCTTTAGCCTTACTAGCCCTTTGAAGCTCGCTAGGCGAGAGACCTTGGCTCGAGCCGGTGCCATGGCTCTTTAAGAATCAAATTCAAAAAGCGAAACGTATGCTCAGCAAAATTTTGAAATAAATAACCCATATTTTCTTCCAGTTAAGCATATTAAAAGCCTGGGTGCAAGATTTTTCGCCAGCTTATAAGGGCTTATACGTGGTTCTAGGCTATGCTTATGATAGAATAGTCTTAACGATTATTTAAGAGATAGCCAGATTTCCTGGTAGTTGACCAATAGCTAGGTTAAGGAGTTGATTTCATGGCAGCACATTTTGGTTGGAGCCTCCGCATTTTGAGGCGTGTCGTCCGCCTCTTCCTGCCTAAGTATCAGTTTAATGGCGAAGATTTACCGAACCTTGATCAGCCGACCATCTTCGTTTCCCACCACGAGAACCTCAAGGGCCCCTTGCGTCTGATGATCTGGACGCCCGTTTTCATGCGGCCTTGGGTCTTCGCCAAACTGACCCAATTCAAAAGCTGTTACAAGCACTTCAGCTCCTACACCTTCTACAAACGTTTTGGCCTGCCCCAAGTCCTAGCCAAATGCGTGGCCTGGCCAGCCGCCTGGATCAGTGTCTTCTTCCTCAAGAGCGCCCGGTCCATCCCTGTCTACCGCCAAAGTAAGAAGATCCGCCTGACTTTCAGAGAATCCGTGGCCAGTCTCCAAGCTGGCCAGCCCATCGCGATCTTCCCCGACATCGACTATCAAAATAGCGACCAAAGCATCGGGGAACTCTATGAGGGTTTCCTAACCATCGACCAGCTCTACTTTAAAAAGTATGGTCAGCGTATCCAATTCATCCCTCTAGTCGCCAATAAGCACAAACAAGAATTTGAAATTGGCCGCCCCCTACGCTTCACTGGTCGGATGAAATTTCGCAAGGAGCGGGAATTGATGGCCCAGGCCCTCCAAGACGAACTCAACCGCCTGGCCGATCCTTCCCTTGAACAGCTTGAAGAAAACGAAAGCCAACTCTCCGTAAAATAGGAGTTGGCTTTTTTAGTTTCTAGATTTCTAAAGAAGAAGCCTGGAAGTGGTCGGGGAGGAAGAAGGCGCGGCGGTCGCTTGCTTGGGCGAGCTCCTTGAGACTCAGCTGGTAAGGCAAGGGATTGGTCCCGGAACGAACGGTTAGGGTCTGGCTCTGGCTGGCATAGACAGAACTATAGCGGGTAAAGGTTCCCTCGCTCCGAGCACCCGGTCGGATAAAACCACGGGGAAGGGTAAAGGCAGACAGGACGTCAAAGGCAGCTGCTTGTGCCTGGCCCTCTTCCTGGATTGGAGGCGTCATTGCCTTCAGATAATAGGCCTTAATAAAACGTGACTTGGGATCATAGCCCCCTGGTAGGTCCTTGGCAGCATTGAAAGCTCGCAAGTCATCCCCTGCTAGAGTCTTTTCTAAGGACTTAAAATGCTTATCAATATCGGGTGAGTTGGTCATCACCCCGTAAGGATTGAGAGTGGCAATTAAACGGCCGCGGTCAGGCTCTAGGACCAGGCAAGCCTGGCTGGCATCTGTGAACATATAATGGAAGTCGGGGCAGATGACCGCCTGTCCCTCACGATCATGGTTGGCTAGGCAGAGCTGATCCAGGTCATCAAGGATTTCCGCAAGGGAGGCATAGTTGGCCAGGGCATAAGTCAAGAAGTGATAGCTCGACAGGTTCTTCTTGCCCGGCTGGGGAGCTTTAGCGAAGCGCGCCTTGGGGCCGACAAATTCATTGGTGATACCGATGAGCCCCTGGTCATTGACGCCTTCTTTGAGAGGGTCCAAGTCCCTAAAGCCAATCCCCAAACGACGGTAAGGACCACAGTAAGTCCCTCCCTGGTAGAGGTCATCGGCGGCAGGATAGTCAGCTGGCTGGTAGATAATATTCCAAGGCACTGGCCCTTCCACATCCATAGTCCGGCCGACCACCACCCCTTGGTCATAAGTCATCTGAATCCCTGTACACATCATAAGCCCTCCCATCATTTTAGCTCTAAGCTATCATGAATCCCAGGTCGACTCAATCCATATGCTCATGCTTGGCTTGGTCAATGAAGCGGTAGAGGTCACTCTCCTTACGATAGATTAAGTAGCTGACAATCATCTGGATGCCCTGAACGATAAAGGCCAAAGCGAGGAGGTCAGGAAGATAAAGGCTAAAATCAGGGTGGCCGACGAGGAGTACGCCCAAAAGAATTCCCGCCAGAGATAAAAGGCTCCCCCAGATTGGAACCGGCGAATCTTCGTAGCGGAGGCGGAAGAATTGATAGGCACGAACCAAGCCCATCCCGAGCATCCAGCCCCCTAGGACATAGGGAAAGATTTGCTGGCTGCCCTGGCTATAGTCATAGATCCCCCAGATACAGGTCAAGATAGAAAAACAGCCTGTCAGTAGGTTGCCGTAGTGGAGGTGCTTGCGGCCTGCCTGATAGAAATGGCGAAGGTCCCAAATGCCTGATAGGGCCGTTCCTAAGAGAAAGGCTACAGCAAAGATATGCAGGTCCTTATCCGGTTCTAAAAAGAGAAAGACGCCCATCATTATTAAAACACAGCCAATCAAAACACTAGCCAAAGACTGGTCCCTATTGAGTCGGTTGAGCCGTAAGTAGACCTCAGCTGAAAGCGACAGGGGTTTGTGGCGGCTTTGGACTTGGTAGAGCCGGTCCTGGTGGAGGTCCTCCCAAATGAGTAACAAATCATTGATAGCCTTCACCATAAAGCGGCGTTCCTCGGGCTCTAACTTTCGAGCCTCTGAATAGAGGCGGTTGATAAAGGTGCGGAAGTGTTCCGAAATATCGGTGAGGCGGAGGACCCCCGTATTATAGAGTGCATCGAATAAAAGCGTCAGCAATAATTCAATTTCCTCTGGCCCGTGCCATTTCATCCAAATATTAAGGGTTTCTTGGCTCAGCTGACTGGTCACAGTGGTCGATTCTACCCGTTTAAACTGTTTGCCTTCGATCTCCCACAGTTGGATAAAATGTTGGAGGAGAGAGATTCCACCACTCTTAATAATCATTGGTGCAGTCGCTGTGTGGAGAATAATCCCAATCAAGGAATCTTCCGGCAGGTACTCATAGACCTTAGACTGAATCCGTCTAAAGCCTACTTGCTCAAAAGTTTCCTCGTAGAAACCAGGCGAGTCTAGGACATAGATTCCTTCAATCAATTCCTGGTCTGTAGCTGATTGTTGGATAGCCGCCGCCAAGGCTAGGTTGCCACCTTTGGAATGTCCGGCGATGATGACCTGATCTTGATCATCCTGGTCCAGAACTTCCGCCAAATAGCGGCCAGCTGCCTTTTGGGAGGGCATGGTCTTGCGGTAAGCCAGCATGAAATTCTCCTGCCAGCCGACGATATGATTATCCGTCCCACGAAAGATGACTAATTTCTTATAGCCCGGAAGCTCAACCATTAGAGCCGCAAACTGCACGCCCTTTTCTTGGTCTAAGAGACTTCGAAAGCCATAGAGGCGGACTTGGCGAAAGCGTTCGGTCTCCACCAAGGCGTCGAGGACGTCATGGCGCCCCTGACTAATATAGCTCCAGATATCTCGCACATTCGCCTGGTAGGTCTTAGCGACCCAAACTTGAACCTGGGCTAGGGTCACCCAGCTTTCGCCCGTCAGATCAGCTGGCACCAAGTCATCCATCTCTAAGTTAGACAATTCCGTTAGAGCTGCAATATCAACTTCATTGAGGGGCATGTCATCGAAAGTCTGGTCACTATAGGCCGCAATATAATCCACTAAACGCATTCAGACACCTCCTTAAAGCTTGGCTCTATTATAGCACGGGCCGGGCAAGACACGAGGCGCTCACACTCAGATACCATCAAAACTAAAATTTTTCTTTAACCCTTGCCTCTGAACTAAAAAAAAACATGCCAAGACAAGGCTCCAGATCTCGACTAGATATGGATTTGCCTCACTTGGCATGGTAATTATTTTTATTGGCTCTATGCTTTTTTGTTGGTGACTAGTAATTAGTAAACACTTTTTATACTAGTTACTTGTGAGCAGGAGTGGAGCTTTGAATTTGATCGTTAGCCATGAAACAGCAAGCGATGTGAATTAGGGATAGTCGGCGTAAGCCGTTACTAGCCCTTTGAAGCTCGCTAGGTGAGAGACCTTGGCTCGAACCGGTGCCATGGCTCTTTAACGATCAAATTCAAAAGCGAAACGGATGCTCGTCAGCACAATGTGGTAAAAAACTAGTTGTATTATGCTTTTTCAGCGCGCAATTCTTTAACAAAGTTTTCAATCTTATCCATCGCCCGTTCGAGCTCTTTAATGGAATAAGCATAGGAAATCCGTAAGAAGCCGTCGCCTGATTCACCGAAGGCAGAACCAGGAACCACTGCGACTTTCTCTCGATCCAAGAGTTCTAGGGCAAATTCTTCACTGGTCATGCCGAATTCGCGAATGTCTGGGAAGGTGTAGAAGGCCCCTTCTGGTACGAAGCAAGGTAGGCCTATTTCACGATAGCGACTCATAAGGAAGTTACGCCGTTCCAAGTAATCATCCCGCATATCGGCAACCTCATCATCGCACTCCTTGAGAGCGGTAATCCCCGCATATTGCGAAGTGGTTGGTGCTGCCATGATGGTGTATTGGTGGACCTTGAGCATCTGTTCCGTGATTTCTTTAGGAGCGCAGACATAGCCCAAGCGCCAACCCGTCATAGAGAAGGCCTTAGCAAAGCCATTGATATAAACAGTCCGCTCCTTCATACCCGGAATCGAGGCGATCGAGGTATAAGGCTCATCGGCATACCAAATCTCAGAATAGATTTCATCAGTAATGCAATAGAGATCGTGATCCTTAATCACTTGAGCCAGGGCTTCAATGTCCTCTCTTAAGCAGACCGCCCCAGTTGGGTTGTTCGGATAGTTTAAGATAATGGCCTTGGTCTTATCCGTAATGGCTGCTTCAAGTTGCTCGGCTTGCATAACGAACTTGTCCTCTGCCTTCAAGCGAACAGGCACAGGCACCCCACCAGCCAGTTGGACAGAAGGCAGATAGGAGACATAGCTAGGATCCATGACGATAACCTCGTCACCTGGATTAATCAGAACCCGGCAGGCCAAGTCAATGGCTTCACTCCCACCAATCGTGACGATCTGTTCCTCTTCTGGATCATAGTGGAGGCCGTAGTGGCGGTCAATGTATTTGGCAATTTCTTTGCGCAGTTCGATCAGACCTGCATTAGCCGTATAGAAGGTCCGACCTTGGCGCAGGCTCTTAATGGCCGCTTGGCGGACCGTCCAAGGCGTATCGAAGTCTGGCTCCCCAACACCTAGTGAAATGACCCCTAGCACTTCATTCGCGACATTGAAGAAGCGACGAATACCAGAAGGTGCCATATCAAGGACGGTTTGGTTGAGGCTTTTTGTCATTGAGAGATCACCAACCGTTCCCCATCTTTTAACTTACTCTCAAAGATGGTGCCATGGTCCTTGTAGCGGTTCATCACGATATGGGTCGCCGTACCGGAAACCTCATCGATTGAGGCCAACTTATTAACAAAGCGTGAAATTTGTTGCATAGGTGCCCGCTTGGTTAAGAGCATATAATCGTAGGCCCCGCTGGTTAAGTAGAGGGCTTCCACTTCCTTGAAGCGGTACATCATTTCCGCCACTTCTTCATAAGAGGCTCCCTTGTGTAAATTAACCGAAACTTCAATCATCGCTGAAACATAGTCACTTTCTGTGGCATCCCAGTTAATCATGGTCTTATAGCCAGAAATAATACCTAACTCTTCTAATTCCGCAATGGTAGCTGATACAGTTTCCACATCTTCTTCCAACGCATTGGCGAGTGCCTTATGAGAAATATGGGCATCGTCTTCAATGTAACGAAGAAGACGGTATTGCTTCTTGTGATCCATGTGCAGACTTCCTCCTTTATGGTATGATAGACTTACAATTTGGATGGTCATTTGGGCCATCTCTTATTGGATACCTACATTTTACCACACTTTGATCCGGCTTTTACTCGAATCAAGTTGGAATATGCTCTGGAGGAGAAAATTTATGAAAAAACGAAACTTTTTGGCCCTGCTGGCTCTCCTAGCCCTCTGCCTCTTTGGCTGCAAGCAGGAAAGCGAAGCGGAAACGGACCAACCCTATGCTAAGAACGAGGCCCAAACGGAAAGGCAAGCCCCTAAATACTATATCGACCCCGCCACTTATAGCGTGCGGCCGATCGGTGATGCTAATCCTAATGTCGTCCTCTTGACCTTTGACGATGTGCCCCGCCCCCTTCCGACCAGTAATGCACCGACCATTGCTAAGCACTTGGAAGATGCCGGCGTCAAAGGTCTCTTCTTCGCTAACGGCATGTACCTGGAAGATCAGGAAGGCCGGGACGCAATTAAAGCGATTGCTGACAAGGGCCATGTGATCGGTAACCATACCCAAACCCATGCTAACCTCAACGACCTGACGGCAGAACAGACCCGTGAAGAGATCCAAGCGACCAACGAGGCTGTTGAAGGGGTCACCGGGGACAAAGTTTACTTCTTCCGTCCACCTTTTGGATCCACTAACGCAGCTTTAGACGGCCTTATGGAAGAATTCGGCATGCTAGCGATGAACTGGTCCTTTGGCTATGACTGGGTGGCCGACTACCAGGACGCTGAGGCCCTCACCAAGCAAACCTTAGAATCAGAATTCTTACAGCCGGGCGCTAATATCCTCATGCACGATACCCAATGGACAGCTGAAGCCCTGCCTGCTATCATTCAGGGTTTGAAGGACCAAGGCTATCAAATCGTTGACCCTAATGAGATTGCCCGTCCAGAAGAGATGAAGGACTTAGGCCTTTAGACTTTTTTAGGAAGAATTTAAGCAAAAGCTAAAAGCCCCCACCGCTAAACGTGCTATAATGTAGTCAAAATTGTGAAAGTAGGTTATACAAATGAAAGCATTATTGAAGAAAGTGGCCCTCGGCGCCAGCCTGGCTGTGCTTAGCTTGAACTTGGTGCCCACTGTACTTGCTGATAAGATCCAAATCAATCCCATGTTTACCTATGGAGAGAGCTTAAACCAGAGCCAATACCAAGAAACTAAGCAGGCCCTGGGTGTCCAAGATGGGGCTAAAGAAATTCAAGTGAATATTAATGAATTGAACGGTCTCCTACAAGACAACTACCCTTATCGCCAGGTTTACTCTTCGGCTTATATCACTCCAGCCAAGAACAATGGGGATGTTACCGTCGAAATTGTCACCCCAAAAACCATTACGGCCATTACTCCACTCCAGTATGAGAATGCGGCCCTAACAGCCGGAGCCGTTGATGTGGACATTAAGGTCGCTTCTGCTGTTCCCGTTGATGGTTCAGGTGCCCTAGCTGGTGTTTACAAGGCCTTCCAGGACGCTGGTTACCAATTAAACGACCAAGCTGTCAGCGTCGCCCAAGATGAGTTAACCACCACTTCCAAGATCAACGAAGAAAACCAAGGCAAGGAAGGCTTCTCTGACGAGGCTATGAATGCTGCCATTGCCGAAATCAAAACCGAGATCCAAAAGGCTAAAGATGAAAACAATGGCCAAATTGACAGCCAACAAATCCAAGTGATCGTCAACAACATTATCAACAACTATAATTTGAATGAGGTCATTTCGGAAGAGAATAAGCAGTCCATCATTAACCTGATGCAACAATTTAGCCAGATTGAACTGACCCAGGAACAAAAGGATGCCATTAATCAATTTGGCCAGGACCTCTTGAAGAACGGGGACCAAATTATCCAAAATGCCAAGTCTGCTTGGGATAATGCGGATAAGGAACAATTAGCCCAGGATGCTCAAAGTATCTGGGACCAGATTGTTGCCTTTGTTAAGAGCTTCTTCTCTAATTCGGAAGAAGCCCCAGCAAGTGCTGACCAACAAAATTAATCAAACACTAAAAGCTCGTTTCTCTTTTTGAGAGGCGAGCTTTTCTTGTAATGAGCTTTATTTATGGTAAGGCTGGTGGTTTTGGATGCGGAAGCTGCGGTAAATTTGTTCCACCAAGACCAAGCGCATGAGTTGGTGGGGGAGGGTTAAACGGCCGAAGCTGAGGTTTAAATCGGCCCGACGACGGACGGCTTGGCTAGTCCCAACTGAGCCTCCAATCACATAGACAAAGCTGCTCTTGCCATGGGTCATGGCATTCTGTAATTTCTTTGCCAAGCCTTCTGAATCCAATAAGTCGCCGTCGAGAGCCAGGTGGACCACATAGTCATCGGCTTTGATCTTAGCTAGGATGCGCTCTCCTTCCTTATCGCGGACTAGGTCGAGCTCTGCCTCCGAGCCTTCTTCCGGAGTCGCTTCATCCTTAACTTCGATCACTTCGAACTTACAATAAGCTTGGAGACGTTTGGCATATTCCGCAATCCCCTGCTTGAGGTATTTTTCCTTTAATTTACCAACAACAATCAATTTTACTTGCATGCTAATCCATCCATTCTATGCAAAATCAGTCAGTGAATAGGTCATTTTTATCTTTTAGCTAAACTTTACTTTATTTTTCTGTCTAAAGCCGCTAATATAATATCATTTCCGCCAAGCTTTTGGCTATTCTCAATGCTTAAAAGGAGTAACATATCTTATGCTTCAATTCTTAAATAAGCTCGGCAGTTCGCAAAAAATTGCTTTGAGCTTCTTAGTGGTGATCCTTATTGGTTCGGTCTTGTTGAGCCTGCCGATCTGCCAAACAGCGAGTTCCCAAGCGACTTATTGGGACAACCTCTTTATTTCGGTTTCAGCCGTTTGTGTAACGGGACTCTGGACCCAATCCATCCATGATTCCTACAATCTACTCGGACAAATCGTCATGATGGGTCTCATTCAAACAGGGGGACTGGGGCTCATGACCCTCATCAGTATCGTCTACCACCGCCTCGGCCAACGCTTAGACATCCGCAACCAGATGGCGACGGGTGATGCCCTCAACCACTCGGAACTGGATGATCTTTCCACCTTCCTGAGTCGGATTCTCAAGTACAGCCTCGTCATCGAAGGCATCGGAGCTCTTTTGCTCACGACCTTCTTCGTTCCCCGCTTTGGCCTAGCTAGGGGGCTCTTCCACAGTCTCTTCACAGCTGTTTCGGCCTTCTGTAATGCTGGCTTCGACCTGATGGGGAATAACAGCCTGCTCGACTATCAAACCGCCCCCATCTTGAATCTGACCATTATGGCTCTAATCATCCTAGGTGGCATCGGCTTTAGCGTCTGGTTCGATATCAGCCAACAGTTCCGACGCTTCTACCATGAGAAGAAGCGCATTAAGTTCTCCTACTTCATCAAGCACCTCCGTCCCCACACGAAATTAGTGCTGGGCCTGACTGTCCTCCTGATCGTCCTTGGCACCCTCCTCTTCCTTCTGGTTGAGTGGTCCAATCCTAATACCCTGGGCCCCTTAAATCCCTTGGACAAGCTCTTAGTTTCCTGCTTTCAAACGGTAACCATGCGGACGGCGGGCTTCGCTAGCGTAGACTACAGCCAAACCCATCCGGTCAGCTTGCTTATCTTTGTCCTGACCATGTTTATCGGGGGTGGTGCTGGCGGGACAGCTGGTGGTTTGAAGGTCACTACCTTCGCCTTAACCCTCATGCTCGCTTTGAAAGAAATTCGCCAGTCTAAGTATGCTAGCTTCGACCACCATACCATTCCAGATTCGACTGTGCGCAAGGCCTTTGCCATTGCCTTAATGTATGCGGCCCTCCTCTTTACAGGAAGCGCCTTACTCTTAACTTTTGACCCCCAAGTGCCCTATCTCCACCTGCTTTTTGAAGCCATTTCGGCCCTAGCGACAGTCGGGGTCTCCTGTAACCTGACCCCCAGTCTGTCCATGGCCAGCCAGGGCACCCTCATGCTCTTAATGTATATCGGACGAATTGGCCCGATGACCCTCTTCTTAGTCTTACTAGGACGCAAACGTCAGAAAATAGATATTCAGTACGCAAAAACCAATATTATTATAGGATAGGTGAATAGAATGAGTAAAAAAAATCGTGTTGTCGGCATCCTAGGCCTGGGTCTTTTCGGCTCAGCCCTTGCCAAGTCTCTCTCCCACAATGGCATTGATATTATTGCCTGTGACCGAGATGAAAAAATTGTTAATGCCCTGGAAAATGACCTGGCCATCGCTTCAATTGGCGACTTTACCGACTTAGACTTTATGCGCGAAAGCGGCTTTGGCAATTGCGATGTGATTGTCATTGCCACAGGGAGCGATTTAGAATCCTGTGTTCTCGGTGTGATCAACGCCCGTGAACTCGGCATTGAAACCATCATCTGTAAGGCCAAAAACCAATCCGCCGCTAAGGTCCTCGATGCCCTGAAGGTCAACCGGGTGGTCCTTCCTGAGATTGAATCCGGCGAGCATATCGCCGATGTCTTGAGCCGCAATTCCCTAGAAGACATGGTCAAGCTCGACAGCGAAACAGCCATTGTTGAATTCCGAGTCCCACAAAAGTGGTTGGGACATACGGTCGATGAGCTCGACCTCCGCCGCCACTATGATATCAATATCATCGGTTTGCGTAAACAGGTCAAAGAAACCCTGAATACCAAGTTCGATCCTGATTACCACTTCGGTCCCGATGACTTAGTCGTCGCTGTCGTCAATCGCGACCGCTTCGAACAAATCGACTACTTAGAGAAGCTTTAAAAACTTTTCTTGACTATCCTCTACACCTGCAGTCTCTGCTTAAGCAGTTCCTGCAGGTGTTTTTGTTTTTATTATAACAGTTCCTTGGAGCAGACCAACTTATCAACAAGCTTATCAACAATTCCACAAGGCAAAAGCCTAATTTCTCCCCATTCTGAATCATCCTAGCCTCTTTAGCTGTTATATTTTCATTTTTTCTACACAATACAATTCACAAGTATATCCCCATAATGGAGGGTTTTCCACTGTTTTTGACCTGTTTATACACAGGTCTGTGTATAACTTTCCCACATCTTTATACACAAGTCCCCAATTTAGGACAGAAAAAAAGAGGCTGGGACAAAAGTTCCGGCCTCTTTTTAAAAAGCGAACATTTTTCAAAAACGTGTTCCAAAAGTCAGGGCTGACATCCACTTCACGAACTATGTCCAATCGTTTACCAACGATTTCCCTTAGTTCGTTCCAGTGGTTCAGGCCTGATCGACTTTTGTCACACTCTCTTAATCATTAACTTGGTGTTTCATTGGAGGACTGGGCTTCGAGTTGAACTTTAACTTCCACTGGCCGGCCTTCGCGGTAGACTTCTACAGTTACTGTAGCGGTTGGATCCGTGCTGTAAAGTTTTTGACGGAGTTCGACCGTAGAATTAACCGCTTCGCCATTGAATTTAGTAATCACATCATAAGGCTTGAGCCCTGCCTTGGAAGCTGGTGTGTTGGAAATAACATCCATAATCACCACACCGTTTTCAACTTCTTTTGGTAGCTTGAGCAAGTTTTCTTGTTGGTCTAACGGGATTCGACGCAGGTCGGTCATTTGTACCCCAAATTTAGGGCGAATGACTTTCCCGTTTTCTTCTAACTGGGCGATAATTTTTTGGACTTCATGGCTTGGAATAGCGAAGCCCATGCCTTCAACATTGGCAGTAGAGATCTTCATGGAATTGATCCCGATAAGTTGGCCAGCTGAATTAACTAGGGCCCCACCCGAGTTCCCAGGATTGATGGCGGCATCCGTCTGAATGGCATTGACCTGCCAATCGGCACTCCCATCTTGGTCCAAGTCCACAGGTACCTGGCGGTCAAGACCTGAAATAATACCGTAAGTCACCGTTGAAGCAAAATCTGAGCCGAGTGGAGAACCGATGGCAATGGCTGGTTCCCCTACCGATAAGGCGCGTGAATCGCCAAATTGTGCGACTGTATGCGCATATTCAGCTGGAATCGACAAGACAGCTAAGTCGGTAAACTTATCGGCCCCGACTAATTTAGCTGGAACTTGCTCGCCTTCACTGGTAATAATTTCAATCGCATCCTGGCCATCGATGACATGGTTATTGGTCACGATATAAGCCCGATCGCCTTCCACTTTATAGATGACCCCTGAGCCCTCAGAGGCTGTCGTATACTGTTCTTCGGGGGTTTGGGCGGATTGGCTACCTGGATTCTTAAAACCAAAAAGATCATAAAGTTCACTATTTGAAGTGTCTGCCAGGTTAACGACAGAAACAACAGAACCTTTGACCTTGTCGACGATAGCGGAAACATCGGTCGTTATATTGACTGACGCTTCTTCTTGGGTCCCACTTGCTTTACTGGCTTGTCCCTGATCTTTCTTGGCTAATTCCTTATGAACAATCTCTTCTACCTCGTCCTGTGAAGTCACTTGGTTGAAAGCGCCACTCGCATAGCCGACACCTCCGACTAAGCTTGCGCCAATTAAGCCTCCCACGATAGCTGGTGTCCATATTTTCTTGAGTGATGATTTATTTTGATTTTCCTCAGGCATTTAGCTACCCCCCTAACTCTCATTTTTTGCTTTATTTTAGGTGATAATTATGAAATCTTTGTGAAATTTATTATGGCTATTTTATAAAGTCAATAGGTCGCTTGCCTCATCGGGATGGGTATTGTGGATGTGAAACTGGTCATTGACCCCCAAATCATGGTCTCTTAGAACAGAAGTCACTGTCTGCATGGCCAGCTCGGGTAAGTTATTGTCCTTGGAAAGATGGCCTAGGTAAACATGCTGGGTCTTATCTCCAATCATTTCTGACAAGGCTTCAGCTCCTGCTTCATTGGACAAGTGCCCACTATCGCTTAAGATCCGCTGTTTCAAATGCCAAGGATAGCGTCCCATCCTCAACATATCAGTATCGTGGTTACTCTCCATCAGATAAGCATCGCAATTCCGCAAGAAGCCGCGTTGGCGGTCGCTGACATAGCCAAGGTCAGTCATCATCGCAAATTGCTTATTGTCCTTCTGGAAGGCATAGAATTGGGCCTGGGCCGCATCATGACTCACCCCAAAGCTCGCCACATCCAAATCTCCGAAAGTTAAAAGCTCCCCTGGCTCCATCACGAAGCGCTGCTCGAGAGGAATCTTCCCACACTTGTCGCCAATGGCTAGCCAGGTCTCTTCATTCGCATAGATTGCCAGCTTATAGCGGCGGGCTAAGACCCCTAGGCCCTTGATATGGTCACTATGCTCATGGGTCACAAAGATCGCATCTATATTATGCATGGACCGACCGATACTGGCCATTAATTGTTCAATCTTCTTCCCGCTCAGACCAGCATCAACGAGAATTTCACGCTGGGGAGTCTGGACATAGGTCACATTCCCGGAGCTGCCACTGGCTAACATCGAAATCCGCATTGAAAAATCTTCTGAACTCATCATAACATCCCTTCTCAGTGATAATGACTAAGTAAGCCCTATAAAAAAGTCAGGGCAGACGTCAGTTTTAAGGAGTGCTTATGGTCCTGCCCTCCTCCACTCGGTCTCCCCTGAATGGTTCTCGCTTTTATTTCCAAATCATATCACTTAATTTTTTATCGTACAGGACGTCCGGCCAGTTCTGAAGCTGGCGCGGTAAACGTCCGCTAGCTACTAGTTTATTATAGTACAAAGCATTGGTCCCTGTAAACCAAGAGAGCAAGTAAAGCTGGCTTAGCTCTCTTTCGGATCGATTGATCTCTTGGTCAGTCCATTCCTTCTTGGTCAAATAATGGACTAATTTTTTGATGGCGCGCCGTTTAAAGAGAGCCTGGGATGTATAGATCGGCAAAGCGCGTCGGTAGAAAACCAGGGCCAAAAGCAGACAAAGGCCGTAGACGATGAGGGCCCCATAAGAGGTATCCATCTCTAGCATCAAGAGCAGGGCAGCTAGTGTTGCTGCCATAGCTAAGATTAAATAGCCCACAAGCAGGAGCCGGTACCACTTATTGCGGCCAGAGACGGGAAAAGACTCGGTTTTTACCCTCTTAAAGGCTTTAGCCTGGGCTTTGGCTAAGGAGCCTTTAAGAGACCTATCAGCTAATAAGTCGGAAACATAGAAGCTTTGCCCCTCTCCTAACTTTTGCCCTGCAGTCAACAAGGCCTGGTCCTGGCCCCTGGCGGCCTGATCAGCTTGGCGAACGACCAATAAGTCCACTTTTTTCTTGCCTGCTGGAGCTTGGGCCACTAGATCTATCAAGCCATCCTGGTACAAGCTAAAGAGGCTGCCATAAAAGCGCTCCTTAGCCCTTGCTTTAGAGTTCAAAGCCAAGACTTGGTAGGGATGGACTTGGTCTAAGGCTAAATGGCTGGCCGGTGCTGTTTGGGCTAAACGGTGCTTATCCCGGCCTAGGAAATAAGCTAGAATAATTAAGAGGATTGCCAAGAGAGCTGCCATACCCCAAATAAAGGCCGATTGGCGTCTGAGCTTGCTGGCTCTTTGCGCGGCTTCTTGGTCCATCTCTTGAACGATGGACTGGCCCTTGCTTTCAGGGCCTACTGTCGGATTGTTGGCCAAGACTTGAGAAGGAATATAGGCTTCCAGAAGAATGCTTTCGCCTGCTCCCTTATCCCGGACTTGGATCTCTAACTCCTGGTCATTGACCCAGCGCCAGTGGGTCTTCTGCTGGGGAGTCGTTAAGATCTGAGCATCCTGGGCCTTGACGGGCTTAGGAAATTTCAAGCGGATGCGGGCTTCGTCCACAGTCCCAGGCGCTGATAGGAGGGGTAAGCTCAAGATCGCATAGTTGCCATAGTTCGTCCAAGTTCGGTTGATGGTGGACTGGTAGCGAGCAATCTGCTGACTGTCGCTCATCTTGTTGAAAACATTGACCTGGAGCATGCTATCATCCTGTTGGGCAAAGAAGGTGCCAACTTCGTGAGAATCGCTCAAGGCAAAGGGAAAGGCGGACTTGGCATCGGCACTCCGCATGTCAATCTTCAAACTCTCCACTTCCCCCACATCGCCTAGGGCAATTTGGTGGCGGAGCTGGTCCACTTGACCTTGGATATCATAAGTGATTACTTCATTTTGTTTAATCACGCCATGTTCATCCGTTGCCAGTTCGACTTGATAATCTGTAATCTTCAGCTCCTTAGCTTGAACGGGGCCAGCCAGGAAGAGCCCTAGCCATAAAACTAAGATGCTAAAGCCTATTTTGAGATAAGTTTTGATCATGGCTGCTCCTTCCTAGGTCCCGGTATTGGTGGTCTGCGGTTGAATAATTGTCCCATTGATACCATCCACATATTCTGTTTCAATTTCATCATCACTGTGTCTGATATAGATGGTCCAAATGGGTTTGTACATATGAAGCTGGTCTAAGGCTAAGCTGGTCCGGTAGCCAATCTTAACCTTAACTACCGTTGCCTTATTGGGAATCTCATCATTGAGGTAGAGGTTCTCAATCGCTTGCTTCTCAGAAATTAAGGGGCGGTCTTCGCCCTGGACTTGGGTCTCCCCAGCATAGCTCTGCTCATAGGCGTCGACTTCCTGCTTGTCATTAAGGTGGAAGATTAAGTCCCCAGTCCCATCAATAATACCGTGGCCGTCATAGGCTTCTTGGTAGTAGGTAATGGTCGACTTGCGGGGATTATAATAGGCGAACTGGTAATCCTTACCATTTAAAAGCTGCGAGCTGTCTTTAAAGTCATTGACTTCTTTAAAATCACTGACAGACCAGGCATCTTCTGCCGTTCCTTTTTGGAGACTAGCGACCGGAATAGGCCGGTCTAATTTACTAAAGAGCCGGCCCTTGGAGTCCACCGTCACTTCCTGGTCCGTTAACTTCTCAGCCTCTTCCTGCCAGGCTTCTAAGTCTAATTGACCAGCAACGAAAGGCAATTCCCCCGTCTCATCTGACACCGAGGTTTCTGTTAGCTCTTCCAGATTCATTTCCTTCTGCACGCTAGGGGCTGTGGACCGGTTATAGTCATTGAGAAAGTAAACGGAATTCTTTCCCACAAAGATATTCAATAAGAAAAGATCTAAAATTAAGAAAGTCACAATGAGTATGTACTGTATACGTCTAAAATCCATGACTTTCCTCCTAATCTTCTTGTTCTTGATCAAGCGAAATATCTTCAGATTCTTCGCCAGTTTCGCGGTCCTTGTGATCGGTGAGTCCCTGCATATTGATATTTTCTTTAGTGTCTAGGTGGATGGTCTGGAGGTCCTTGTACTTGGACATATCCACCAAGTTATCCAACATATGCCAGCGTCCCTTCAGCTTGACATGCCAACTAGGCACTAATTCCACCAGGGCATTGGACTTATCGCTTCTCACCCAACGGTAGCCGAGTTGGATCATATCAATCTCCTGGGTCGAATAGTTATTCTCTGCCAGTATTCTAACGACATCCTTGCCGCTCATTAGCCGGACGGGTGCCGACAAGGGCGTCACAGGCGTTTGAATAGTCAAAGCTGACAGGTTCAGCCCTAGTAAGCCCTGGTCAGAGATCTTTAGCTTGATCTTCGACACATTGTGGGGCCCGAAGACAGGGAGGCCCGCAATAAATTTACGGAAGACGATCTGCTGGTTTTGCCCACTAAAGTCCGTAAACTTCCAAGAATCATAAGCAGGTTGGAAGTCTTTTAACAAGTTAAAGCTCTCTTGGATGGCTTCATCCTGCTGGAGGGCTTCCCCATCGCTACCGTCACTCGCATAGACCAATTCCAAGGTATTATTGTCCAAAAGCAGGCTCTTACCATCGGAAAAATAGCGAGAATAGTTAGCATCACTATAATCATGAATATTCTCCGGTGAAGGAAAGAGCTTGTTCAAGTAGAAATTAATCGGTTGCCGCTCAACCATATAAGTCAGGATATCCAATTCTTGAGCTTCCTTACTTAAATAGATGCGCCCTTCTCGGCACTCAAAGGGTTGGACGGCATAAAAAGTCGACTTATCCTGGTTGAGCTGGTCTTGGATGGTTTGGATGGGGCCTTCTTCTTGGGCCTCCACGGTAAAAGCCTTGTCGTTTTTTTCACTCAATAAATAAATTTTGGGATCGTCGACTGTCATAATAATCCGGTCAAAGACATAATCGCGGTGGGATTTATCGAGTTCAGGCGCCCCTTTAAGCAAGAAGGCCATGGGGATTTCATCCGAGAATTCAAATTCCACAAAATCTTTCTTATCGATGGCTTGGCGGAGGTCTTCCGACTCCTCTTCTTTAATCTTCCCGGCATCAATGGTCTTCGACAAGTCAAAGAGAGGCTGGGTCAGCTGCTTAATCAGGTCGGGATTGAAAGATTTCACATAACCTTCTTCCTTAGTGTGACGCACCACGGACTTAGGCGAGAAGACAACCTGTAAGGGAGCTGAACTAGGCTGGGTCACATTGAGTGTCCCAGTAGCCACTTGCTGTTGGTCTTGGTCTTTATTTTGTCCAAAGCCTGGGAAGGCATTGAAGACCCGAAAAGTCGGACTAAAGATAGCAAAAGTTGCTAAGAGGCTAAAGGCAACGAGTAAGATCAAAATGATATTAACAAAACGTCCCCAATGTTTTCTCATTCGCCCCACTCATCCTCTCCATAGAATTCAACATAAGGGAGACTGACAAAGAGGGTCGACCCCTTATTCTCAATACTGTTGACCCAAATGCGGCCATGGTGCATCTCAATCACTTCCTTGGCGATGGCTAAGCCCAGACCAGTCCCACCTTGGGCCCTGGACCTGGCCTTATCTACCCGGTAGAAGCGGTCAAAAAGATGAGGAATGCTCTTCTGTGGCACGCCCAATCCTTGGTCCTGGACACTGAGGGTGACTTCATTGTGGGTCGACATCAGCCGAACCGTAATCGTTCCGCCATCCGGTGAATACTTAATGGCATTATTAATAATATTATCAATGACCTGGGTCATTCGGTCCTGGTCAATCTCGACAAAGTAATCATCCCCTGCCAATTCACGGACAATGGTAAAGGAACGGTCAGTCCCAAATTGCCCAGACTGCATCATCATATCGAAACGGTCGAGGACATGGGAGACCAGGGCCGTAAAGGAAACCAGTTCAAAGTTCAATTGCTCCTTACCCGAATCCATATTAGATAGGTGGAGGAGGTCGCCAATCATCCGGATCATCCGGTCGGTTTCGTTTTGGATAACGCCCAGAAATTCTACCGCCAGGTCTTGGTCAGCTATCGCCCCATCTGCCAATGCTTCACTATAAGACCGCACACTGGTCAATGGTGTCCTCAATTCATGGGAAACATTGGAAACAAATTGCCGGCGGTCGCGCTCAATCTTTTCCCGTTCGGTAACATCTGTCAAAACCCAGACTAGGCCAGAGATAAAGCCACTGTCCCGCTGGATGATCGAATACTCACCCTTGATCACCGATTCTTGGTCAGGGGTGGACATGTCGATTAGAATCTCGTCATTACTATCAAAGAGCTCACGGAAAGTATAGCGGTCCTGTAATTTGAGGACTTCCATAATGGAGTGACCCATCACTTCCTCTTCTGAGGCTGAGATAAAGTCCAGGGCCTTACGGTTGGTGAGGATAATCCGCCCCCGCCGGTCCGTTGCCATTACCCCATCGGTCATGTGCTTGAGCACCGAATCCAGACGCTGACGCTCCGACTCAGTGGACTCTTGAGCTTCCTTGACGCGAACAGACAGGTAGTTGATAGATTCCGCCAGGTTACCGATTTCATCGTCACTGTAAACCTGAACTTGTCCATTGAAGTCCCCATCCGCAATTTTCTCGGCTTGGTCCTTCATGGCCTTGAGCGGGCGGGTAATCCCGGTTGAAATCAAGAAGGCCAAGACGATAGTAAATAAGAGGGAAACAGCCGATGAGGTCAAATAGATGATAATAATGTTTTGAATCTGCCGGTAAACGCTCTCAATATTGACCCGCAGATTTAATACGCCGACCAATTGTCCCGAAGAATCCGAAGATAGGATAGGCGCCACATACTGTTTGACCCGGATATTCTGCTCGGCATCATAAATTTCACGCGAAGAAGCGGTATTATTGTAGAGGGTCTGGTCGATATCCTCCCTGGTCACCCGTTGACCCAAGTGTGCCTGGCTGTTGGGGCTGGAGCTCGCCACCAAAAAGCCATTGCGGTCCAAAATCTGAGACTCCAAGATATTATTAGAATTGAAGCGGTGAAAGATCGTATTTAGACGGTCCGCCTTCTCCTGGTTATCCAAGTTGTCATCATCCAATATGGGCCGGGCACTTTCCTCCAAGAAGCTCATCTGCACACTAACCTGCTCATCAAAAGAAGCTAGCATTTCAGATTCGAGCTGCTTGATAAAATAAGCCCCAATAATTTGGAGCGAGAGGAGCACCACAAGGATAAAGATCATCGGAATCTTAAAGAGGACCGATTTATAAAATGGGATGCCTTTCTTCGCCATGGCTTACTCCTGGTTGAGGTCTTGGATGAAGTAACCGACGCCCCGTCTAGTCATCAAAATTTCAGGATGGGAAGGTGACGTTTCAATTTTTTCCCGGAGTCGGCGGACTGTCACATCCACGGTGCGCACATCCCCGAAATAGTCATAGCCCCAAACAGTTTGCAGGAGGTGCTCCCGGGTCATCACTTGACCAATATGGCGGGCTAAGTAGTGGAGAAGTTCGAATTCACGGTGGGTCAACTCAATATCTTCCCCATTCTTAGACACCATATAGGCCTCTTCGTGGATGACCAAGTCACCTACTTCAATATTGTGGGTCTTTTCCTCCTTAGCTTCCGGTTCAGCTGCAATAGCTGAACGACGTAGGTTAGCCTTGACACGGGCAGAAAGCTCCCGGTTGGAGAAGGGTTTGGTCACATAGTCATCCGCCCCCATCTCAAGCCCTAGCACCTTGTCAATTTCATCGCTCTTGGCCGTCAGCATAATGATAGGGACTTGGCTCTCCTTGCGAATTTCCCGGCAAACCTCAATCCCATCTTTCTTAGGCAGCATGAGGTCTAATAAGATCAAGTCTGGTTCATATTCTTCAAAGTAATCCAAAGCCATCTCACCATCTGAGGCGACATAGGTCTCATAGCCTTCTTTTTCTAAATTATATTTGATGATATCAGATATGGCTTTTTCATCATCAACGATTAACACCTTTTTCATGTTTGCACTCCTTTAATTCATGAATTAACAGACGATTCAAGCGCTTTTTTCATTAATCTATTATACCTTGAGCCCAGCTAAAGTTCAATTCTTCACCCGGAGCCAAGGACTCTCCTCCCATGATAGCACAAAAAAGTCCATCGGTTTGCTTGGCAGATCACCAGCCGATGGACTATATATAGAAAAAAAGTCGAGCGGGGTAGGTCTCGACTTTTTTGATTCAAATCTTATTGATAAGCTTGCATGCTTACTGCGAAGTTTGGTGCAAAGTATTGAACGTTAGATTCTGTTACAGTTTGGCCTGGAGCAGGTGCGTGGATGTAGCCCCCTTGGCTGTCAGTAGCAAGCGCTACGTGGTAACTAGAACCATGGTTCCCCCAGAAGTAAAGGTCGCCAGCTTGAGCTTGGCTAACAGCGATAGTTGGACCAGCTGATTCTTGAGGAACTGTCCAGCCACCGATGTCTTGGCCAGTTGCTTCACGGTAAACATAGTTAGTGAACCCTGAGCAGTCAAAGCCGTTAGGTGTCTTACCGCCCCATACATAAGGAACACCAGTGTATTGACGAGCAGTTGCTACGACATTTTGGTTTCCTTGCTTATTTTGTTGGGCTTGTTGTTGCTGTTGTTGTTGAGCTTGAGCAGCTTCCTGTTGACGTTGAGCTTCAGCTTGTTGAGCCTCTTGTTGACGTTGAGCTTCGGCTGCTTGAGCTTCTTGTTGACGCTGAGCTTCGGCTGCTTGAGCTTCTTGTTGACGCTGAGCTTCAGCTGCTTGAGCTTCTTGTTGGCGTTGAGCTTCGGCTGCTTGGGCTTCTTCTTGGGCCTTGGCTTCAGCTGCTTGAGCTTCAGTTTGAGCCTGTTCTTGGTTATGGCTTGCTGGTTGGGCAACTACTTCTTCTTGAGCTACTTGATTAGCAGGTTGAGCCACAACTTCTTCTTTAGCAGGTTGAGCGATCACAATTTCTTCAGCGTCTTCTGGAGCAGTTTGGTAAGCAGCTGCTGGAGCTTCTTCTGCTGGAGCTTCTTCTACTTCAGGATAAAGTACAAGAACTTGGCCAGCGTAAATAAAGTCGCTAGATAAACCATTCAAGGCACGCAAGCTTTCAACGCTAGTTCCTGCAGCTTGAGCAATTGCTGGAAGGGTATCCCCTGCCTTAACAGTATAGGTATTGCCGTTAATGGTAATCACATGAGCTTCTTTTTCAACAACAGGAGCTTCTGTAGCTACTGTGTCAGCAAGTACTTTACCATTTTCTGCTTGATCAGCTTGGGTATTTTGAGCCGCTTCAACTTGACCCTTAACCTTTAATTGCTGACCAACTAAGATGAGGTCCCCGCTGATTTGGTTTAATTGACGGAGAGCGTCAGCCGTTGTATTGAACTTAGCTGCGATTTGGTTTAAAGTGTCACCAGCTTGAACGTGGTAAACAGCATCTGCAGCTTGACTAGCAGCTTGGCTAGCTTGAGTGTCGATTTTAACCGTTTCAGTTGGGATATTGAATTGTTGGCCCACTAAGATATGGTTAACATCTTTAATATTGTTTTCTTTAGCAATAGCGTCAACGCTTGTTCCGAAGCTATTTGCAATAGCTGACAAGGTGTCGCCGGCATTTACTTTATATAATTCATCAGCAGACGCGGTCTGTGCGAAAGCTAGTAAAGCTGTGGTCGTTGCTAATGAAGTTCCTACCATAGTTTTCAATTTAGTCATTTAAATTTTACCCCCTGAGTTTTACTCAAAATTTAATTCTCTATTATTATAACCATCTTTTCCCCAAATTGGGATAACAGTTAGATTACAAATTATTTCACTTTGTTGCAAAAAAAGTCTTGACGGCTTTTAAATAATATGCGGATAAAGCTGATGACAGCCTCTTTTCCCTGCTCTAAGCTTTTAAAGGTCTTTATTAATTTTTACAAATTCTTACTAAACGCTTTGAAATTCAAAGAAAATTCACTCTTTTGTAACATAACTGTAAACTTAACCTCTAATTTTTTGCTTGTCTATGACTTAGCCCCGGGCTAGCCAGAAGATGGTCGCGAGAACGAGGATAATGAAAACTGCTAGGAAGAATTTAGGATATCGTTTCTGCATGGCGCATCCTTTCTATAAGTCGACTTCAAGATAAATTGGCGTGTGGTCCTGACGGTCACCAGAATGAATCATTTCCGATTTTTGGACCTGGTCTTTGAGGCGGTCGCTGGTCAAGAAGTAATCGATCCTCCAACCAGAATTATTGATTTTACTGGTTTTGACACGTGGGGCCCACCAAGAGTAGACCCCTTCCACATCGCCATGGAGGTAGCGGAAGGTATCCGTAAAGCCGCGGTCTAACAAGCGCGTAAAGCCTTGGCGTTCTTCATCTGTAAAACCAGCTGAACGTCGGTTGTTCTCAGGATGGGCCAGGTCAATTTCCTGGTGGGCGACATTATAATCTCCCGTCGCAATCACCGGCTTGTCTTCATCCAAACTAGCTAGGTAGTCGGCATATTTTTGGTCCCAAACTTGACGGTCCGCTAGACGTTTAAGGCCATTCCCTGCATTTGGGGTATAGACTTGGTTGAAATAAAAGTCTTCAAATTCTAGGGTAATCAGCCGGCCTTCCTGGTCCATGGTATCCGGTGCTTGGATTTCGGGATAGCTAATAATAGGATCTAAAGCTTCCTTAAAGAGGACCATATTGCCAGCATAGGACTTGCGGGCAGGTTCAACCGATGAAACCCAGGCATAGCGATAACCGGGGAACCAGTCAGCCAAGGCTTCCTGGTGCTTCTTGGTCGGCCCCTTGCTCGATAGCTTGGTCTCCTGGATGGCAATAACATCTGCCTCATAAGTCTGGATAGTCGCTAAGACATCCCGGGACATTTGAGCGCGGTTCGAATCACTCGTAAGTGCTGCATTCAGCGAATCAATATTCCAAGAAATAAATTTCATCATTTAAAATAACTCCTTCGTGTAATCGTGCATCCAGTTTAACATAAAATTCTCCACCCCTTCTAATTAAAGCTCGAACAGAACTATGTTAAACTATTTACAAAGGAGGGCGTTTGATATGCGACTCTGGCACCAGGACCTGATTCCAGCCTTACCCCGCCAACAGCTCCTAGGCCAGCACCGAGAGTGTGCTGCACTGCGTGGAGGCGGCTGGGGGAAGAAACACGCAACGGTCGACTATGTTTTTAACTATTCCCCCTACCGGCTCTATGCCTACCACCAGCTCGTTATCGGTGAAATGAAGGCTCGGGGCTACCATCCTGACCCAGCTTGGGAAGATAAGAATTATCGGGGCAAGAAGTGTGCGCCCTACTCTAATTTAGAAGCAGTTCCTATCAGCCAGCCCATCTTTCCCGAACACGATGCGGCTTATATGGACGAGTGCCTAGCTAACCTCAGAAATAAGGGGATCAAACTTTAAGTTAGCCTTTGACACATCAAGCAGCTCATTTATTTGGAAGAATACCATACAAAGCCCCTGCTTTTAACAGCAAGTGTTGAGCAGGGGCTTTGTATGGTATTAGTCTGTTTCAGTCTCTGGTACTCAATCTTAGTCTTGAGGAGCCGCATCTTCACCAAATTCTTCTTGACCAATTTCAGTCACTTCATCATATAGTTCCTTATTATCCACACGCGATTCATCGTAAAGGTCGCGCATCTGGGCAGCGTCCTCCCGGTCAAAGTCATAGTCCTCCGATAAGCGCCGCTCCTCATGTTCCAGTAAACGTTCGCGAATGCCGCTCTCTTTATGAATGTGGCGGTAACGTAGGCCCCATTGGATGATTAATAGGGCAATCACGAAGAAGCCACAATAGCCAATAAAGGGGAAGAGATAGGCCACTAAGGTTTCAAAACCAATAAAAGAAAGGACAAAACCAACCGCTACTAAAAAAATCATATTGCGGCTGAATTTTTCTGGTTGGGCTCTCGACACCCGCTTGGCTAGGGCATAGTAGGTTCCGATGGCTGTATTGTAAATCATACCAAAGATAATCAGCGCCATGACCAAGCCCAGCGTTGGATTAATAGCGTTGAAGAGGGCTAAGAGGGGCATGGATGACCCTGCCACCTGGTCGATATTCAAGCTAATGGAGAAGAAGGAAGCGAAGAGGAGGGCACCAACCAAGAGGCCTCCGAAGAGCCCGCCAAAACCTGCCTGCTTGGGACTGTACTGTTCCCCACCAATCACAACTGCCATGGACAAGGCTAGCATCAAGGCCAGGCAGGAATAATTCAGAGTCGAAATCAACCAATTCGGCAGAGTCGTCGGTTGACTAGCTGATAGTGCCATCGCCTCCTCAAAGGTCAGAGGCTGTTGGATCAGGGTATGGATAAGGATCCCAATCAGAAAAACAATGACAAAAGGCGTAATGGCACCAATCAAAGTCGTCACTCGGTCCACATCCATATAGGCAGTGACTATAACCAGGCCCGACAAGATCAAGGCCCCCACCCAGATGGGCAAGCCGAACTGCTGGTTGAGATTAGTCCCCGCTCCCGCAATCATAATAAAGCCCGTACAGAAGAGATTCATATTAATGATAAAATCAATAATTTTTGACACCAGGGGCGAAGAAATATGGTTGAAAAGTTCGCTGTGCTCCTGGGCCTTGTAGTAAGAGCCAAACTGAAGGAGGACGATCCCCCCAATAACAAAGAGGCATGCCGACAGGGCCACACCCCAAATTCCCTCTTTGCCAAAACTAACAAAGTACTGCAGCATCTCCTTACCACTCGCAAATCCTGCCCCAATGATAACACCCAAGTAGGCTAGGCCGATGTGGAACATATTTTTTATTTTAGCATCCATAGTAAGCCCTTTCCCTTCATTAACATTAACGTTTTCTTTACTTTAATTATAATGGCAATTTATTTTAATACCAGTAATAAGGGCAGGACTCTCTTTGGAAAAAGTGTTTGACCTATTATTTAGACGGACCCACTAGCAAGCCAGCTATCGCTTAATAAACAGGACATCCGATTTTAAAATGAGGCAAGAAAAAAACTCCCCTGTCCAAGACAAGGGAGCTATTTGAATCAGTCTTAACGCTTATCTAATTCTTCTTTAAGCAATTGGTTGACAACTTGTGGGTTGGCTTGACCGCGCGTTTCCTTCATAATCTGACCAACTAAGAAGCCCATTGCTTTCTTCTTACCAGCTTGGTAGTCTTCCAAGGATTGAGGGTTGGCATCAATGACGTCGTTAATCATTGGCACTAATTGTTCAGGATCAGAGATTTGAACCAGTCCTGCTGATTCAACATAGGCCTTAGCAGACCCGCCCTCTTCAGCGAGGTGTTTGAAGACTTTCTTCCCGATCTTGCTAGAAATCGTCCCGTCTTGGATAAGTTGGATCATTTCCGCTAAGTTATCAGCTGTTAAGCCGATTTCGTCAAGGCTCTTGGCATTATCGTTTAGGTAGGCAGAGACTTCGCCCATCAACCAGTTCGACGCTTGCTTCGGATCGGCGCCCGCAGCTAGCGTGGCGTCGAAGAACTCAGACATTTCACGGGTCAAGGTTAAGACCTTGGCGTCGTATTCTGGCAGACCGAATTCTTCAATGTAACGTTTACGGCGTTGGTCTGGCATCTCAGGCATGTCAGCCTTGATTTGGTCTAATTCTTCCTGGCTCACTGTAAATGGAGGCAGATCAGGTTCTGGGAAGTAACGGTAGTCCGCTTCTCCTTCCTTAACCCGCATCAAGACTGTCTTGTTATTGGCATCGTCCCAACGTAGGGTAGATTGTAAGATTTGGTCACCGCTGTTAAGAACCTGAGCTTGGCGTTTCTCTTCATAAGCCAGGCCGCGACGCACATTGTTAAAGGAGTTCAAGTTCTTAATTTCGGTCTTAGTTCCGAAAGCTTCTTGCCCATAAGGACGGAGGGAAATATTCGCATCGCAACGCATCGAGCCTTCTTCCATCTTCACATCGGAAACATTGATAAACATCATGATTTCACGAATCTTTTCAAGATAGGCATAGGCTTCTTCAGGCGAGCGCATATCTGCTTCAGAAACAATTTCAACAAGGGGTGTCCCTTGGCGGTTTAAGTCAACCAGAGAGCCTTGGCCAGAGTGGATACTCTTCCCGGCATCTTCTTCCAAGTGGATTCGTTCAATCCCGATCCGCTTGGTCTCTCCATTGACTTCAATATCGACATAACCATGTTCACCCAGTGGCTTATCTAATTGAGAAATTTGATAAGCTTTAGGGTTATCTGGGTAGAAGTAGTTCTTCCGGTCAAAGTATTGACGTGGGTTCACTTGGCAGTTTAAGGCCGTCGCAGCTCTTAAGCCATAATGAACAGCCTTTTTATTAGTGAAAGGCAGAACGCCTGGATAGCCCCAGTCCACCACATTGGTATTCTCATTTGGGGCAGCTCCGAAACTGGTAGGAGCACTAGAAAAAACTTTAGACTTGGTCTTTAATTCGACATGGACTTCCAGACCAATGACTGTTTCATAATTCACGCTGTTTCCTCCTATTCTGGGTGTTTACTTTGGTAGTCAGTTGCTTGTTCGAAGGCATAAGCCGTCTTGTAGAGCGTGGATTCATCGAAGTAGTTACCAATTAATTGGAGCCCAATTGGCAAGCCATCTTCATCAAATCCGGCTGGAACCGACATGCCTGGCAGGCCAGCTAGGTTGACCGGCACGGTTAAGAGGTCAGCCATGTACATTTGTAGAGGATCATCGACGCGCTCACCCAATTTATAAGCGGGTGTCGTGGAGACAGGTCCTGCAATGACATCATATTTTTCAAAGACCGAAGCCAGCTCTTGACGGAGTAGGTAACGCACCTTACCTGCCTTGTTGAAGTAGGCATCGAAGTAACCGGAAGAAAGGGCAAAAGTTCCCAGCATAATACGCATCTTAACTTCTGGTCCGAAACCTTCAGACCGTGTGCGCACATAGAGATCTTCTAGGTCCTTAACGTTTTCTGCTCGGTAGCCGTAGCGGACACCGTCAAAACGTTGGAGGTTAGAAGAAGCTTCTGATGAAGCGAGGATATAGTAAGCAGGAATACCGTACTTCAAGTGAGGAATGCTGACTCCTTCAACAATAGCCCCTAATTCTTCTAATTTAGCAATGGCTTGACGGACATTTTCTTGTACCTTTTCATCGACGCCTTCAGCGAAGAATTCTTTTGGTACAGCGACTTTGAGCCCTTCAATGCCGTCATCGAGGTTTTGGCTATATTTAGGTACTGTCAAGTCAGCTGTCGTTGAGTCGTGGTCATCATGGCCAGCAATGGCTTCGAGAATAATGGCATTATCTTCCACCGTCCGGGTCATTGGCCCAATCTGGTCAAAGGAGCTCCCGAAGGCAATCAGCCCCCAACGAGAAACCAGGCCATAAGTTGGTTTTAGACCAACAATCCCTGTGAAAGCAGCCGGTTGGCGGATAGACCCCCCAGTATCAGAACCTAGGGCCGCAACGACTTCGCCCCCAGCGACAGCCGCAGCTGAACCACCGGAAGAACCACCAGGAACCCGGTCGGTATCCCATGGGTTGCGGGTTTGACCGAAATAAGAAGTTTCCGTAGACCCGCCCATAGCGAATTCGTCCATATTTAACTTACCGATAATAATAGCACCAGCAGCTTCTAAGCGGTCGCAGACCGTTGAATTATAGACTGGAACAAAATTTTCTAACATCCGGGAAGCCGCTGTTGTCCGCAAGTTTTCCGTCACAATGTTGTCCTTAATCCCCAAAGGAATCCCTTGTAGGGGACGGTCGGTGCTGTAGCCGGCTTCATCACTCGCCTTAGCAGCTTCGAGTGCCGCTTCTTCATTCAGAGTGATAAAAGCATTGTAAGTTTCATCTAAAGCTTTGATGCGAGCGATGGTCTCTTCAACCAGTTCAACAGCTGTAATGTCGCCATCGACTAATTGCTGGTTCAGGCCACGGATTGTTTCCTCAAATCTCTTACTCATTAGGCATTGTCCTCACTTTCATCGATAACTGTTGGTACACCAATAAAACCATCACGAGGGGTTTGCGCATTCTTCAAGAGCACGTCAGCGCCAGGGCCTGGTACGGGCTCATCTTCGCGCAAGACATTTTCCAGATCAATCCCCCAGGTCATAATCGGCGTATCTGTTGTATCCACTTCCTCTAACTGGTCTACCATGTGGATAATATTTTCGAATTTGTCGGTAATTTTATCAATTTCCTCATCCGTAAAGGATAATTTTGCTAATTTTGCAACATGCTGAATTAAATCTTTGTTTACTTCCATGTTGTCGCCTCCTTAGTCGCTTACTTTATAACATTACATTTAGGTCAAAATTTGACTGAGCTGGTTGAGCAAAAGATGGTGGTTCAAGGCCACATCTTAACTGGAAAAGCTCCAGCAAAGACTGTCATCCTTCTTATTTTATCATAATCAGAAAAGGGTCACAACGGCAAGGATCCTACAAGTCTTTAGGAGATCATTTCATAAGTGAAGTTATTCTCGCCCGCTTGCCTTTCCATAATAGCACGTATGCCACTCGGTCCTTCCACGCGGATAGTAATACTTCCTCGATTGTTCCTAAAGATTGTATTGGCCGTGTTCATGGTATGTTGGACCAGGGCAACGAGCTCTGAATAGCCATCGAACTGGGTATTGATTTCAATATCAATCTGGCTCAAGCGGCCTTCTTCATATGTTCCTACCCCAGATATGCCACTCAGGCGAGGGAAGAAATCTTCAACTTCGGAAGTGAAACGCGCAAAGGCTACATTATCCTCCTCAGCTGCCGCATCGTCAACGCCGAAGACCAGGTGCTGGGTGTCATAGTTCTCCCAGTCCGAGAAGGCCGTCCCAGCTACCGAAACCACTTCTGAAGCATAAGATCCACCAGCTAAACTATCGGTAGGGCCATTGTAGAAGAGGGCCACTTGAATAGGAAGTTTGGCATATTTTTTATCCTTGCGAATCCGTGCCACCACTTCTTCTGCAATCTGCTTGCCATGTTCCAAGGCTTGGTCCTTGTCGATACTTATTTTTTCCTGGCTTTCTCCATTGCTGAAGGTATCTTCTGAATTGAGAGCCAAACCGATAGTGACTCCTTCCAGCTGGTAGTTATCCTCAGCATCTTTTTTCATGAAATTATATTCTAGAATACTGTTGAGATACTTAGGCTGGTAATCTTCTCGCTTATCCGAGGCACTGCCTTCGGGGTTGAGCCCCTCCGGATTGTCTTTAGTCTTAGCCCCTAGCCACTGGTTGGCCATTTCTCGTGTAATCAATTGACCTTCTTGGAAGTAATATTCTTCCGTCGAGAATTGCCCCTCTGCGATCCGGTAGAGGCCCTCTTCAAAGTTGCGTAGGTTGGCTTCTGAACTTGGCCGGGCCATCAAGCCCCGACTCTCGCTCATCTTATAATGGCCGTCTTCAATCGCAGCTGGGTAATGGTTAATGGAAAGAGCCGGGGCATCTTGTTCTTCAGCTTGCGAGGCTTGCCCACTGCTCTCCTGGGCCTGACCTTCCTCGGCCTGGTCTGGACCCTGGCAGCCCGCAAGAGCCAGGGCCAGACAGACGAGCAAGCCCAATTTATGGTGTAATCGTTTCATGACTCATTTTTCCCCTTATTATAAAAACTAGTTTCTCTTATTTTAGCATAATTCTCTGGCCAGGTCTTTAATCGAGACGGTCAACCATATCAGCTTCTGTAAAAATCGTCACATCCAAATCCTGAGCCTTAGTCAGCTTACTCCCTGCATCAGCGCCAGCAACGAGAATATCCGTATTCTTAGAAACAGACCCGGTTACCTTACCACCCAAGGCTTCGATGGCTGCCTTAGCTTCCTGGCGCGTATACTGGTCAAGCTTGCCGGTCAGCACCACTGTCTTACCTTGCCAGAAGGAATCCTGGTCGGCGACGCTTTCCGGGCTAGCACCTAAATAAGTCATATTGAGTCCACTTGCACGCAAGCGGTCAATCAAGGCTAGAACCTCATCATTTGCGAAGAATTCTTCAAGTGAGTCAGCGATAATTTCACCGATCCCATCAATGCTTAGGTAGGAGGCCTTGTCAGCTGCAATCAGTTCTTCCATACTAGGAAGATGAGCGGCCAGGTCTTTAGCGGCCTTGGCTCCGACATGGCGGATACCGAGGGCAAAGAGCAAGCGTTCCAGAGAATTCGCCTTGGAAGCCTCAATGGCCGTCAAGATATTATCAGCAGATTTATCGCCTACCTTATCGAGATCGAGTAAACTTTCCTTATCTAATTGGTAGAGGTCTGAAGGGTCGCCGACTAGGTCACGGTCATAAAGCTGTTCTAGTAAACGGGGGCCTACCCCACTGATATCCATGGCATTGCGGGATACAAAATGGTAGAGCTTCTCCTTGGCCTGGGCCGGACAAGCTAGATTCACACAGCGCAGGGCAACCTCATCCTCTAAATGGATCAAATCACTGCCGCAAACGGGGCAAGTTTCGGGAATTGCATAGGGCTGACTATCAGCTGGCCGTTCGTCTTCTAAGACACGGACCACTTCGGGGATGATATCCCCTGCCTTATGGATAATGATTTGGTCGCCCAAACGCAAGTCCTTGTCCTGGATCAAGTCGGCATTGTGGAGGCTGGCCCGCTGCACCGTTGAACCAGCTAAGAGAACAGGCGTCATCACCGCTGTTGGAGTGACGACCCCAGTCCGCCCTACCGTCCACTCAATATCCTTTAATTCGGTCTGAGCTTGTTCGGCTGGGAACTTGTAAGCAATGGCCCAGCGCGGTGCCTTGACGGTATAACCTAGAGCTTCCTGGTCTTCAAAACGATCCACCTTAATCACAATACCATCGATTTCATAGGCGAGTTCATGACGCTTCTCCTGGACCTCATCCACATAAGCCCAAACTTCTTCAGCTGTCTGACAGATCCGGTAATTAGGGTTAACCCGCAAACCCAGCTCGGGCAAACGGGCCAGGAGTTCAGACTGGCTAGAGACACCCAATGACTCATCAAAGACGCCGCTGTAAAGAAAGACATTCAGCTTTCTTTGGGCCGTGACCTTAGGATCGAGTTGGCGGACCGAACCAGCTGCCGAGTTACGGGGATTGGCAAAGGTGGCTTGTCCTGCCTCTTCACGCTGTTCATTCAACTGTTTGAAAGAAGCCTTGGGCATATAGATCTCCCCGCGCACTTCCAGGTCTTGGGCCTCCCGCAAGCGCATCGGCACGGCCGAGATCGTCTTCACATTCGCCGTAATATCTTCGCCTACCGTGCCATCGCCCCGGGTAGCCGCCCCTTGGTAGGCCCCCTCTTGGTAGCGAATCGAAACCGACAGACCATCAATCTTCATTTCACAAACAAAGCGGGGCATAAAGCCTAAACCCCGTTCCACAGAAGCCATGAAGTCTTCTAATTCCTGACGGTCGAAGACATCCCCCAAAGATAACATCGGCGTGGGGTGCTGGACCTTCTCAAAACGATTATCTAACTTATCCCCAACGCGTTGGGTCGGTGAATCAGCCTGAATATAATCTGGATAGCGGGCCTCCAAGTCCTCTAAACGTCGATAGGCTTGGTCGTAGTCCGCATCAGTCACGCTCGGTTGGTCTAAGACATAGTACTCATAGGCATAGTGGTTCAATTGCTCGGTCAATTTTCGAATTTCTTCTTTAGCATCCACTGGCTTTTGACCCCTCCTTCTTAAACTTTCTCAATCGGCGCAAAGGCTGCTAACAAGCGTTTGATTCCCTGCGCTTTAAAGGCAATATCTAATTCTTGGTCATTCCCCTCGCCGGTCACTTTGACAACGGTGCCTAGGCCCCACTTCTTATGCTGGGCCTTGTCGCCAACTCGCCAGGCGGTTTCTTGGTCAGCTGACTTGCTTTGACCTTGCGGCTTGTCAAAGACGGACCGCTTGGCTTCCTTGCCTTGTCGGTCGTAATAAGTCTGAGCCCCTGCCCGTTCCTGCTGCTTGCCTTTGAGGTAATTGCGGTAAGAACCGGCTTTCCTGGCTTGGCTCTGGCCAAAGTCGAAGGAAAAGCTGGTCGCTTGCTTAGCGGATTGGTCGAGATGTTCAGCATCGATCTCTTCAATGAAGCGTGAGGGGGCATGGGCTTCACGCTTACCATAGAGCATGCGACTGTAACTGTTGCTGAGATAGAGTTTCTCTTCAGCACGGGTAATCCCAACATAGGCCAAGCGCCGCTCCTCCTCTAATTCATCTGGGTCTTGAGCTGCCCGAGACAAGGGGAAGAGACCTTCTTCCATACCGATCATAAAAACAATAGGAAATTCCAATCCCTTAGCCGCATGGAGGGTCATCAGGGTCACCTGGCCGCTAGCGCTTTCTTCCTCTTCGCCTGTATCTGATACCAGGGAGAGGTCGGTGAGAAAGGCTAGTAAACGGTCTTCCTCAAGTTCAGGAGCCGCTAAATCTTCCTCATCCAATAAGCGGTCCAAGGTGTCATCGCCAAAGAGACTGATTGCCTCTTGCTTTTGAGCCGATGGTCCAGGACCTTCTGGCAATTGGATAGCTTCCACTTGGACCGGCTGGCCTTGGTCATCAGCCGCCGCTGCTGCTTGCCGGTCGCCCGCTTCCTCCCGCCAACGCTTATCAAATTCATCCGCAACGGAGAGGAATTCCTGGATATTCTCCAAGCGTGTCTGAGCTTCCAGAGTCTTCTGATTTTCTAAGTCTTCCTGGTAGCCAGATTGGTCTAAAAGCTTCTCTGTTAGTTGGCGGATGCTGAGTTCAGCTCGTTCCTGGTTAAGGTCAGCTAGCATCTGCGCAAAATTTTTCAGCGATTTAGCTGCCTTACCTGAAATCGGTGCATAATCAACATGACCTGCTGCCTGCAAGAGGGTCAAGCCCTGGTCACTGGCAAAATGGCGCAATTTATCCAAGCTGCCTGGCCCTACGCCCCGCTTAGGTACATTCACTACCCGGGTAAAGCTGAGATTGTCTTGGGGATTAGCCAGTAAGCGTAAATAAGCTAGGATATCTTTAATTTCTTTGCGGTCATAGAATTTCAAGCCCCCGACAATGCGGTAAGGCAGGTTAGCCTTAACCAGGTTTTCTTCGACCACCCGTGATTGGGCATTGGTCCGGTAGAGGACAGCCACATCCTTGTATTGGTAGCCTTTTTGGAGGGCCTTTTTAATTTCTTCAATAACAAAGTAACTCTCATCCTGCTCCGTTTGTGCCCGGTAATAATGGATCTTCTCGCCTTGGTCATTGTCTGTCCAGAGATCTTTTTCTTTGCGCTTCTGGTTGCGACCGATCACGTTGTTAGCTGCAGCCAGGATCGTCTTAGTGGACCGATAATTCTGTTCCAAGAGAACGACTTTGGCTTCGGGATAATCTTTTTCAAAATTTAGGATATTCTCCATATTAGCCCCCCGCCAGCCATAGATGGACTGGTCGGCGTCTCCCACTACACAGATATTCTTGAAGTAAGCAGCCAATAGTTTAACTAGGCGGTACTGGGCTTCGTTAGTATCCTGATATTCGTCTACATGGATATATTGGAATTTCTGCTGGTAGTAGCGCAAAACCTCCTTCTGTTCTTCAAATAAGCGCACCGTATACATGATTAAATCATCAAAGTCCAAGGATTGAGCCGCCAATAATTGTTTCTGATAGGCTACATAGCACTTAGCCACGATATCTTCAATCAGGCCAGAATGCGTGTCAGCATACTGGTCAGGTGTCTGCAAATTATTCTTAGCATCCGAAATCTTACCCAAGATCATCCGGGGCTTGAACTTAGTCGTATCGAAGTTGAGGTCTTTCATCACTTGTTTAATTAAGGTCTGCTGTTCAGCCGGATCAGCAATGGTGAAGGAACGCGAAAGCCCGATTGCCTCTGCTTCCCGTCTGAGGATGCGGACACACATGGAGTGGAAGGTTGCCACCCACATGGCCTCTGCGCCTTGACCAATCAACTGGTCCACCCGCTCGCGCATTTCTTTTGCGGCCTTATTGGTAAAGGTAATCGCCAGTAGGTTCCAAGGGCGGACATCCTTCTCGCTTAGAATATAGGCCATCCGATGGGTCAAGACCCGGGTTTTACCCGAGCCTGCCCCAGCCATAATCAAGAGCGGTCCTTCGGTACACTGTACAGCTTCTTTTTGTTTATCGTTGAGTCCTTGAATTAAATCTTCCCTGCTTGCCATCTTAGTCTCCCTTCACTAAATACTTCTCAAGTCTATCATTTATCCCTCGCCCCTTCAATCTCCAGGGACCCATCAAGACAAGAAAAAAAGGCCTGATCAAAGGCCTTCTTTTGGGGTAGCTTTACTTTAGTTGGGTTCGAGGATGCAGAAAGGGCTCCTCTTCATAAAAGTCCGTCGAAGGCTTCCAGCCTTCTCTGGCCTCTTACTCCAGAGCTCCCTTTCTCCCGCATCCTCTCACACCCTGCTTAGTTGGGTTCAGGCTGGCAGCTTTCGTGTCACTTCACAAGTCTCCGCCGCAGTCTGGTTGACTACTCTGGTGACTTGCTCCAGTGAACGAAAGCTAAGCGCCAGCCTTCACACCCTTTTTTTAGTCGGGTTCGACTTGGCAGACTCGAAGTGATTTCACAAGTCAGAAACGAGCGAATGTTTCGCTCTTATTCTGACTTGCTCCAATCATCCGAGTCTAAACGCCAAGTCTCACACCCTTTTTTAGTCGGGTTCGGTCGCGCAGAAGTGGCTCCTCTTCACAAAGTGCCGCCGAAGACTTGCAGTCTTCTCTGGCACTTTGCTCCAGAGGTCCACTTCTACCCGCGCTCCCTCACACCCTTCGTTAACTATTGATTTGGTTGAGGATGAGTTGGTTCATCCATATTCTTACTTGTTTGCGGGCGTTGGGGTAGTCTGCTTCTTCTATAGCACGGATGAATTCGGGATAGACGTCCGAGGTTTCGTTCCGTTCTTTTGTGAAATTACGTTGGTCTGCTTTGACATTTTTTAAATAAAGTTCATGCAAGGTGGCAATAGTACTTAAGCCAATTTGACGGAAGTAAGAGTTGGAATGATAGAAGGCTAAAAAGCGAAAGAGCTTGAACTCTGCCGCATAATAAGTTGCATCATCTTCCGACTCTCGTCCTCGTTCCATTTCTTCAACTATCTCATGCAATTCTTCCTTGTCTACATGAATATCCTTATTTTGCATGTGTTGGAATAAGTGCATAGCCATCAGCTCAACAAACTGTAGCCGCTCGACAATAGCCGTTGAAGTTAAAGAAGATTTGATTACAACCGCTCCCTTATAAGGTTCAATCTTAACATAACCTTCTTCTTCAAGTTGGGCCATTGCACGACGTACAGGCGTCCGGCTCATCCCTAACTTGTTGGCGATTTCAACTTCCTTCAAGTGGGTATCAGGCAACAAAATATTATTATCTATACGTTCTTTAAGATACTCATAAGCAGTATCTTTATAGCTTTGCGTCTTGGCCACCAAATTCCCCTCCAATCGACTGTTAGTTGATTTTAACTTACTTTTAATATAGCACAAAGAATTAAAAATGCAAAGTTTAAAATATTGTATTTTTATCTAGCTTATCATATTTTGTTAAACCATAGCTTTCGATGATTTCAATTAATTTTTCTGCATAGTGAGGATCTGTTGCATAACCTGCTTCCTGCAAGGCGTAAGCCGCTGTCTTGTAATCTTCAGCTTGACGCACCGGCAGATAGAGGTCTGGATTCCAATCGGTTCCCTCCTGCATCAAACGCCCATGGTCAGTTACCGCTGCCTTCCAAGAGGGGTAGACCTTAAAGGGGGCCTCCACCGTCTCATAACCAGCCGCCGTATATTCCTGGGTAGGCAAGTGGACCGCCCGCTCACTCCCATAAGCCTTCCGCCCAAAAAGGTTATTATAGTCGCGGGCGAGCTGGCTACGGCCAAAGTCCGATTCGATGGCTGCTTGAGCTACCACCAAGCTGGGGAGAACGCCGGATTCCTTGGCATTGGCGGCCGCATAGTGCCCAATCTCATCCAAAAATTCCTCTGTCGTCTGATCTTCCTCATGACTCTCTAATCTTATAGATGGCCAAATTAGGAGCCCTAGCGCAAAGACAAAAAGCGCTCCAAGGAGGATTTTCTGCCTCCGCGAGCGAGCTGGCTGCTTACCTAATTTAAATTTTTTTAAGCGAGACTTTTTGCGCTTTGCCATAGCATTCCTCCTCTCCTTCTATTTTACACAATTGAACAAGAAAAAGAAACTTTGGTCGCCGGCCCATCAAGCAAAAAACTGCACCCTTTGCCCAGGCAGACTGCCTGCAAGGATGCAGTGAATGGAAGGCTTCCTAGCCCCCCAGATAGGCTTTTTGGACTTCTTCTGAATCTAAGAGTTCGCTGCCGCGACCTTCTGCCGTAATCCGACCGACTTCAAGCACATAAGCATAGTCTGAGATTTCTAAGGCAGACTTGGCATTCTGTTCAATCAAGAGCACCGTTGTCCCTTCTTCTTTGTGGATCTTTTGAATGATCTCAAAGATTTGTTGGATAATAATTGGCGCAAGCCCCATGGAGGGTTCATCGAGTAAGAGTAACCTTGGCTTGGCCATCAGAGCTCGGGCCATAGCTAGCATCTGCTGTTCCCCACCGGAAAGGGTCGCCGCATCTTGGTTCAAGCGCTCCTTTAGAATGGGGAAGAACTCAAACATATGTTCAATATCTTCAATGATTTGTAAACGGTCGGTCCGTGAATAAGCGCCCATCAAGAGGTTTTCATAGACGGTCATCTTAGGGAAGACATGACGGCCTTCTGGAACCTGAGAAATCCCATTGCGGACGATTTGGATGGTCGACATCTTCTGTAGGGGCTTACCTTCAAATAAGATTTCCCCTGTCGTGGGCCGCAAGAGACCTGAAATGGTCTTGAGGGTCGTCGTCTTACCCGCCCCATTCGAACCAATCAAGGAAACAATCTGTCCTTCTTCAACTTTGAGGTCAATTCCTTTGAGAGCCTCAATCATGCCGTATGAGACATGGATATCTCGGATATCTAACATTTTAATCGACACCTCCTAGGTATGCTTTAATCACGCGGTCATCCGACTGAATTTCTTCTGGGTTCCCTTCTGCAATTACCTTGCCGTATTCTAGAACATAAATGCGTTCACAGATATTCATAACCAAGGACATGTCATGCTCAATCAAGACTACCGTAATCCCCAATTCATCCTTGATGCGGTGGATTAATTCGGTTAATTCTGCCGTTTCACGCGGATTCATCCCGGCAGCTGGTTCATCCAAGAAGAGTAACTTCGGTTCAGTTGCCAAGGCCCGCACAATTTCCAAACGCCGCTGCTGTCCATAAGCGAGGTTCTTAGCCTTCTCATTCGCCAGATCTTCTAGGTTAAAGACTTCGAGCAGTTCGATGGCCCGGCGGTAGAGCTGGTTGCGGTTCCGGTAGTAAGCGGGTAAACGCAAGACACTAGTCAAGAAGCCAGCCCCATGTTCTGTATGGAGGGCAATCAGTACATTCTCTAAAACCGTTAGATTGGCAAAGAGTCGAATATTCTGGAAGGTCCGGCCGATACCTGCCTGGTTAATCTTCTCAGGTTTCGCTCCGGAAATATCTTGGCCAGCAAATTCAATATTGCCGCTGGTCGGTTCGTAAACCCCAGTAATCAAGTTAAAGAGTGTGGTCTTCCCAGCCCCGTTTGGACCAATCAAACCAATCAGTTCATTACTTTCGATTTCTAAATTGACATCGGAGACAGCCGTCAAACCACCAAATGTTTTGGTCAATTGATTTACTTTTAGCAAAGTCATCTTAATCCTCCTTTTTCAATTTAGAATATTGTTTCTTCTGTTTAAAGAAAGGTGAAAAGCGCAGTTCAAATTCTCCCATCAGGCCAGATGGTTTAAAGATCATAATGGCAATGATGGCTAGGGCATAAACAATCATCCGCAACTGACCGTAAGGCGCTAGGATAACGTTCAATAGCTCTAAGAGAATAGCTGCTGCAAAGCTCCCGGTAATCGAACCAATTCCCCCGAAAACAACAATAATCAAGATATCAATAGATTTTTGGAAGGTAAATTGGCCCGGTGTAATCACACCAAAGTAAGAAGCATAGAGAGTTCCAGCGATGCTTGCAGTCAAAGCCCCTAAAACAAAGGCAATGGTCTTATAGCGAGTTGTCTGTAGGCCGACTGATTCCGCGGCAATCTCATCTTCACGGACAGCAATCATCGCCCGGCCCGGACTGGAGTGGATAAAGTTCACAATAATCAAAGTCGTAATGACAACAAAGACATAGAGGGTAATCCAGTTAACATTTTGTGGGATCCCAGCAATCCCGGCTGCCCCATTGGTAATCTCGAGGTTCATAATAGTAATCCGGATAATCTCTGCAATCCCCAAGGTAGCAATGGCCAAGTAGTCGCCACGCAGGCGTAAGGTTGGAATCCCAACCACTAGAGCGAGGACAAAAGTAATCACGAGGCCTAGGCCCATCCCCAGGAACATCCCTTGGACACCTGGGATAGCCTTGGAAACCAGGGCGGCACTGTAAGCCCCGATAGCCATAAAGCCAGCGTGTCCCAAGGAGAATTGGCCGGCATAGCCGACAATCAAGTTCAACCCCACCGCAAGAATAATATTAATACCAATCTTCATCAGGATATTCTGTGTAAAGGCAGTGACTTGTCCCGTCCAATAAGAGGCTAAGATAAAGGCAAAGACCCCCACAATAAGACCTATCCATGACAGACTCGACTTGGTAAAGAAATTTTTAGCCCAACTGTTCGTTCTCATAAAACCACCTACACTTTCTCTTTAACTGTCTTACCAAAGATTCCGGTTGGTTTCATCAGTAAGATAACAATTAATACGCCATAAACCACGGCATCCTTCCAGGTAGATAAGCCGATCATAGAGACCATGGTTTCAATACAGCCGATCAAAAGGCCGCCTACCATGGCACCTGGAATCGAGCCAATCCCACCAAGCACCGCCGCAACGAATGCCTTGATCCCTGGGGTAAGCCCCATCAGTGGTGAAATAGAGTTATAGTAAATCCCAACTAAGACCCCACCAGCACCAGCCAAGGCAGAACCCAAGGCGAAGGTAAAGGAAATCACATGGTCGACATTAATCCCCATCAAACGAGCAGCTGTTTCATCAACGGAAACCGCCCGCATGGCCTGGCCCATTTTGGTTTTTTGAACGGTAAACTGGAGGCCTGCCATCAGGATAATAGTAACGATTAAAATTAAAAGCTGTTGCGTACTCACGGCGACAGAGCCAATCTGTAAACTGTAGTTGGGCAAGTTAGTCGGGAAAGCCCGCACTTCAGGCCCCACCAAATAAATCATGACATTCTGTAAGAGATAAGAAACACCAATTGCGGTAATCAAGGCTGAAATCCGAGCTTGACCGCGCAGGGGCTTATAAGCCAGGCGTTCCACAATTACCCCTAGAATTGCTGTAAAAATCATGGCAATTAGGATACTTGGCAAGACTCCGAGCCCTGTCTGTGTTACCAAGCTAAAGCCAACGAAAGCCCCCACCATATAAATATCCCCGTGGGCAAAGTTAATGAGCCCAATAATGCCGTATACCATGGTATAGCCCAAAGCCATCAGAGCGTAGATGCTCCCGAGCGATACCCCATTAATTAATTGTTGAAAGAAATTAGCCACTTTGATCCGTCCTCCTTTTATAACTGATCAGCTTAAGACCACCCGCTCTCAAAGAGAGAAGACAGGCACCTGCAAAAAACAAACCTTTTTGCCCTGCTTACGCATAGGAACCTGTCCACTTGGTCTCATGAACTTGTCTATTCTGGATCAATCGCTGTTGAATCAACGACCTTTCCATCCTTAGCCTCTAGGATAAAGGCTGTCTTCACTGTATTATGCTTGTCGTCAATTGAGAAGGTCCCTGTAATTCCTTCAAAATCCTTGGTTTCTTCAAGAGCTTGACGCACATCTTCCCGCTTGTCTGAACCAGCACGCTCCATGGCGTCAAAGGCAAGGTAAGCGGCATCGTAAGCCAGGGCCGCGAACATATCAGGCTCTGTCCCATACTTGGCCTTGTAATTGTTCATGAAGTCCTTAGTCCGCTGAGGCGAATTCTCGTCGGCAACGAAGTGGGCCGCATAGTAAATATCCGTAAAATTCTTCTTACCGGCCAAGTTTACAATTTCCTCATTACCAAAACCATCAGGGCCTAAAATCGCTGCTTGAATGCCCATTTCCCGGGCCTGCTTAATCAAGGGACCCGCTTCTTCATAGTAACCCGCCACGAAGATCACATCCGCATTTTGGCGCTTCACATTGGTCAAGATGGCGCTAAAATCCGTCTCCTTGGTCACATAACTTTCATCCGCTACAATTTCACCCTTATAGGTATTTTTGAATTCATCGGCTAAGTTTTGCCCATAATCTGATCCATTATCTTTAATAATTGCTGCTTTTTGGAAGCCTTTTTGGTTAGCGAAGGCTCCTAAGGCGGCCCCTTGGAAAGAGTCTTGGAAGCAGGTCCGGAAGACTTCTGGCAGGGTCTTGCCATTGTTATCGAGGGTGATGGTATCCCCCGTCGCAGTCGGAGTAATCATTGGGGTTTGGCTCTGCAAGGAAATTGGAATCTGAGCCTCAACACTCCCCGTCGTTGCCGGCCCTAATAGAACAGCAACATCTTCTAAGTCGACCAGGCGGGCAGCCCCCGTGGTCACTTCTTCTGGAGCTGACTTATTATCATACTCTTCATATTCGATTTGTTTGCCGTTGACCCCACCTTGAGCATTTTTCTCATCGATGGCTAGTTTAATGGCGTTATTTTGAACAATCCCGTAGGCCGATACCCCACCTGATAATTCCAGGTTTCCTCCAATTTTGATGGTGTCGTATTCTTCTTGCTCACCACTGGCTGGTTGGGTTGCTCGACTGGAGCAGGCTCCCAGCGTCAGGGCACTCATCATTAGTAAAACAAATTTTTTGATTGACATGCCTGAACCTCCTTGTTTTTTTGCTATGAGATATAGTTTAGAATTTTCAGACAATTAAGTCAAGCTTTTTTTAAGAAATCAATCAGAATTTTATCATCTTTCTTATTTTTTCAATAGAATGTTTCTATTAAAAATAAAAAAGCAGCTGCTAACAGCTACTTTTTTATTTATCTACTTATTAGTAATCGTGACGGGTAATTAAAGCTGTATTTCAATACAGATTATTTCTGAGCAGGAGTGAAGCTTTGAATTTGATCGTTAGCCATGAACGAGCAAGCGATGTGAATTAGGGATAGTTGGCGCAAGCCTTACTAGCCCTTTGAAGCTCGCTAGGCGAGAAGAAGGTAGCAACGCTGCTAGCGCAGCCTTGAACTTCATCTCTAAGTCGCTCTGCTCCAAGAGCTGAAGCTACTCGAGCCGGTGCTGCTTTAGCCGTAGGAGCAAAGCGACGTACGGATAAAGTACAAAACGGCGTCAGACGTTCTTGACCCTCCATAATTTAACGATCAAATTCAAAAGCGGAACGGATGCTCACTAACAGGATGTATTAAATAATTAAATCTTATTCCACCCCTTTGAGGGCTTCAACCATATCGACCTGCTTCAATTTATGGTGCATGATCGCCATAACAATAAGAGAGAAGACTAAGGTTAGAAGGCTAGCATAGAGATAGGACAAGCCTTGGATTTGGGCCGGGAAGATCATAATGTCCACTTCCACTGTCTGCAAGATATAAGTGGTTAAAAGTTGTCCCATGGCAAGTCCAGCAAGGATACCCCCCACCGTCAACAAGAGGGTTTCCCGGTAGATATAGAGGGTGACCTCGAGTGGGTAGGCGCCCAGCACCTTGATGGTTGATAATTCCCGGATCCGTTCCGAGACATTTATATTGGTCAGGCTATAGAGCACGATGAAAGCGAGGATAGCTGCCGCGATAATCAAGACCAGGGTCACCAGGTTTAAAGTTTCCAAAGTTTCATTGAACATGTTCCGGAATTGGTCAATATTAACGACCGTGACGATCCCCTCTTCTGCCATCAAATCATCGATGACCTGGTCCTTCTTCTCAGGCGCATTATCCTTTAATTTTATTTCCACCTGGTTTTGACTAGGCAGACTTCCGATTAAGTCTTCGTAGACCGACTGGCTCATAAAGACATCGTGCATGATGTAGCTTTCAAAGACTCCCTTAACTGGCAAGTCCACCACTTGACCATCAGGATCTTCCAAGCTGATGGTATCCCCTGCTTGGATATTCAGAAGTTTAGCTAGTTTGTGGTTGATGAGGACCCCATCTTCAGGCAGGGCCATTCTCTCCCCTGTCGCCACATCTGCGAGGGCATAGAAGTCCTGGTAGTTAGAATCAGGGTCCAAGGCATGGAGGGAAACGGTCTGTTGGTTGACCCGGTCGTCTGTTGTTTGGTAGCTAGCCGTATAGAGAGGCAGGGCATCTGCCACCTGGTCATGCTGGCGGACGGTCTCATTTAGCTCATCCACTTCTTCCGCCGATAGCTTGGGCTGGTATTGAACAATGGCTTGGGCATGCTCGAGATCGATGAATTGGCGGTCAGCCAAGCCAGATATCGAGTCAGATATTCCAAAACCTGTCAATAAGAGAGCAGTTGAACCAGCAACTCCGATCAGAGTCATGGCATTGCGGCCCTTATAGCGGAAGAGGTTACGCAAACTAATCTTATTATTGAAGCTAAGTTTTTGCCAGAACCAGGTCCAACGTTCTAAGAGAATGCGTTGGCCTTCTTTAGGGGGCTTGGGCCGCATCAGGACGGCCGCTGGCTCGGTTAGCGAATTGCGGGTGACCAACCAGGCCGGTCCAACGGTTGTCAGGAGGGAAATGCTGAGGGCAAGGAGGAAGTCCTTCCAGTAGAAGCCGTAGTAGACTTCCTGTCCTAGATCGTAGAGCATCCCGTAGGCGTTGACAATGATATTGGGCAAGAGATAATTGCCCACTGCCACTCCCAGCAAGGTCCCAATGACGCTGGCTAGTCCAGCATATAATAGAAACTTAATCGCAATTTCGGAAGACCGATAGCCTAAAGCCTTGAGCGTCCCCAATTGGATCCGCTGCTCATCGACCATCCGCGTCATAGTTGTAAAGCTTACCAAGGCGGCCACTAGGAAGAAGATGACAGGAAAGACCTGGGCAATGGCGGCAATCCGGTCTGCATTGTCTTCATACTCACTGTAACCACTCAATTGGCTGCGGTCATTGACTTGGTAGTTGGGGACTTCCATTTCTTCCTTATATGTCTTGGCCTGGTTGAGTTTTTCCTGGCCTTGAGATAAGTCTTTTTCCTTAGCTTGGATATCCTCTTCGGCTTGCTTAATAGCTTCCTTGCCTTGGTCTAATTGTTCTCTAGCTTGGGCGAATTGAGGTAAGTTAGCAGCGCCTTCTCCTAGGCCAGCAGTCACTTGCTTCAATTGGTCTTCTTGACTCTGCAAGCTTTCCTTCTGCGCCTCAACTTGATCCTTGGCCTTTTGAATAGCTTCTTGGCCTGGTTTCAAGTCCTCCTCCGCTGCTTGGATGTCTTGGTCTAAGTCTTCTTGTTGTTGCTGGTAGCGTTCCTCTGGCCGACCATCCAGCGCATCTTCGATATCCGACTTAGCCTGGTCAACTTTTTCTTCATAAGCCTCGCTATAGGCTGGATAATTTTCTAAGCCATCGACCTTGAAGGCCACCTGGCTGTACAGGTCTCCAGTAAAGACCTCGGGCTGGACAACCGCAAAGCCATCGATAGCCCCCTTGCCGATAGGGCTATTTCCCCGAGCACTCTGGTCAATATACATCGGCGAGGTCACAAAGCCTACCACCTTGAAACGATTGGAGGCTAGGCCTGGAGCTTGGTCATTGCCTGTCTGGTCAGGATCAGCTAGTTCAATTTCATCTCCGATTTGATAGCTAAAGCCCCCTTCTTCGGCTAAGCGGACATCCAAAGCCACTTCATCCTTATTTTCAGGGAGACGGCCAGACCGTAACTTGTACTGGTTAACTTCCCCCATCTGGTTAAAATTCGGCAAGAAGCGTAAGAGACTCTCTTGATTTTTTTCTTCTCGGTCGACACTGCGGTAGGGATAGGCCTGGATGCCTTCCAAGTCATCCACCCGGTCAATATCTTCATCGGTTAGTCCCCAGTCAGCTTGCAGGCTCAGATCCTGTAAGTGTTGGTCTTGGAAGTAAAGGTTAGCCGTCTGACGCATATTGGGGGCTGCCGCTCGGATCCCTACGAAAAAGCCTGCCCCTAAGAAGATAATTCCCATCAAGGCAATAAAACGGGAAAAACTATTTTTTATTTCGCGTAAACTATCTTTCCATAAAGCTGTTTTCTTCATAGCCACCCCTACCATTCAATCTCAGAAACGGTCTTGGGCTCTGTTTGTAGGTAGCTATCTGCCACCTGGCCGTTCTTGATCTCAATGACACGGTCAGCCATCGGGGCAATGGCACGGTTATGGGTAATCACGATGACTGTTGTCTCTTCTTCACGAGACTGCTTCTGTAAGAGGGCGAGGACTTGCTGACCAGTTTCATTATCCAAGGCTCCTGTCGGCTCGTCGCAGAGAAGGAGTTTAGGATTTTTGGCTAGGGCTCGGGCAATAGAAACCCGCTGCTGCTCGCCCCCAGACAATTGGGCAGGAAAGTTATTCTGCCGGTCCGTTAAGCCTACTGCTGCCAAGGCTTGGTCAGCAGCAATGGCTTGTTGGGCAATCTGCTCACTTAATTCAATGTTTTCCCGGGCGGTCAAGTTGGGAATGAGATTATAGAATTGGAAGACGAAACCAACATTGTCCCGGCGAAACTTAGTCAATTGCCGGTCGTTAAACTGGCCAATCTCCTGGCCATCTACCCAGATTTCACCCGATGTGGGCTTGTCCATTCCCCCTAGAATATTTAAGGTTGTCGATTTACCCGCTCCTGATGGTCCCAGAATGACGACAAATTCTCCCGCTTCAATTTCAAAGCTCATATGGTCATTTGCCTTCACCTGGGACCGGCCTTCACCATAGGATTTAACGACATCTTTGAATTCGATATATGCCATAGTTGACCATTCCCTTTCTTCATACAATATGTTACTTTGTTAGTATATCAATAGTAAAAACTAGCTGAAAATAAAAGCAATTAAAATAAATAAATTTAAGGAGTTCTTTATGATTTACGACGTGATTGTCATTGGTGGAGGGACTAGCGGTCTCATGGCAGCTTGTGCCGCAGCTCAAGCTGGCGCCCAGGTCCTCCTCTTAGAAAAAAATCCCAGCCTCGGCAAGAAACTTTTGCTCACTGGAGGGACCCGGTGTAATGTCACCAATAAGCGTCCCGCCCGCTATATTATCGACCATATTCCAGGCAATGGCAAGTTTCTCTACAGTGCCTTCTCGCGTTTTGACAACAGCGATATTATGGCCTTCTTCGAAGAACGCGGTGTTGCTCTTAAGGAAGAAGACCACGGCCGCATGTTCCCTGTCTCGGACTCAGCCAAGACCATCCTGCAGACTTTTATCGATGAATTGAAGCATCTAGAAGTTGACATTATCTGCCAGGCCAAAGTCGAAGCACTCAAGCTCCAAGCTGGTGGGGTGACCGTTCAACTTGAGGACCAACGCCTCTTCCAGGCCCGCACAGTGGTTCTAGCCATGGGTGGCCGGGCCCATCCGCGAACGGGGTCGACAGGAGACGCCTATCCTATCTTAGAAGGCTTGGGCCACACCATCCAACCCATCTATCCCACCGAGGTCCCCCTAACCTCTTCAGAGCCCTTTATCAAAAAGAAAACCCTCCACGGTCTCTCCCTGCGCGATATCAAGCTGACCGTCCTGGATGCCAAAGAAAAGCCGGTCGTTAGCCATCAAATGGATATGATCTTTACCCATTTTGGGGTCAGTGGGCCGGCTGTTCTGCGCTGCTCCATGTTCGTCCAAAACTTGCTTCGCCAAGGCCAGCAAAAAACCGTCCGCTTGAAACTCGATGCCCTCCCTGGCCGCAGTAAAGAAGAGCTCATCCAAGCCTATGCTGACCTCCAAGCGGACTATAAGGCTAAGGCTATCCGCAATGTCCTCAAAGAAGTCGTCCCCGAGCGTTATGCCGAGTTTCTCTGCCAGAGAGCCGAGGTCCCTGGCCTGACTCCCTGCCAGGACCTATCCAAGAAGCAGTGGGCCGCCTTAGTCCATGAGCTCAAGGGCTTTAACTTTGAAGTCGATGGCAGCTTATCGATCGATAAAGCCTTCGTCACCGGAGGCGGACTCACGCTAGATGAGGTCGACCCATACTCTATGCAAAGCAAGGCCCATCCCCAAGTCTTTATCTGTGGGGAACTCCTCGACATCAACGGCTACACAGGGGGCTATAATATCACTGCCGCCTTCGTCACAGGCCACGCAGCCGGCGAAAGCGCCGCCTACCAAGCTTTCAGCATGGCCTAATCAAATAAAGACAGCACCGCTTAAACTCGAACGTTCCAGCGGTGCTGTTTTTTAGTCGGCCCGGTAAATCAATACCTTCAAATAGTCACTTTCTGGACTGTGGGCTGGCACAGGGAAATCCCCTGGCAATTTAAATTCTTGAATGAGACGTAAAGAGCGCTGGGCTTTCTTTGCGCCCTTTTCAATATCAGATTTAAAAGCAGCCAGGCTATAATTGGAAGCATTGGTGCTGCAGACCAAGTCCCCCTGACTGGCTAGGATTCCTAAAGCCCCCGCCACTAATTTAGGATAGTCTTTGTTCACTTTGAAAACTTTTTTCTTATTCCGGGCAAAGCTCGGTGGGTCCATAATGATCAAGTCATAAAACTTGTTATGACGCTGGGCATACTTATAGTAGTCGAAGGTATCCATGACGTAAATTTCCTGGTCAGCTAAGGGGATACCATTAGCCGCAAATTGTTCTTCCGTCAAGTCACGACTGCGGTTGGCCAAGTCCACACTGCAGGTTTGACTAGCCCCACCCAGGGCAGCTGCCACTGAGAAAGCGCCGGTATAGGAGAAGGTGTTGAGCACGCGGCGACCTAGCGCTAATTCGCACTGAAGATAGGTCCTGACCTCGCGCTGGTCCAGGAAGATGCCCGTCATCCAATGATCATTGAGTCGGACCACATAACGACGCCCTTCCTCCAGGACTGTAAAATGCTCAGGCGCTTCCTCTCCAGCCAACCATTCACTGGCTAAGTGGTCCTGGCTTTGGAAGCGGTTCTTCCCCACAATCCCCCGACAAGCTGGTAGGACTTCCTTAAGGGCTTCAACGATGCTTGCCCGATAGGCATAAATGCCTAGAGAATACCATTGGATCAGTAAGTAATCCCCATAGACATCGACACTTAGCCCACCCAGGCCATCACCTTCCCCATTAAAGAAGCGAAAGGCTGTCGTTAGCTCATCATCGAATAGGCCTTGGCGTTTAGTCTTAGCTCGGCTAAAAATTTGCTTGAAAAAGGACGGGTCGAGAACCTGGTCTCTTTGGTAACTATAGACCCAGCCCAAGCCCTTATTCTGCTTAGCCAAGTAAGCCATAGCGAGGAAGTCTCCCTTGGAATCGGTCAAATAAACCTGGTCACCTTCATTAAAGGAGACTTCCCCCATAAAATCATCTGCCTGCAAGAGGGGCCGACCCTGGCGCAGGGCTTGGGCTGCTTCTTGTTTTAATTTAACGGTCATCTTGATTGTCACAATCTTCCTCCTTTGCTTTAGGAAAAGTCAGGATAAAACGGGTTCCTTGGCCAGGCCTACTCTTAACCTCCACCTGGGCACCATGGGCATGGATCAATTCATGAACAATAGCCAAACCGAGTCCTGATTCCCCATAGGCCGATGACTTACGTGATTCATCTGCCTTGTAGAAGCGTTCCCAAATATTGGCTAATTCCTCTTCCGTCATCCCAATCCCCGTATCGATAATTTGAATTTCTGTTGCTTCACTCGTCTCGCGGGCTTGCAGCTTAACCTGCCCTTGGTCCGTGAATTGGATCGCATTTTGGGTAATATTAAAGAGGATTTGCCGGAGCCGGTCCCAGTCCGCATAAACTTCTGTCTCGTCCGAACAATCGATTAGAATCTGGTCTTCCTTGGACTTAGCTGCCTCTTCCAGTTGAAGGGCCAGGTCTTCCAGCATTTGCCGCAGCTTAAAGGTCATCGGCATAAGGAAAATTTCCTGCGAGCGGATCTTTTCATAGTCTAAGTTTTGGTTAACGAGCCGCGTTAAACGCTGGGTCTCATTGTGGACCAGTTCGATACTCCGGTCAAAATGTTTTTCTGGGATTAGACCATAGCGCAAGCCCTCTAAGAGGCCATTCATGGTGGTTAGCGGCGTCCGCATTTCGTGGGCCACGTCCAGCATAAATTGCCGGCGAATATTTTCCTGGCGGTTAATTTCCTCAATCGAACTTTCAAGAGACTCTGCCATCCGGTTAAAGTCCCGGCTGAGGTCGCCGATTTCATCATCATAGTCTTGGGGCAAGCGGACAGCGTAATTACCATCCGCTACTTCCTTAGTTGCTTGGCGGATGCGGCCAATCCGCTGGTTCAAGAAGTAAGAAATCCCCAGGGCAATGACTAAAGCAGCCCCGCCTACTAAGAGAGCCGCAACCAGGGTATCCATGCGGTTGCCTAAGAGACGATGGCCAAATTCAAAGTTATTTTTGCCAATAGCCACAAAGCCCTGGTAGCGATCGCCATCAAAACGGGGCACAAAAGTGGCTAAGGCATCCCCATCTTCCTTAGAAAAGCCCATATCAAAGGCACGCATGGGCTGGCGTGTCCCGCTCTTTAAACTGGCCAAATCTTGTTGGTCGAGATAGTTGGAGACAGGCTCTGTTCCCTGGCCTTCCACCTTAGGATAGACAAGCTGGGCATCTTGGTCATAGAGAAAAACCTTAATGCCCGCGCTCCCTAAGAGCTCTTGCTTGTCTGCTAAGTAATCCGGGTTGACTGATGTTTCTTCAAAATAATCGGCCATTGAATCCAATTGTTGGGCCGTTTGATTTTGAAAACGTTCTTCCGGGATACGGATCATGACATAGGACAAGCCGGATAGGGTAAATAAAATCACAACAATAAAAGCTAACAAGAGTTGGTAAAAGTAACGCAAACTAATCCCCCTCAGTCTCGTCGAACTTGTAACCGACACCCCAGACTGTTTGGATCACCTGGGGCCCTAGAGCTTCCATCTTATGGCGGAGCTTCTTAATATGGGCATCAACCGTTCGCTCGTCCCCGTAAAACGGCTCTTCCCAGAGGCTGCTGAGCAAGTTTTCTCGGGTAAAGACTTGTTTAGGATGAGAAGCAAGAAGGGCTAAGATATCAAATTCTTTAGGCGTTAAATTCTTAATCTCTTGGTCATTATAATAGGCTTCTCGGGTCTTGGTATTGATTCGAATCGATTGGGTAGACACAATATGGTCTTGGTCCTGCTTAGCTCCCTTATCTTGGTCCTGGTCAACAGCGGCTAACTGGTCCTGTTCTTCCTGGTAGCGGCGGTAGAGGGCCTTCATCCGGGCAATCAAGGTAATCGCGCTGAAGGGTTTAGTGACATAGTCGTCCGCCCCTAGACCCAGACCCAGGATCTGGTCACTCTCAGAATCACGAGCTGTGAGCATGATAATCGGTACCATCTTATTGCGCGCGCGGATCCGCTTACAGATTTCCTTGCCGTTTAGAGAGGGCAGGTTTAAATCTAAGATAATCATTTCAATTTCTTCTTCATGGTTAAGAAAATACTCCCAACCTTCTTGACCATCAGCAATAAAAATGGCTGACCAGTCCTCTTCTTGTTCAAAGTACATGCCTAGCATTTCAGAGATCGAGGCATCATCTTCAATCATTAGTATACGCATTCGAGGTCCCCACTTTCTTTATCGTTCACAAAAATAAGTATTTTCTATGTGAGCCTTCAAAACTATTGTACCCTATTTAAATTAGCTTTGAAGTAAAAAACTTAAAATTGTTTCGTGAATTTCAGCTTTTTTCGTTTATATATCTAATAGGAGGTGAGAATAAATGAATCAAGTTGCTTGTATCGGTCGCTTAGCCGTTGATGTTGAAATTAAAGAATTTGCCAATGGCAATGCTGTCCTAAATAATCTCATTGCAATTAACCGACGCAATAGTCAAAAACAAGAAGCGGACTTTATTCCCATTGTCGCTTGGAACGGTACCGCCCGGCTAATCGCCAAATACCTTGAAAAGGGTGATGAACTGGGTCTCGTTGGCCGGATCCAAAGCCGGCGTTATGAGAATAAAGCTGGCCACAATCAAACAGCGATTGAAATTGTGATCAGCGATGTCACTTTCTTGCGTAAAAAAGTAAGCGACGCAGACAAAGTCATGACTATCCAAGTCGCTAAAGACTAAATAGAAAAATCCCTCCCCTAATAAAAACAGGCTGCGAAAAGGCAGCCTGTTGCTTTTTTATACTTTCAAATGTGGGGGCGAGGATACAGAAGCTTCTGCTCACCCCCCTGCAGTCGGGTTCGCAAAGGCAGAAAGGGAGTGACTTCAACAAATGGGAACGACCGGCTAAAGCCGCTCTTATCCCTTTTGTCTCCAGTCATCCCTTTCTAACCGCCTTTGCTCACACCCTTTATTTATAAATGGATTTGATTTCGAGGTAGTCTTGGACGCCGTAGCGGCCGTTTTCGCGTCCGATACCGGATTGTTTGTAACCGCCGTATGGTGCCTTGTTGCTCTTGCCGGATTTGTTAATGTAGACAGAGCCGGTCCGGATCTTGCGGGCAACTGCGATAGCTTCTTCATCGCTTGGGCCAACGACAGCACCGGATAGGCCGTATTCTGTATCATTAGCAATTTCAATGGCTTCTTCTAAGCTGTCATAAGGAATGACACAGAGAACTGGGCCGAAGATTTCTTCTTGGGCAATAACCATCTTGTTATCCACATCGGTAAAGACAGTTGGTTCAACATAGTGGCCTTCGCGGTCGATTTTACCCCCGCCGACAAGTACACGTGCGCCTTCTTCTTTACCCTTTTGAATATAGGATTCAACGGTTTCTTTTTGACGTTCGGAAACAACTGGACCTACCACTGTATCAGGATCTGTCGGATCGCCGATTACGACATTCTTTTCATAGTAGTTCAAAATACTTTGATTAGCCGCTTCCAATTCCTCGCGAGGAACCAAGAGACGAGTCAAGGCTGAGCAAGTTTGCCCACAGTTATTGACTACGGTATCCATGGATTTCTTCACTGCATAGTCCAAGTCGCCACCTGGCATATAGATCAATGGGGATTTACCACCAAGTTCTAGGATTAACTTTTTAATGGTAAAGCTGGCATGTTGGTAAAGATGGCGGCCCACTTCTGTTGACCCTGTAAAGGAAATGACATCAACATCCTTGTGTTCCGTTAGCACGTCGCCAACTTGGCTACCTTGGCCTGTCACTAAGTTAAAGACGCCCTTAGGTAAGCCGGCTTCCTCGCAAATTTCAGCTAAGAGGACAGCAGTAATTGGGGTATCAGTCGCAGGTTTTACAACCACTGTATTACCCGCAATCAGAGCTGGCCCAATCTTACGTTCAATCTGAGTTAACGGGAAGTTCCATGGCGTCACACAAGCTACTACGCCGAAGCCTTCCTTAACCACTTGCGTCCCATCAATATCTTCTTCGAAATGAACATTTTCTAAGTCATCGAACATGTCATCCATTTCTTTGATTGGTTGTTGGACATGCTTAGAGCGAGCGAGGCTAATCGGTGCGCCTAATTCTTGGACGATAATATCAGCGATTTCATCTTGGCGGTCAGCAATACCGTCACGCACTTTTTTCAATAAAGCAGTCCGTTCTTCCACACTGGTTTCATTCCATGCTGGGAAGGCCGCTTTTGCCGCTGCAACCGCAGCATTCATATCATCGGCAGTCCCCCGAGGAACACGCCCCACGATTTCACCATTGGCTGGATTCTTTACTTCCATCCATTCATTGGATGAGGCATTACGCCATTCACCATCAATATAAAATTGATAATCTGTCATGTCAATATCACTTCTTTCTGATTTTAATGAGAATACGCTAAGCTTTTGCTCTATTTAGCTTAGGGTTATCTCATTGTAACACAGTTTAGCCGAAATTATCGACTTATTGCTTATATCTTTCCTATAAATTACCGGTCGCCGTTGTAAATACTTGGTACCACCACATAGTCAACGGTACGCAGCGCCCCCAAGTCGCGTCCTCCTGCATAGGAAATTGAGCTCTGCAAGTCTTCTTCCATTTCCTTCAAGGTAGAGAAGAGGCTGCCCCGGCTCTCAATTAAAATCCGCTTGCCTTCGACGTTTTTGTAGATGCCTTTTTGGAATTGGCTAGCTGAACCGAAGTATTCCTTATAAGTGACGCCATCTTCTTCGACCTGCTCGCCAGGGGACTCTTCATGGGCGGCAAGGAGTGACCCTACCATCACCATGCTGGCTCCAAAGCGGATACTCTTCGCTAAGTCACCATTGGTCCGGATCCCCCCGTCAGCAATGATCGGCTTGCGGGCGGCTTTAGCGCAGAGGCGGACAGCAGCTAGCTGCCAGCCAGCGGTCCCAAAACCAGTCTTAATCTTAGTTATACATACCCGACCAGGGCCAACTCCCACCTTAGTCGCATCAGCACCGGCGTTTTCTAAATCGCGAACAGCTTCTGGTGTGGCAATATTCCCCGCAATCACAAAAGTATCGGGTAATTCTTCCTTAATAAAGCGGATCATATCGATCACTGTTTGTGAATGCCCATGGGCAATATCGATCGTAATATAATCCACTGCCTGCCCCGAAGCCTTCACTTCACGGATGAAGTCGCGCTCCTCATCTTTAACTCCCACACTAATGGAAGCATAGAGGCCTTTTTCATTCATCATTTTGATAAAGTCGAGGCGCTTTTCGGGTTGGAAACGGTGCATAATGTAGAAGTAGCCCTTCTCAGCTAATTGGATAGCGAGTGCTTCGTCAATCACCGTCTGCATATTGGCTGGTACCATCGGAATTTTAAAGCGATGTTTACCAAACTCAACACTTGTATCGCATTCGCGACGGCTTTTCACAATACATTTAGCGGGAATTAATTGAACCTGTTCGTAATCAAAAGTTTGCACGATTTTCACCTTTCTGCTTGGCTATTCATTATAATTGTCCGCCGAATATTTTACTCTATATTAGCCACAAAAGCAAAGTTTTCCTTAAAACAATCTCATTATTTCTTCCGACGACTGGGCGGTGGGTTGAGCAAAACTTGCCATTTCAAGCCCTGGCGAATCTCTTGTTTACTTGGACGGCGCTTAGGGCCTGAGTCTCTCTTCGAACTAATCTTCGGAAGATCAGCAGCAGCCTGGTCCTGATCTGCCAAAAGAGCTCGGGCATGGTCATCCAAGTAAGCCTTAAAGTCTTCATGGTCTTCATGGAAACGGTCAACGGCATCATCAATCGCTTCGTTGGTCGTATCTGAAGACATTGGCGCCAAGTCTAGATCTTGGTCCAGGTCATAGGTTCCAGCATTTTCTTCGTGGCCTTCCTCTAATTCAATGGGGGTGAGTGCTTCCCCTTCACCAACAGTCTCTTCACTTGTTTCAGCTGCCTCCTGACTAGGGCCCAGTGCCTGGATTAGAGCTTTAATGAGACGGTAAATAACATAAGCCAGTAAGACCCACGCCCACATTAGTCGTCACCTGCTGGGCTTTCCTCTTCCCCAAAGGACTGACGCATCTTCGTGTCAGCTTGGAGATTTTCTAATTGATAATGGTCCATCACTCCTAAACGTCCTGAACGCAAGGCTTCAGCCAGGGCAAGAGGCACCTGAGACTGGGCTTCGACGACCTTGGCACGCATTTCCTGGGTCTTGGCGATATTTTCTTGTTCATTGGCCACAGCCATCGCCCGTCTTTCTTCAGCCTTGGCTTGGGCAATCCGCTTGTCAGCTTCTGCTTGTTCGGCTTGCAGTTTGGCTCCGATATTGCGTCCAACATCGACGTCAGCGATATCAATGGAGAGAATTTCATAGGCAGTTCCTGAGTCCAGACCCTTGCGCAGGATGGTTTGTGAGATAGAGTCAGGGTTTTCGAGAACAATGGTATGGGTCTTAGACGAGCCGACCGTCGTCACAATCCCTTCACCAACCCGGGCAATGATGGTTGATTCCCCTGCCCCACCGACTAAGCGTTCAATATTGGCCCGCACCGTTACCTTGGCCTTGGCGCGAACTTCGATCCCATCCATGGCGACCCCGGCAATCACGGGCGTTTCAATGACTTTCGGATTAACCGAAACTTGGACAGCTTCAAAGACATCACGGCCTGCCAGGTCAATGGCTGCTGCCTGTTCGAATTCCAAGTCAATCATGGCGCGTTGGGCTGCAATCAGGGCATCCACCACCATGTTAATATCCCCACCTGCCAAGTAATGAGCTTCCAGGTCGTTGAGGTCCAAGTCAAGCCCCGCCTTAGTCGCCTTAATCAGGGGTTTAATAATACGAGACGGATTCACCCGGCGCAAACGCATGCCCACTAAGTCCCCTAAACCTACCTTAACTCCTGAGAAATGAGCCGTTACCCAAAGGCCCACAGGCACAAAGATAAAGAATAGGATAAGCAGGATAAAGGCTAAAAATACTAGAAAAGCTGCTAACCACACATTAGTCATGATCGATTCTCCTCACTTTCACGTCTTTTGTCCGAACTGCAATAATTTCAACGGCTTGTCCACGGTCAACAAAATCTTGCTCATTGATCGCTTCAACTACCCGACCGTCTGAGACCCGCACCTTACCAACCGGTCTCAAAGGGGCGACAACTTTAGCTTGCTGGCCCAATAAAAGTTCTTGGTCTCCTCTTTTGCCTTGAGAGCCTGGCTGGTCTTTTAAGACAAGTGTTTGGGCTTGGGGACTAGCAAGGACCAGACGGATCATCAAAACAGCAGTCACTAGGCCCAAATAAAGAGCAGCCAAAACTTCAAAGCCTAAAGCGCCGAGAGACAAGCGCTGCTGGAAGATTTCAAAAGCCAGCATCCCCAGACCTATCAGCCCTAAGATTCCTAAAGAAGGTAAAAAGGCCTCAAAAATCACTAAGGCTAAGCCTAGGGCCAGGACACCGATAAAGGCATAATGGCCCGGATCCCAGAGATAGAGAGCGACTAAAGCCAAGCCTAAACTTAAGGCACTTGCTCCCAATCGGTACTTACCTTGAAAGCCATAGACCAAGCAAAGAATAGAAATGATAAAGATGATAAGCGCCATCTTAAGACCTCCCTCCACCTAACTTCCATTGACGGTTATCTTCTGATACGAGTATACAATACTTGCCAAGTTTCCTGCAATCCACAAGCTAAGTTATAAGTTCGGACATACAAAAAGAGCTGGCCAAAGACCAACTCTCTAAATTTGTATGGGGTGCCTCCATAGCTAAAGCACTTATTTTGCACACTCTACTGCCGGCGCAATTCTTCGGCAAATTGGTTGATTTTGCGGAGGCGGTGGTTGACGCCAGACTTGGAAACCGGACCGCTCTCCAAGGTCTCACCCAGCTCCTTCAAGCTGGCCCCTGGGTGTTTCAAGCGGGCCTCTGCAATCTCCCGTAATTTGACTGGCAATTCCCCTAAGCCGACACGGGCTTCGATATAATTAATATTTTCAATTTGCTTACCGGCAGCGGTGACCGTCTTATTCAAATTAGCGCTCTCACAGTTCACAATCCGGTTGATGGAATTGCGCATATCCCGCATCACCCGGACATCTTCAAAGCGAAGGATAGCCTGGGTGGCACCCAGTAAGGCTAAGAAGTCAGAAATTTTTTCCGCTTCCTTAAGATAGGTAATATAGCCGCTCCGTCGTTCAATCTGCCGGGCATTGAGATCATAAGCGTTCATAAGCTCGATAATGTCTTGGTTGTGGGACTGGTGGATGGAATAAATTTCCAGATGATAGCTCGACGTCTCTGGATTATTCACCGATCCTGCCGCTAGAAAAGCGCCCCGTAGATAGGCCTTGGCCAATTTAGGATCCGCTTTAATAGCTTGGGGAACCTGGGGGATAATCATTAAGCGGTCTAGGATCTCCATATCAGACAAGATGGCCTGGGCTTCTTCATGGATACGCACAATATAGACATTGTTCTTTTTTAATTTCATCTTCCGGCGCACAATAATCTCGCCTGTCACCTGGTAGGTTTTCTTAAAAAGACTATATATCCGCCGGGCAATGGCCGCATTCTCTGTCTGAACATTTAAGACCAGACCTTGACTCAATAAGTTAATCGAACCATTCATCCTGACCAAAGCAGAAAGCTCTGCCTGAGCCTCAGCAACACTCACTTCAATCCGGGTTAATTCTTTTTTGACATCTGCAGCAAATGAACTCACGACTGGTATTCCTCTCTACTCGAAACCTTTATCCGCTTCATAAAGACGTAAAATCGTTTCGACAAGTTTATCTTGATCATGATACACGCCTGTCTCTCTGAGGTCAAGGAAATCAGCTGCAACAATTTGGGCTTCTTCTTGGAGAATCCCTGCCCGGTCTCTTTCCACCTGGACCAAGTACTCTGGGGTGAGGTCAGATTCCATGTATTCATAGGGAACCGGGGCCTTGTTGATTAAGGCATAGTCAATTCGCTTAGCCTGGAGGTGGTCATTGATCACCCGGACATGGTCCGCATCAGAAAAGTGCTCCGTCTCCCCTAACTGCGTCATAATGTTACAAATATAGACGACCTTGGCTGGGCTTTCTAGAACTGCCTGGCGGATATCTTCAATCACTAAATTAGGAAGGATCGAGGTATAGAGGGAGCCCGGGCCTAAAACAATCAGATCTGCCTCGCGAATGGCCGAGACCACTTGACGACCTGCTTGGGGTTTCCGGTCCTGGCAGGGACTGCCTGGCATACAGTGGACACTTACCCGGTCAATTGGCCGGCGCTGGCCAACAATTTCCGTTTCGCCATCAATCGTCTGCCCATCATTGTAGTGGGCCCGTAAGACAAGCGGCTCTTCAGCTGCCGGGAGGACCCGCCCCTTGACCTTCATCATCGCCGATAAAAGACGGAGGGAGCTAAAGACATCCCCGCGCATCTCAGCTAAGGCAGCAATAATCAGGTTCCCAATCGCATGGCCTGAAAACTCCTGGTCTTCTGGTGCAAAGCGGTATTGGAAAATATCCTTATAGATTTGTTCGACTTCAGATAAGGCCACAATACAATTTCGAATATCACCTGGTGGAATGGTATTGAGGGAGGTCCGGATACTGCCGCTGCTTCCCCCATTATCAGAGACTGTAACCACTGCCGTAATCTCACAATTGGCCTGTTTGAGACCGGACAGGAGGATGGGGAGGCCTGTCCCCCCTCCAATGACAGTAATTTTTAGCTTATCGTTCTTGGCTTGGTTAAGCAAGTCGCGGTTAATCATGAATGCTTCACCGCCGCCTGACTCTTACTGGCATCCCGGTGGGAAACATGGACATTGTAGCCCAGCGCTTTGATATGGTCTCCAATGCGCTCGGTCAAAGCGACAGACCGGTGCTGGCCTCCCGTACAGCCAATGGCAATCGTCACACTGCTCTTTCCTTCTGCTTCGTAGAGTGGCAGAGTGAAGTCGATCATATCTGTAAATTTATCAAAGAAGATCTGGGTATCGGACTGGGCCATGACATAATCATAGACCGGTGCATCCTGACCCGTCAGCGGTCTGAGCTCTGTCTGGTAATAGGGATTAGGGAGGAAACGCACATCCATGACAATATCTGAATCGATTGGAATTCCATATTTAAAGCCAAAGGACATCACTTCTACCGTAAAAATAGCATCATCCCCGCTATGGAATTCACGTATTAAGGTTGCCCGCAACTCCCTCGGTGACAAGGACGAGGTGTCGATTACTAGATGCGAATTTTCCTTAACGGCAGCTAATTGCTCGCGCTCACGCTGGATACCGTTTAAAACTGTACCGTCTTGTTGGAGCGGGTGGCTGCGACGAGATTCCTTATAACGCGATACCAACTTGCTATCGCTCGCTTCAAGGAAGATAATTTGCAATTTCATAAAATCTTTATGGTCCATATTCGTAAGGACTTGGTTGAGTTCGGTAAAGAAATCCCGCGAACGCAGGTCAATCACTAGGCAAACCTTACTGATCGTATCCGAACCTTGCAAGAGGTCCCAAAAAGAAGTCAAGAGGGAAGGTGGCAAGTTATCGACACAGAAATATCCCATATCTTCAAAGGATTGCAAGGCGACCGTCTTGCCGGCCCCGCTCATCCCCGTAATTATCACAAGTTTAATATTATTTTTGGTCATTCGATCACTCCTATAAAAAGATGGGACTTTCCAGGTCTTTGCCCTAGCTTGGATTCAACTTTTATGCTGTAAATTCTTTCATCGCTGCTTCATATTGGTCGAGGGCTTTTTGAGCAGCTAACTCATTCTCTGCCTCTACGCCAATATAGAACTTAATCTTAGGCTCGGTCCCACTTGGGCGAACAGCAATCCAGGTCCCATCCTCAAGTTCATATTTCAAGACATTTGATGGGGCTTGGTCTAAACTTTCCTGCTTGCCATCCGCATAAGTTTTGGACTGGTCGGCAAAATCAGAAGTTGCTTTAACTTGAACCCCCGCAATTTCCTTGAGGGGTTCTTCTCTTAAGCCCTTCATCAATTGCTCAATCTTAGCGGCACCTGCCTGTCCAGGTAGTTTAACAGAAATGGTCTTTTCTTTAAAGTAACCATACTCCTGGAAGATTTCTTGCAGGCCATCATAAGGCGTCTTACCTTGTTTTTTATAATAGGCGGTCATTTCTGACATTAGGAGAATAGCTTGAACGGCATCCTTATCACGGACAAAGGGCTTAACCAGGTAGCCATAGCTCTCTTCGAAACCAAAGAGGAAGGTCTTGCTTTGGTCTTTTTGATATTGTTTGATCTTATCCGCGATCCACTTAAAGCCAGTCAGAGTATTAACGGTGTCTACCCCATAGGCCGCTGCAATCTTAGCTGGAAGTTCCGATGAAACAATAGATTTCAAAATAACACCATTATCAGGCAATTCATCGGCATCCTTCTTGGCCTGGAGGATGTAGTGGGTCATGAGGGCCCCAATCTGATTCCCGGTTAAGATTTGGTACTTGCCATTAGGTAGGCGGACAGCGCCCCCCATCCGGTCAGCATCGGGGTCGGTTGCTAGCAGGATATCAGCTGCTTCTGCTTCCCCGTACTTGATAGCATATTCAAAGGCTGCCGCATCTTCAGGGTTAGGATCTGGCGCATAGGTGAAATCAGGGTCCGGATTCTTCTGTTCGTCAACAAAGACAACTGACTCGAAACCGGCGTGGTCTAGAGCCCGTGAAACCGGCATTTGACCAGTTCCGTGCAGAGGGGTGTAAACGATGGTTACTTGGTCGCCCATTTCTTTAACCAGGTCTTGGTCAATGGTCACTTCTGCTACCCGGGCCAGGTATTTCTGGTCAAGCTCTTCTCCAATAATGGTTAAGAGATCACTCGACTTCAGTTCTTCTTGGGACAAGCTAGGGATCGTTAGGAGGTCAACCCCTTCCGTGTGGGCCACCAGGGCATCGGCATCTTCAGGCGTCATCTGGCCGCCATCCGCGCCATAAACCTTATAGCCGTTATATTCAGCAGTATTATGACTGGCAGTAATCATAATCCCCGCAAAGGTTTCCAGTTTACGCACGGTAAAGGAAAGCTCTGGGGTTGGACGCAGGGATTCATAAACGTAAGTTGGAATACCATGCTTGGCCAAGACAGCTGCTGATTCATAGGCAAAGCGCTGGCTATCATGGCGGCCATCATAGGCAATCGCCACCCCAGCTTCCTTGGCCTCGGCCCCATAATCTTCCATTAAGCGGGCCAGCCCTTCTGTAGATAGGCGAACCGTATAGATGTTCAAGCGATTAATTCCTGGGCCCATGAGTCCGCGCATACCTGCTGTCCCAAAAGCAATTCGTTGGTAGAAGGCATCTTCCAAAGCTTCGGGATCTTCTTTTAAAGTGTCTAATTCTTCTCTTAGAGTTGGATCGAGGTCTTCAAAGTCGTCCCAGTGTTTAAAGTTTTCTTGCCAAGTCATGATTAACACTCCTCATCATATTCTTTTCCTATATTATAGCAAATTTTACCCGTAAAGGCTTCTAATCTTATCCTAATTTTCAAAAGATGTAAGCCCTTAACAAAGATCAGTCTCTTTTAGGATAGCTATTAGCCTAAGCAAATAAAAAACATAGTCAAAAGCCTAGTTAGCTGGGCTCTTGACCATGCTAAATCATCATTCTTAAACTTCTTCGTCGTGGTAACCGTAGCCGTAGTAGGAGTTGATCGCATCCCCTACGGCCCCATTATAGATGGCACCGAGGACATTGGCATTGACAGCATCGAGGAGTTCTTTGGACTTTTGGACATTGCGAATCTGGGAGACATTCTCCCGCAAAACGAAGATGACATTATCGACCCGTGATGCCATGATCTGGGCATCGGTCACCAAGAGGATCGGTGGCGTATCAATAATCACCAAGTCAAAGAGCTGCTCCAGTTCATCAATGATATCTGCCATCCGCTGAGAACTCAGGAGTTCGGCAGGGTTTGGCGGCTTAGGACCAGCCGGCAAGACATAGAGATTAGCCTCAGGAACATATTGGACATAATTCATGGTCTTCAGTTCTCTTTGGGTCAGCAGACTGGTCAGGCCAGAAGGTTCATCCACGTCAAAAGTCTTATGAATCGTAGGCTTACGCAGGTCACAGTCTACAATGCAGACCCGTAAGTTCAGGTCGGCCATTACCGTTGCGATATTGGCTACAATGGTCGACTTCCCTTCCCAAGCTCCCGAGGAAGTAAACATAATGGATTTGAATTTCTGTTCTTCCATGGCGAATTGAATATTGGTTCGAATAGTCCGAAACTGTTCCGAGACAATATCATTAGGGCGCTGGAGGGTAATCAAGCTGGAACCTTGGCGCTGTTCCCGGTTCTTTTTGACGATTTCTTTTTGTTTGAAACGAGAAAACATTCTTAACACCTCCTAGATGCGACGTTTATTGTCGTCGTAGTTAGCTGACCGGCCCTTCCGTTTGAAGCGCGTTTCTCGTACTTCTGTCTGGCTCATTTCGGGTAGGACCCCAATTAAATGCCAGCCCATCTCGCTGACAATCTCTTCGCTGCGGACTGTCTTATCGCGGTAGGCTTGCCAGAGGGCCCAAAGCGAGGCGAGAAGGAAGGCTAGCCCACCACCGATCAAGATATCCCAAACGGGTTTAGGCCGGATTTTTTTTGTATGGGTTTTTGCATCAGCCACTTGCTTGACCTGGCTATTGGGATAGATTTCATTCACCTGCTTGCCGAAGCTTGAGGCAATCTGGTTGGCTAAGTCGGAAGCCGTGTAGGGCGAATGGTCGACCACTGCAATTTGTAGCACGAGGGACTCCTCATTGGTCGTCACACGCACCCGATCACGCAGAGCCTGGTAGGACAAGTCCTCCTCCGCTCCTTGAGCGACCGGTTCCAGGACAGCTGGTGTTACAACAATTTCCTTATAAGTATCGGTCAGTGTCTTGGCCTGGTCAGCTAAGGGGGCAGTCGTTTGTTCCTCCGTATTTTGGTGGACAATCACTTGGGCTGTCCCTTCATACTGGGGCTCAAGAACGAGGAAGGAGATAAGGCTGGCCAGGATCATCCCGATAACCGTTGCCATAATGATAAAGGCCAGCTTATTTTTCATAATTTTTAGAATCTCGGTTAGAGGTTTGCGCTGTTTCTTCGCCATAAGAACCACCTTTCTTCTTACTTTTGGCGCTTGAAGAAGTCAAAAAATGTCCGTTTCTTCTTCAACTGATAATGGGTCACCATGGGATCCCCATTCAATAAACTAATGGCATTCTGCTTTAAATCAAAGCTAAAACTTTCACCATATTTTTCTTCTAAGTATTGGTAAACGCTAGCCAAACTGTCCCCTCGCCAGGAATCGCTAGCACAGAAAGCCCCTGAGGCAATCACATGAAGATAGCGGCGCTCAACCAAGTCCCAGGTCAAGCGGTAAACGGGATCTGGGCTGGAGGGCAGCAAGGAAGTCGCTGAAGCTTGAATACTGCAACCCTGCTCACAAATATCATAAAGGAGCTGGGGCTTGTTTTGAAAGCAGGCTTGCTTTTCCGGTTGGCTAATAATGGGCCGAATATTATGAGCAAGCAAGCTGAAGAGAACTTCCTGGGTATAGGCAGGCAAATCTTGGTCGGGAAAACGAATGAATAAATAGCGTTGGTTGAGGTCTGCGAAAGAAACTTTTCCCGCTAAGACATCATCGGCTAAGCTTGCTTCTAACAAGGCTTCGTGGCCTGGATAAAGACGGAGGGGCAAGCCTCTGCGGTCAAGCGCCTCCTGGTAGGCCTCAGCGACAGCTTCTAATTTAGCGAGCGGTGCAATGGTCGTATCGTGCTGGTAAGGAGCTAGCGACAAGACATGGCTAGTGCCTGCTTGTAAGATTTGATTGACCCTGGGCAAGGTATCTTCAAAACGCAAGCCTTCCTCCACTTCCGGAAGAATATGGGTATGAACATCAACAAGCACACGCATCAACTCCTCTCAATCACTAGGCTAGTGGGAGAAATCTTCACAAGCAAGCAAACGACTCTCCGCATCATAACTTAATTTCATATCAATATACTGGTCGCTTTCAAATAATTTCTTAAGGAAAATCCGATCTCCTTCCCAGAGTTCTAAATCGGGAATCTGGTCGCGCTTAACCCATTCTAAGTCCCCTTCATAGGTCTGGATCACTTGCCGGGAAGCCAAGCGACCAGTATAGAGGAAGATGTAGAGGGGCTCGTCATCGGCAAAGAAAAAGGTAATCACGCCCCGAGCTTGGGCTTCTAGAAGGTCTTGGCCCGTTTCTTCCTTCACTTCTCTTCGGGCACATTCTAAAGGACTCTCTCCCCATTCGAACTTACCGCCTACACCTAACCATTTATTATGGTTGATATCATTAGCTTTCTTAGTCCGATGGAGCATAAGAACCTCATCACCGTCAATCAGATAAACTAAACTCGTTAATTGCAAGTCCTGCCTCCTCTTCTTTAATTGGCTTGGTAGCGGCGAGGTAAATTAGGAACGGCAATCACGCCATAAGCATCCCGACCTGCATGGATACCAATTACTGGGGTTAGATAAGTCTTCTCCACCCTGATGTGGGGATAGGCAGCTGTAAAAGCTTGCTCTAGGGCTGCCACCCCTTCTGGATTGAGGGCATCCAAAACAATCAGCCGCTCTACCCCGTCAGGATAGTCCTGGATCCGCTTCTCGATTTCATCAACAATTGTCGCATAAACACGTTTACGCGACCGCACCTTAGCAAAAACTTCTACCTTGCTATGGACCTCTAGCACAGGGAAGATATTCAATATTTTTCCAATGAGGGCCGAGGCATTACCAGCTCGCCCTCCCTTAACCAGGTAAGACAAGTCTTCAAAGCAACATAAAAGCGCTGTCTGATCCACCATTTTTTCCAGGTGGTCAAGGATCTCCCCTTCACTAGCCCCGGCTTCTTGGAGACGTATCGTATGGTCAAGCAGGGCTTCAATAGCTAGAGAAATCGACTTAGAATCAATCACATGAACTGTTAAGCGGTCATCATACTCGTGCATGACTGAATAGGCGGTTTGATAAGTCCCACTTAGGTCGGCAGACAAGAAGAAACCGTAAACCGCCTCATAACCTTCCGCTACTAAGTCGTCCATAATATCGTAGAACTGCTGGGGTTGGGGCTGGGAAGTCGTCGGAATCTCTTCTTCTTTGGGTAAGTCTTCGTAGAAACGCTGTAGGGCTTCGGGGTCTGTCGTGTCACGCAAGCTATCACCATTCGCATAATGAATCGATAGGTAAACTTGATAGACATCGGGATGGTCTTGGTAAGCTTCCGGTAAGGACGCTGTACTGTCAATAATATAAGCTGTTTTCATATCTAACCTTTCCAAGTTATCGCAAAATAACTTCATTCGTAGAGTCTCGCTTGCAAGCAAGCGTATATGTTCATTATAACAAATCTGACCTTTAAATGATATGAAAGCGGCGGGTAAAGCCTCTTCCTAAGTCTAGCACAATCTTGTCTTCATGCCTTCTGATTAATTTTTAAAAATATATAAATACTCACTAAGGGAATTTTTTCATTGGCTTTCTGACAGAGATTTAATACAATTATTGTTCTTATTTTCATAAAAGAGGGCGCTTACAGGGTGGAATAGACCAAATGCCCGTCATGGAAAGGCTTATGCCTTGAATTTATCATACATAAAGATTAAATTAATGGAAAAGGAGGAATTATTTATGCATAGATTTAATCGTTATCTAGGAGCTGGCGACAAAGAAGCCGGCTACAACCTATCATGGGGAGCGATCTTTGCAGGCGTTGTTACTTTTATCGCCTTAATGATCACCCTCGGTTTTATTGGTAATGCCATTGGCTTCGGGACAGTGAGTCCTAAAGCGAGCAATCCAATGTCAGGCGTTGGAACTGGGGTCTTAATTTGGACGGTTATCCAATTAATCCTTTCATTCTTAGGGGCTGGCTTTGTTTCTGGGATTACCGCCCGTCGCGTGGGTGTGGTTCACGGTTTCTTAACCTGGGCTGTATCAACCATCGCAACCTTTATTTTACTTTCAGTCGCTACCGTGTCGATCCTGTCATCCGTGGGGACTTTCTTTGGCCAAGTGGCACAGACAGCCGGTCAAAGCGTTGAAAGTGTAACTTCTTCAGCAGCTGATAGCGTCTCCAATGGCGTTAATGCCCTCACTGACCAAATTGATGTGAACCAAAGTGACATCCAAAGTTTAGAAAACGATGTCAACGACGTCCTACGTGATACCAATATCAAAGAGCTCCAACCAGAATACTTGAAGGGGCAGCTCCAAGGGGCAACTGACGACATCAGCCAAGCTGCTAAAGACTTGGTAACGAATCCTGAGAATTCAGATGCTATCTTTGACCAATTAAGTAATCAATTGCAAGCACGGACAGAAAGCATCACGGAAAACGTGGATGAACAAGCCGTTGCCAATGCCATCGAATCTAACTCTGATTTATCCCAAGCGGAAGCTGAACAAACTACTCAAAATATTGTCGAAGGGTACAACCGTGCAGCCAGCGAAGCCCGTCAACAAATTGACCAGGCTAGCCAAGCGCTTGACCAAACCAAGTCTGAAGCTCAAGACGCGATTGCACAATTACGGAATGAAGCCAACAAAGCTTCTGACACGACTGCTCAAGCTTCAATCTGGGCCTTTGTCGGACTCTTACTTGGTGCCATTCTCTCAGCTCTTGGTGGTTACTTCGGGACAAAATTCGTCACAGAAGAAGCCAATGAAAATCATATCTAGTCTAAATTAGCTATTGCTAGATAGACAAAAAGCGCCTTTAGTCGGGCGCTTTTTTTGTTGGCATTATTTAGTTATAAGCTTTGAATATAATTATAAGCTTCTTGGCCAGCTTGGCCGCCGTCACCAACTGCGGTTGAAATTTGCCGCAATTTCTTTTGGCGGATGTCACCAGCAGCAAAGATACCAGGGACCTTCGTCAACATGTTCTCGTCAGTGATGACCCAGCCTTCCTCATCGGTGATGCCCAGGTCATCAAAGCCAGCTTGGTTGGGGAGGAGGCCAATATAGATAAAGACCCCATCGCAGTCTTCCACATAAGAAGAGCCATCCTTCTTAACAATCCGAACTCCCGTCACCTTCTGACCGTCGCCTAGGATTTCTTGGACTTGGGCATCCCAGGTGAAATCAATCTTCTCATTAGCAAAGGCCCGCTCTTGGAGAATCGCTTGGGCCCGTAACTGATCGCGTCGGTGGACAATGGTCACTTGCTTGGCATACTGGGTCAAGTAAGCCCCTTCTTCAACAGCTGAGTCTCCTCCACCTACAACGATCAACTTACCATCCTTGAAGAAGGCTCCGTCGCAGACAGCACAGTAGCTAACTCCGCGCCCAGCATAGTCGGCCTCACCTGGCACATCCAGGAGACGGTGGGTGGACCCCGTTGCAATCACAATCGCCTTAGCTTGGTAGGTTGCCGTATCGGTTTCAATCGTATGGTAGGGTTGGCCGGGATGGATCGCTTTAACATTCCCATAGGCATAATCTGCCCCGAAACGCATGGCCCCTTCATACATACTGGTCGCCAGGTCTGGCCCTTGGATGCTAGGGAAGCCTGGATAGTTTTCTACTTCAGCTGTATTCAAGAGCTCGCCCCCCCGTACACCCCGCTCTAAGATTAGAACCGATAGGGCTGCCCGTGAGGTATAGAGGGCGGCAGTCATCCCCGCTGGCCCACAGCCAATGACTAAGACATCATATTGTTTAATTTCTTCGCTCATTCTCTCACTCCTTATTTAATTCGTCCTCAAGACTCAGGAGATAGTCAGTCAGGCCCTGGCGGATACTCTCTTGGCCTAAGCCATACTCGATGGTTGTCTTCATATAGCCAAGCTTATCCCCCACATCATAGCGTTGGCCCTTAAATTCGTAAGCAAATACCCGCTGAGTGCGGTTCAAACGATCGATGGCATCAGTTAATTGGATTTCATTGCCTGCTCCTGCTTTTTGAGTTTCTAAAAGGCCGAAGATTTCAGGTGTTAGTAAATAGCGGCCAATAATAGCCAAGTTAGAAGGGGCCACAGAAGGATCCGGTTTTTCGACAAAGCGGCGAACATTGTAGATGCCATCGCGGAACTTCGCTTCAGGATCAATGATGCCATACTTATCGGTATCTTCCTCGGCAACGGGCATCACGGCAATGTTGGAAGCATGGGTCTCATTATAGGCGCCAATTAATTGCTTGGTTAATGGTTCCTCATCTACCATCAAATCGTCCCCGAGCATGACCACGAAGGGTTCGTCGCCAACAAAAGCCTTGGCTTGAAGAACCGCATGACCGAGGCCTAGTGGATAGGATTGGCGCTTAAAGTAGAGGTTAAGCCCAACATTCTCCTGTATTAGTTCTAGTAATTGGTCCTCACCCTTCTGCTTGAGGACGCCCTCGAGTTCAATATTCGAATCAAAGTAGTCTTCTAGAGGGCGTTTACTCTTACCTGTGATGATTAAAATATCTTCTATTCCCGACGCTAATGCCTCTTCCACTATGAATTGGATGGTTGGCTTATTGACAATCGGTAGCATCTCTTTAGCCATCGCCTTAGTAGCTGGTAGGAAACGGGTTCCAAAACCAGCCGCTGGAATAATTGCTTTACGTACTTTTTTCATAAGTCCTCCTTAAGAAATTACTTTAAGTTCTTTTCGCCAGATAGTCAATTAATGCGCTTCGTAATTGGGCTTCTTCCTTACCTTCCCGCATCATCAGCTGGGTTAGGGCTTCTTCCACCGGCATGCCTTCATAGAGAATAGCGTAGAGAGCATTGGTAATGGGCATATCGACACCTAAGTCAGCCGCTAATTCGTATGCCGCCTTGGTCGTCGGAATTCCCTCAACGACCATGCCCATCTTAGCTTCTACTTCTTCAGGGCTAGCTCCCTGAGCAATCTGGTTGCCGGCCCGCCAATTCCGTGAGTGGACGCTGTTACAGGTCACAATGAGATCCCCCACTCCGCTTAAGCCAGAAAAGGTTAGGGGATCCGCACCCATAGCCAGGCCCAAACGAGTAATTTCGGCTAAACCACGCGTGATCAAGGCTGCCTTGGTGTTATCCCCATAGTTTAAGCCATCTACCCCGCCGGCCGCGACCGCAATAATATTCTTCAGGGCCCCACCCAATTCCACACCGATACAGTCAGTGTTGGTATAAACCCGGAAATAGCGGTTGAGGAAGACTGCTTGGACTTCCTTGGCCGCTTCTAAGTCTCGGCTCGCTGCTGTGATCGTTGTGATATGGCGGACCGCCACCTCTTCCGCATGACTTGGCCCAGACAGTGCCACGATGCCGCGGTAGTCACAGTCTTCTAGAACTTCTTCGATAATCTGACTGATCCGCAAATGGCTACCTTGTTCCAAGCCCTTAGAAGCATGGAGGATAAGCGGCGGCTTGTCCGCTCCCGAAGCTTGATCAGAGGCTAAAACTTCCTTTACTTGTTGGCTGACAGACCGGATTGCCTTGGTCGGCACCACAAAACAGACCATATCAGCTTGTTTGAGTGCCTCGCTCAAATCCGTCGTCACTAAGATATCCTCAGCTAGGTGCAGGTCGGGCAGGTAGGCAGCATTAATCCGCGTCTGACGGATCTCTTCTGCTTGGTCTGCATCAACGGTCCAGAGCCGAACCTGGTGCTGGTTGTCATTTAATACCATGGCGAGCGCCGACCCCCAAGAGCCAGCGCCTAATACTGCAACACGATAACTTTGCATTTAGTTCTCCTCCGTTTTCTTCTGTTCAATCGCATAGAGACTCGCTTCCTGGTAGGGAGTGGGAGCTTTTTGCCAACGTCGCCAGATAATTGCGCCCAGGCCAATAAGCACCAAGACTAAGGATAGGACTTGGGAGACACGGAAGGGCCCCCAATAGAGGCTATCTGTCCGCAGCCCCTCAATAAAGAAACGTCCGATCCCATACCAAATCAAGTAGAGGAAGGTCGTCTCCCCTACTCTCAGTTTGCCCCTAATATTACGTAAATACAAGAGAACCACAACCCCTAAAAGGTTCCATAGTGATTCGTAAAGAAAGGTCGGATGGTAGTAGACCCCGTCGATCTGCATACCTTCCACAATAAAATCAGGTAAGTGGAGGCGGTCACGAAGAAATTCTACCGACACGGGGCCTCCATGGGCCTCCTGGTTAACAAAATTTCCCCAGCGGCCAATGGCTTGGGCAAGCAGGAGGTAAGGCGCCATCACATCTGTCAAAAGTAGGAAGCGCCAGCCCTTAGACCGACAATAAAGGTAAATAGTCAATAGGGCCGCTAAAACGCCCCCATAGATGGCAATCCCACCATTCCAAATTTGGATAATCTCATCCAAGTGCTGGCGGTAATAATCCCATTCGAAGATCACATAATAGAGTCGAGCCCCGATAAAGCCAATGGGAATGGCCCAAACCAAGACATCTAAAATTAAATCCTCAGGCCAGCCCCGCCGCTTAATTTCACGGCTACCCAATTGAATAGCTAAAAGGATACCTCCAGCTATGATAATCCCATACCAACGAATGGGCCAGCCAAATAGCTCGAAAGCGACGGGATCAATGGCTGCTAAAACACGATCACTCAACATATTATCCTTCCTCTTGACTGTTACTTTCGATCAAATGCGTTAAACGGTCTTCAAATTCCTTGGCTGAATTGTAGCCGAGATCATTGGCTCGGAAATTCATGGCAGCTACTTCGACGATGCTAGAAATATTCCGTCCCATCTGAACCGGAACGGTAATCTTAGCCACCTTCACCCCAAAGATATCTTCCTCTTCGGCAGCGGTTCCCAAACGGTCATACTTGTCCTCCTTGTGCCAGAGCTTCAACTGGATGATCAAGTTCACCTGTTGCTTCTGGCGGACAGCTCCTGCGCCGTAGAGGGTCATAATATTAATAATGCCCAGGCCCCGAATTTCCATCATGTTTTCAAGGATAGCGGGCGCCTCCCCCATAATGGTATATTCATCTCTTTGATAGAGTTCGACCCGGTCATCAGCAACCAGGCGGTGGCCATTCTTAACCAGTTCGAGGGCAGCTTCCGACTTACCAACGCCACTCTCGCCCATAATGAGCACACCTAAACCATAAACCTCAACAAAGACACCATGGCGCGAGGTACGGGTCGCCAAACGTTCCTGAAGAAAGGTCGTCAAGCGAGAAGAGAGGTGGGTGGTCGAGGTATTGATCCCAATCACCGGAATATGGTTTTCATTAGCTGCCTGGATCACTTCGTACTCCGGCCGCAAGTCGCGGGAAAAAACAAAAACCGGTGTCTTATCCCGGGCTAGACGCCGCATCACCAATAAACGTTCTTCACTGGTCATCTTGCTCATAAAAGAATGCTCGTTACGGCCAAAAAGTTGGATCCGTTCTTCAGGATAATAATTAAAATAACCGGTCAATTCCAATCCCGGGCGCGAAATATCTGATACTGTGATCTCTCGATCCAGATAGTCCTCACCAGAAATAATATTCATCTTGAGTGCCTCTACTAGCTCACGAACTGTAACTACCGCCATGTAGAACTCCTTCCATCCTTCGCATCAATGCTGTTTTTCTCCTATTTTACCATAGATTCCCCCAAGAAGCTTCACCGACATCAAGGACCGCCCCTTAGGCAGGCAAAGAAAATAAAAGAGGCTGGGACAAAAGCCCCGGCCTCTTTTAAAATAACGAACTTTTTTAGCAAAAATCTGTTCCAAAAGTCAGTCCTGACATCCACTTCATGAACTATGTCCAATCGTTTTCCAACGATTTCCCATAGTTCGCTCCAGTGATTCAGGACTAACCGACTTTTGTCACACTCTCTTTATTATAGGTTAAAAGTCATTCCAATTTCCCTGCTGGTCATCATCAATGTGTTCAGCTTCTTTAATGCGACCGAAACCTCGGGGGTGGCGGTGGGTTTTCTCAGCCTTGCGCTTAAAAGGCTTTCCTTCACTTGGAATCAAATAAGCCGCCACGATGTAGATCAGGATGAGGAAGGGATTGAAGAAAGTGAAGATGGCGTAAAGCCAGCGGATAAGGGTTGAACTGACGCCAAAATAAGCTGCCAGGCCCCCTAGTAAGCCGGTTAGAACGCGGTCTGTTTTGGATCTTCTTAATTTTTTAGTCATGGTTATCCTCCTATTACTTAGCCTCTGCCTTCAACCAGATATCTCCAGAAACGGATGACAGGTTGATTTGGGCAGGGCGTGTCTCGCCTAAATAATATATGCTCTTCGCTTGGTTAAAGCGAGAATCAGCCAAGGTTTCTACCTTAAAGCTTTCTTGCCGCCAACGTATAGTCCCATTATTGGAACGCAGGTCAGCATTCAAACTCGTTGCTGGATTAACATTGAGCTTGACATCTCCCGAAGTGGTCTGGCAGTTAACGGTCTCTAAGTCCGGGCTTGTCACCGTCAACCGCAAGTTCCCATTCAGGGTATCCATGGCCAGCTCGCGAACCGCTCCAATGAAGCGCTGGTCCCCATTGGCTGTCTGCGCATCCAGATGGTCAAAGGCAACTTGGTCCAAAACTACTAAACCGTTCTTGGTATTCACCCGGCCACTGCTTGCCTGGCACTCAGCGACCCGGATATCCCCATCAATGGTATAAAGATCCAGGTTTTCCGCTTCTAAACCAGTCAGCTGGATGCCTCCTAATAAGCTCCTAAAATTTAATTGGCCGAATTTTACTTTGGGAAGGCGCAAGTGGATATTAGTAGATAGCAGGCGGTTATTTAATTCAAAACGTAAACATCCGCCTTGGTTTTCAATCAGGGTTCTTTTTCTAAAGGCTTCTTCAACGCTTTCTTCCTGGTACTTACCTAGGATAGTCCCTGTCACTAAGACTTCCACCCGGTCGATCTCGGCGACTTCAACCAGGATGTCTCCCTTAGAGATTGAAAAATCAAAATTCTTGGCGATCTCGTCAAAAGTAAAACGTTCTTCAAATTGCCGGGTGACTAAGTGGGGACGGGGGATCCCCGACCGGCCCCGGTCAAAGTGAACCGTTCCTTCAACGGCCGTCTTAAGGTCCTTGAACATTTGACCCAATCCTGTCTTCTCTGCCTGGCTGGTCTTTGCTTTTGGCTCCTCTGCTGGTCCGTCTGCTGAGTCATTATTTGATTGGTTCGCTTGGTCACGCAAGTAAGTCAATTCTGTTTTGAGACCCTTGATTTCTTCTTCTAAGGCCAACTTGGCCTCCGCTTCGTCCGTTGATTCAGCCAACCCCAGTTCTTCTAAGGCAGCCTCCTTGGCATCTAATTCAGCTTCTAATTTTTCTTCGCGATCTAAGTAATAATTTTTCAGAATCGCTTGGGCTAAGTCATCCTGGCCTTGGTCTTCATAGAATTCCGCCAAGGCTTGTGCTTCTTCAAATGAGAGGCTCTGCTTCTGCTTTTGGTTATCACTTTCTTTAGCTTGGCGCTGTTCTAAAAGCACCAAGGCTTCTTCTCGACTGAGTAAACCTTCTTGAACTAATTTCAGTATACGTTGTTTGTCCTCACTCATCGTGTCGCCTCCTTGTTTATCTTGAACCTATTATCTCAATTTTTTCAAGTTTTAACATAGGCCCTGAGATGTATTTATCTTGTAAGCCCCCGAAAGGCACAGCGGCTGCCTGCTGGACTGGCTGTCACCGCCAATTGAACGGGCAGCTCCTGCTTCAATTCCTCCACGTGGGAAATAATCGCAATCAAGCGGCCACTGGCTTCCTGGAGCTCAATCAGGGTATCCATGGCCTGGTGGAGGGACTCTTCATCCAAACTACCAAAGCCCTCGTCAATAAAGAGGGTTGAAATTTCAATACCACCTGCATGATTTTGGATCACATCGCTTAAGGCTAGGGCCAGGGAGAGTGAAGCCTTAAAGCTCTCACCCCCTGATAGGGACTGGACGCTGCGGCTGCTACCGGAATAATAATCCATTACCGCCAAGTCTAAACCCTTAGCAGCTGTTCCCCCCTTGTCTGTACGTTCACGCAAGAACTGATAGCGGCCACTCGTCATCTGCTTAAAGCGTCGATTGGCCTGCTGGATAATCTGATCAAAGTAATAAGCTAAGATATAGCGCTCAAAAGAAATACGTTGGCTGCCTGATCGTGTCCCGTTAGCGACTTCAGCGAGTAAGACCAATTCCCCGTAATGTTGGGATTGCGCTTGGTAGCGGGCTAAGCGGGCATTGAAGGCCTGGTCGAGCTGGTCTAGGCGGGTCAGCTGGGTCAAGCGTCTATCCCGGTATTGTTGTTCTTTTTGAACTTGCTCGCTTACTTCCTGGAGACGGGCTTGAGTTTGGTCAAGGTCTAAAGCCTCCTCCCTAGCAGCCAAGGCCTGCCGATTCTTGGCTATTTGTTGGTCCAGAGCATAACGGTCCTGTTCATAATTTCGCCAAAATTTCTCCACAGCTGACCAATCTTTATCCGCACGGTGGTAGTTAGAAAGGTCTTCGGCCGTGAGATCAAAATCGGTTAGGCTTGCCTGGAAGTGTGACCAGCCCTCTTGGTAACGCTGGTCTTGCCGTCCCAGGCTCTCTTCCAAGCCCGCTTTCTGTGCTTTTAAGCGAACTACTTGGTCACTTGCTGCTTGGAAGCTGGCTTGAGCTTTTTGATAGGCCTCTTTTACCTTTTGAATTTTCTGTTCAAGTTCTTTTTCAGCAGCCAGGAGGTCATCCATTTCCTGGTAGTTTAGCTGGGCAGCCAAAGCCTGCATGTCTTCTTTTAAGTCCTTATACTGCCTTTCCTGGTTATCCAAACGTTCCTCGAGCTGACCTTCTTCTTGTCTGACCGCAACTTGTTTTTCTTGGTAGGTCACGAGATCTTCTTGGACCTGGTCATAGTCCCTTTGTCGCTGAGCTTGGGCCTTCTCTTTAGCTAGTAGCTGGTCCGCTTGGGTCTTTAGGCGACGATCTTCTTCTACTAAGTCAGAAGAGAAATTCCCTTCTTTTGCCTGGTCTTCTAGCTGGTCTGTAAGCTTCTGCATTTCTTTTTGGGCATAGCCCAGTTGGCTACCCAGCTGGGTCAAATCCTGGTAGGCCTGGCGCTCCTCAGCTTCTAAACTGTCAGTGTCTGGCACCGGCCCCTCTTGGTCACTTGTCCCTTCATAAACTGCCGGGTGGTCCAAGCTCCCACAAAGCGGACAAGCCTGGCCAGGGACTAAGTCAGCCGCTAACTTGCCCAGGTAATCCGCTTGCTCCCTGAGCCGACCTGCTTCAAGCGCCGACTGAGTCTGCCGCCAAGTCTCTTGAGCCGCTTGGTAGTCTAGCTCCAGCTGGCTAAGCTGGTCTGTCTGCTCCTGCTTGCTTGCCATTAAGTGGCGGTAAGTCGCATAAGTTGCCTGCTTATTTTCCAATTGGTAGCGCTCCTTAAGCAAGTCGTCAGGATTCAGCCACTGATTCTGGAGCTGCTGAGCTTTTTCTTTAGCTAGGTCAATCTTTTGCGCGAAGCCTTCCTGGTCTTCCTGAAGCGCAAGAAGTCTCTTTTGACTCGTCTGGATGGATTGGTCAAGTGCTTGGGCACCTTCCCTTTTCTTCAACCAGGTCTTTAAGTCGTGTTCCTCCAAGCGCATCTGAGCCAGCTTTTCCTCCCAGTCGTCGACTTGGGCATAGGAGTCTTGACTGGCTTCTAAGCTAGTTTGAGCAGCTTCTTTAGCGGCCTGGTATTGGCTAGCTTCTGCTTCGACTTCCCCCAGGCGCTTTCTCTCCTGGCTAATGACTTCCGCCAATTGTTCCAAGTCAGCTTGGTTCTTAGCCAGGGGCCGCGTTTTTTGATAGAAGTCCCAGTCCGCCTTGGCCTTATGATAGACCGAAGACTTTTGATCCAAGTCAACTTGTGCTTGGGCCAAGCGGTCCGCTTCTTTTAAGCGCTCTAAGTGCTGGTTGAGCACCTGACTTTCTGCTTGCCCGTCTCCGATCTTCTTTTCCGCTGCCTTAACACCTGCTCGCTGGTTTTCCAAAGCCTCCGCCACTTGGTCCGCAAAAGCTGCGAAGTCTTCTTGATTAGCAGCTTCTCTTAAAGCTTCTTGACTCGCTTCATCTAGCAGGTCCAGGATATCCGTTTTGTCCTCCTTAAGGGCTTGGTAGTCTTGGCCCATTTCTTTTTCTAAAGCTTGTTTCTTAGCCAGGAGGTCATCCTGGAAGTTTTTAAGATGGTAGGTCGTAAAAATCTTGCGAAAGATGACCTCTTTTTCACGGCTAGGGGCCTCTAAGAGCTGCTTGAATTCACCCTGGGGCAGCATCACAATTTGTCGGAACTGGTCGACACTGAGGCCTAATAGTTCTTCTAGGGCCTGGTTGGCTTCTTGGGTCTTTTGGAAGACCCGGTCCCCTCGGTCGAAAGTCACACTTGCCTTCAGGTTGATCGGACGTTGGGTTTTGGGACTGGGGCCCTTTTGCTGGGGAATACGTTTAACGGAATAAGTCTTTCCGCCAAGTTCAAAGCTCAAATAAATATAGGACAGTTCATGGTCACTGGCTAAGTCTGATTTGAGCTCAGCCTCCTGGCGCGAACTGCCGCTGGTCTTACCATAGAGGGCATAGACAATGGCATCGAATATGGTTGTCTTACCAGCGCCAGTGGGTCCCGTAATTAGAAACAACTGGGTCTGGCCTAGGTCCCGGAAATCAATCTGCATCCGCTCACGGTAGGGACCAAAAGCTTGCATCTCTAATATAATCGGTTTCATTGGTCACCTGCCTCCTCTCCTCTGCCTTGGGCCTCAGCCATGATTTGCTTAACCACTTGCTCTTGGTAAGCCGTCAAGACCTGGCCCGTTTGATCTTCATAAAAATCGGCAAAGACCTGGTCTAAAGCTTCTTTTTGCTGGGCCTGGTAGCCTGTTTCAGATTGTGGTTGATCGACTTCTAGGGCCGAGTAGGTCAAGGCCATAATGTGGGGATAGACTTGGCGCAAGCGTGCCATCGCTTCATGGACGGGCTGGGCATCGGTCAGTTCCACATAGAGGTAGTCATCAGACTGGTCGGCCATTAAGTCTTCAAAAGTCCCCTTTACCTGCCGCAAATCATATTTAGGCTGGATGGGATGGGGGGTAACGGTCAGGTCTTCCTTGGTCAGATCAACTTCTAAAAAAACCTTGCGCTGGCGGGCTTCCGATTTTGAGTATTTTAAGGGAGACCCACTGTAGTAGATATGCTGGTTTTTAACAAACTGGCGGCCGTGCAAGTGTCCTAGGGCAACATAGTCAAAATCCTCAAAAAGATCAGCAGGAACATAGGCAGAGTTCCCCATGCTCAGGGGACGTTCAGACTCCGTGTGCTCTAAATCTGCCCCCGCCTCGTCCAAATCGACATTGGTTACATAGCCATGGAAGACTAGGAGGTTGAGCCGGTCAGGTCGCCAGTCCCCCGCCTTAATGGTTTGGATTTGAACCGCTAGCGCATCGGCCATAGAGCGGATTGTCTGGTCAGGGTATAACTTTTGGATTTGACCATAGTCACTGTAGGGCAGGAGATAAACATCAGCCTCTTCCAGACAGACACGGCGGATTTCTTTTTTGACCATGCCCTCTAAGTAGAGGCCCTCCTTTTCTAAGATAGCGGAAGCATAGTCGATGCGCTCCCCGCTATCATGGTTGCCCGAGATAATACAAATGGGGCAAGCGATTTCTTCCGACATCTGGGTCAATAATTGATTGCACAGGTGGACACTCTCGCGATTAGGAAGGGACCGGTCATAAAGATCCCCCGCAATAATCACAAGATCTGGCCCCATCTCTGCTACCTGACTGATCCATGCCGTTAAAACATCCGCCTGGTCATCGAGCAGACTTCTTTCATTGATCACTTTTCCGATATGCCAATCGGAAGTATGGATAATTTTCATATGGACTCCTCACTCGGTGAAAAAGAGGCTGGTAAATTCGTCCACCCTCTTTGACACAACTTATTCTTTTTCCAGTAATGGTTTTAGGTATTGACCGGTGTAGGAAGCTTCCACTTGGGCCACTTCCTCAGGGGTCCCACCAGCAACGAGCTGGCCACCCTTTTCGCCGCCTTCTGGTCCCAGATCAACAATATAATCGGCGGTTTTAATCACATCTAGATTATGTTCAATAATAATCACCGTGTTTCCCGCATCCACTAGACGCTGGAGGACCTCTAAGAGACGCTTAATATCATGACTATGTAAGCCGGTCGTTGGTTCATCAAGGATATAGACCGTCTTCCCTGTCGCCACGCGCTGGAGCTCACTAGCTAATTTCATCCGTTGGGCTTCACCACCGGAAAGCGAGGGCGCAGGTTGACCCAGGCTAACATAGCCCAAGCCCACATCCACCATGGTCTGTAATTTACGCTTGATCTTTGGCACCGCAGAGAAGAAGTCTAAGGCTTCCTCAGCCCGCATGTCCAAGACCTCCGCAATATTCTTTCCTTTATAAGTGACTTCCAAGGTCTCCGCATTGTAGCGGGTCCCCTTACAGAGCTCGCAAGGCACGTAGACATCCGGCAAGAAGTGCATCTCTACCTTAAGGATCCCGTCACCCTTGCAGGCCTCACAGCGCCCTCCTTTGACATTAAAGGAAAAGCGTCCCTTATTGTAGCCACGGATCTTCGCCTCATTGGTTTGGGCAAAGAGTTCCCGGATATCGTCAAATACAGAGGTATAGGTCGCTGGATTCGACCGGGGTGTCCGACCGATTGGGCTCTGGTCAATATCAATAATCTTATCTAGGCCCTCATAACCCGAGACACTGTCTGACTTACCGGGATGAATTTGCGCCCGGTTGAGATCGCGAGCCAAGGTCTTCTTGAGGACTTCGTTGATCAGCGAACTCTTACCCGATCCGGAAACGCCGGTCACGACATCCAAACGCCCAATAGGCAAGCGGACATCGATCCCTTTCAGGTTATTTTGACGGGCGCCCTTAATCTCTAGCCAGCCCTTATCTTCCTGACGACGCTCTGATGGGACTTCAATGGCAAGGTCTCCACTCAGATAGCGGCCTGTCAGCGAATCAGGATTTTGAGCTACTTCTTGGGGGGGGCCGCTAGCCACGACTTCGCCCCCATGCTCTCCAGCGCCTGGTCCCATATCGATCAGGTAGTCTGCAGCCCACATGGTCTCCTCATCGTGTTCCACTACGATGAGGGTATTCCCTAAATCACGCATTCTCTGCAGAGAGCGGATCAAGCGATCATTGTCTCTTTGGTGGAGACCAATCGAAGGCTCATCTAGGACATACATGATACCCGATAGGTTAGATCCAATCTGGGTAGCCAAACGAATACGTTGGGCTTCCCCACCCGATAAGGTACCGGCTGACCGGTCGAGCGTTAAATAATCGAGACCAACTTCTTGTAAGAAGCCCAGCCGGGACCGCAATTCTTCAAGAATCGGTGCAGCAATTTCACTATCCTGTTCACCCAAGTGGAGTTGCTTAAAGAAGTGGATTGTTTTTTCAATGGGCATGGCCGTTACTTCTGCTATATCCTCACCTTCGACCTTGACGCAGAGGGCCCGCTCATTCAAGCGTTTGCCATGGCACTTGTCACAGGGCAATTCGGCTAAGTATTGTCGCATATTGTCGCGCACCATATTGGATGAACTGTTATGGTAACGCCGGCTGACATTATTAGCAACTCCCTCAAAGGTCATATCCTTATCTTGAACCTTGCCAAAATCATTGACATAGTGAAAATGGAAGGTCTCATCCTTAGACCCATAGAGCAATAAGTCCCTCTGCTCTTCAGTCAAATCTTCAAAGGCTTTATCGAAAGGAATATCGAAGGCTTCCGCTGCTTGTTTTAAGAGGGTTGGATAGTAGCCTGACCAATTAGAATTCCAGGCTTGAATGGCGCCCTCTTCTAGACTTTTCGATGGATCAGGGACCAGTAAGTCCAAGTCAACCACCAATTTCTGTCCCAAACCATCGCAAACTTCACAACGTCCATAAGGGGCATTGAAGGAAAAGAGCCGAGGTTCCAGTTCTCCTACGGTAAAGCCACATAGGGGGCAGGCATAATGCTCAGAAAAAAGGATCTCTTCCCCATCAATGATATCCAAAAGGGCATAGCCATCCGTTAGGCGGAGAGCCGTCTCCAAAGAATCCGCTAAGCGCGTCCGGATACCTTCCTTAATGACTAAGCGGTCGATTACAATATTAATATTGTGCTTCTGATTTTTATTTAGTTCTGGCAGGTCCTCGATATCATAGAGCTCGCCATCAATTTGAACTCGGACATAGCCCTGCTGTTGAATCTTCTCCAATAATCGTTTATGCTGGCCCTTCTTGCCGTAAACCACCGGTGCCATAACTTGGACGCGGGTTCTCTCTTCCAAGGCTTCTGCCCGCTCGATCATCTGGTCAATGGACTGGCTAGCGATGGGTGTCCCGTCATTGGGACAAATAGGCTGACCTACCCGGGCGTAAAGTAAACGCAAGTAATCGTTCACTTCTGTAATCGTTCCAACGGTTGACCGAGGATTACGGTTGGTGGTCTTCTGGTCAATTGAAATAGCAGGACTCAACCCATCGATACTATCGACATCTGCTTTGCGAGAATTCCCTAAGAATTGACGAGCGAAGGCTGACAGGCTTTCAATATAACGACGCTGTCCCTCCGCATAGAGCGTATCAAAGGCTAGAGAAGACTTTCCCGAACCTGATAAGCCTGTTACAACGACCATTTCATTGCGTGGAATTTCAACATCAATATTTTTTAAATTGTGAGAACGTGCCCCACGAACCACTATTTCATCTCTCACAGACTTCACTCTTTCTTTGACAATTTATTTACCTATACAAACAAGTGTTCTGATTCATTATAGCATGGATTAAATGAATTAACTATTATTATACTCCACGCCCCATTCTAAAGCTTTCCTAGTCGATTCTCAAATGATTTGCAAAAAAATAAGCCGGACTCGAGGTCCGGCTAGGTAAAATATATTTTGATTAACCAAAACGTCCAGCAACATAGTCGGCTGTCTGTTCGTTATTTGGATTATTGAAGATTTGTTCGGTTGGCCCGAATTCAATGATCCGTGAATGGCCAGGCGCACGATCAGGATCAGCATAGAAGAATGCTGTATAATCAGATACCCGAGCTGCTTGTTGCATATTGTGGGTTACGATAACAATGGTATATTTTTCTTTCAACTCTTGAACAAGTTCTTCAATTTTAAGGGTTGAAATTGGGTCCAAAGCTGAAGTTGGTTCATCCATCAATAAGATTTCTGGTTTTACTGCAAGCGCACGTGCAATACATACCCGTTGCTGCTGACCACCAGAAATCGCTAAACCAGACTTGTTGAGGTCGTCTTTGACTTCATCCCAAATGGCAGCCCCTTTAAGAGAAGTTTCCACGATTTCATCTAATTCTGCCTTATCTTTAGTGCCATGAGTCCGTGGACCATAAGCCACATTGTCATAAATGCTCATAGGGAAGGGGTTAGGTTGTTGGAAAACCATCCCCACCCGTTTTCTCAAGTGGTTAACATTGACATCCTTGGCATAGATATCCTTACCATCTAAAGCAATCTCACCTGTAATTTTGCAACCTTCAATTAAGTCATTCATACGATTTAAACTCTTTAAGAAGGTTGATTTCCCTGAACCTGATGGGCCGATTAAGGCGGTTACCTGTTTTTCATAAATATCCATATCGATATCTTCCAAGGCTTGGAAATTGCCATAAAATAGGCTCATATTCCGAGCAGTCATTGTTACTTTGTGTTCTTCTGCCATTTTATTTTTGTCCCCCTTGAGCTCCTAATTTATTGGATAACCAAGTCGATAATCCGTTGATAATTAATACAAATAATAGTAAGACAACACCTGTTGCCATGGCTTGGTCACGGTGCAAGCCTTCTGTTGATAAAATATACATGTGTAAGGCCAGTGTCCGACCAGATGCAAATAAGCTATCGGGCAAGCTAGTTGCGGTCCCTAAGGTGTACATAAGAGCCGCCGTTTCCCCAACAATCCGTCCAATCGCTAAGATGATACCGGATAGGATACCAGGCATAGCCACTGGTAAAACAATCTTGAAGATGGTCCGTAGCTTACCAGCCCCTAAACCAAAGCTCCCTTCACGCATCTTGTCACTAACAGACATCAGCCCTTCTTCGGTATTCCGAATAATTAATGGAAGGACCATAACCGCCATGGTCAAGATACCTGCTAGTAATGAATATTGGAAGCCAGCAGCAATAACAAAGGCTAGCATCCCGAACAAACCATAAACAATGGATGGAACCCCTGATAAGGTGTCAGAAGCTACCCGAATGGCTTCTACCCATTTATTGTTCTTACCAGCATATTCAATCAAATAAAAACCAGCGAAGACCCCCAGAGGTACAGCAATTAACAAGGCTCCTAGGATCACATAAATGGTTGTGATAATGGCGGGCATCATCGACACATTATCTGTTGTATACTCAAAGGCAAAAAGGTCTGCTGATAGGTAAGGAATCCCATTAATTAACACATAGCCGATAATATAGATAAGCCAAGCAAAAGTTACGATAGTAAAGAAATAGGTTAGGTACTTTAATGCTCTATCCATTAGCCTTGCACGCCTCCTTTGCGTTTAACAACTGCTAAGATCCCGTTGATCATTAGGACGATGACAAAGAGTACAGCCCCTGTGGCAATCAAAGCGCTCCGGTGGTCGCCAGATGCATAGGCCATTTCTAGCATAATGTTAGCTGTCATGGTCCGGGTCCCTTGGAAGAGACCTTTAGGGAAGACAGCCGCGTTCCCGGCTACCATGATAACCGCCATGGTTTCGCCGACAGCCCGACCAATCCCCATAATAACGGAGGCCAGAATCCCCGAGCGAGCAGCTGGTACCATAATGCGGTAGGCTGTCCGGTCGTGAGTTGCCCCCAAACCAACAGAAGCTTGGTAATAGGACTTAGGAACCGCACGCAAGGATGATTCGGACATGGTAATAATAGTCGGTAAGATCATAATACCCAAAACTAGGCCAGCTGTAAATACACTCATCCCACTGGAAGGAATTCCCATCGACCGAACCGTCTTACGGATAATCGGAACTAAAACCACCAAACCGAAGTAACCATAAACGATGGATGGAATCCCAGCCATCAGGTTGACCCCAGGTTTAAGGATTTTATGCAATTTGTCAGGGCAGTAGAAGGCCATAAAGACTGCTGTAAAAATGCCAGTCGGAACCCCAAACAAAATAGCCAGGCAGGTTACATAGAAAGATCCAACCAGCATTGGAGCAATCCCATAGATATCATTAGTTGGCTTCCAAGTATCACCAAACAGAAAGCTTCCCAGGCCATAGTCAGCTAAGAAAGGAATACTGCGTGCAAAAATGAAGTAGCAAATTGCTGCTAAAGCAAAGATAGACAGCAAGGCGCAGATGAAGAAAATCCACTTCATTACGACTTCAAGTGTATTATTTTGATTCATTGCTTTCTCCTCTAAAATATACAAGTCTCATAAACATTGGAAAACAGCTACTAGTGTTCAATAGTAGCTGTCCTCCTCTCTTCTTAAGCTAGGTCACTATTTAACTTCTGACCAATCTGTGATTTCACCCACGAAGATACCTTTAACACTTTCTAAAGTAATATCTCCTAAACCATTTTCATTATTTACAATAACAGCAATCCCATCTTGGGCAATTGCTTCTGCTTCAACATCTGTTTCGTCTTCCTTAAGTTCACGGGAAGCCATACCGATATCAGCGGTTCCTTCTTGGGCAGCTTGTACCCCTGCACCAGAACCGTTTTGGGTGATGTTAATGCTTACACCTGGGTTTAACTTTTCATATTCTTCTTTTAATTTTTCCATAACAGGGCCAACAGAAGTGGAACCAGAGATATTGATATTTCCTTCTGCAGAACCGTCGCCGGCATAAGCCTCAGCATCACTCTTCACTGGCACATAGCCTTCAGCTAAGATAATGTCTTGGCCTTCCTTAGAGAAGATGAAGTCATGGAAGTCTTGAGCTGCGCCTTCTAAGTCGCCCTTGTGAACAATATTAAATGGACGAGCAATCGCATATTCACCAGAAGCAACATTTTCTTCAGTTGGTTCAACGCCATTGACATTTAAGGCCTTAACGGTATCGTTTAATGACCCTAAAGAAATGTAACCAATAGCTGCTGGGTCCCCAGCGACAGAAGTCATCACGCCGTCTGTTGAGTTTTGGATATCTGCCATATCCGTTGTGTTATCGTTGTCGCCTTCTTTAACACCTGTAATTTCAACAAAGGCATCACGTGTACCAGATCCTTCTTCACGGCTGATCACTTGGATTAAACCTTCAGGAGCACCAGAAGCGCCACCTGCATCAGCTTCAGAATCACCGCTATCGCTAGCTGAGTTACCACATGCAGCTAATAGAGCCGCACTCCCTAATACAGTGATTAATTTTGAAAACTTCTTCATTTCTACCATGAATTAACCGTCCTTCCTAAACTCTTGGAGTTCATTTGGATTAATATTTTTTGCTATATATTAATCATACACGTTAATTGTAAATTTCTTGTATAGTTTGGGCTAAAAATCAGCGAGTAATGTTAAAGTTTTGTAAATTTTATGTAAAGTTTGTTATAACTTAAAATTAAAAAAACTATTCTTCTAAAATCTCAATTCCGTCATCATTATCTTCCAAATCGAGCATAGGCAGATAGACATTGAAACAAGAGCCCTGGCCATATTGACTCTCTACATGGATCTTCCCGTTCATGCTATTGACCAAGTTACGAACAATAGATAAACCGAGACCTGTCCCTCCTGAATTGGTTGACCGGTCCTTGCTCACCCGGTAAAAGCGTTCAAAAATACGGGGCAAGTCTTCACGGGGAATCCCGACACCATTATCCTTGACGCTAATATGAACGTAACCCTCTGCTTCCATCAGGTCTAAGATAATCCAGACATCGCCACCCGGATTAGTGTACTTGATCCCATTGTTCACGAGATTCGTTAATATTTGATCGATCCGGCCAGCTTCACTATTGAAAATAATCGGTTCCTCGTGGAGATTCACCGTATGCAGTGAGATTCCTTTCCGCAAGGCTAATTCTTCCGCTTTCACCAAAGCGCCGTTAGCCAGAACTTCCAGGTCAATACTTTCTACCTTATGGCCGATCTGATCCTGTTCAATCTTAGACAAGTCCAAAATATCTGAAATCAAGGAGGTTAAACGATTACTCTCAGAGGCTATGATGCCGACAAATTCCTGGGCCAAGTCAGGATCTTCCAAGGCCCCATCTAAGAGAGTTTCAGCAAAGCCTTGGATCGAGGTAATCGGCGTCTTCAACTCGTGGGAGGCATTGGAAATGAAATCTGTTCGAACCTTCTCTAAGCGTCTTATTTCAGTGATATCATAAATCAGAACAATCACCTGGCTGCCCGTATCAGGACCCGCCGGCGATTCCTCGATATAAATCACATTCACATCTAAGATAACTTCTTTGGGATAGTATAAGTAAACCTCATCGTTGTAATTACTCTTGTCTTGAAAACAATTCTCAATCATCTGTTTGAGCCGGTAACCATGGAGCACATTATCATAGCGCTTGCCCCAAATATCATCCGTCTCAATACCTAGTATCGTAAAGAAGGCTGAGTTACTTACCTGGATACGCTGCTGGTCATCAATGAGGAGGACCCCAACAATCAGATAGTCAATCAGCTGGTTTAATCGTTTCTGTTGGGTTAGAATCTGCCCCTGCTGCCGTTCTAAATTCTCTGCAAGCCCGTTAATATTGCGACCGATTTCATCGAACTCCTCGATCCCCTTACTTTCATAGCGACTCTGATAATCATTATGAGAAAGGTCATCGACAATCCGGGTAATAGCCTGGACAGGATTTGACAAACGTTTGAAATAATAATAGAGCAAGGCTAATAAGACAGCCATAGCCAGTATCGAACAGATAAATGCAATCCCCATCAAGCGTGACTGGGCAGCAGAAAGATCGGACACCGCCCGGATAATTTGAATATAGGCAATGGGATCTCCCTTACTATTGCGCATAAATTCCGTATACTGATAGATTGTATTATCTTCCGAATTGTTATCATGGGTCTTAAAATCTGTCGTATTGGCCCAGGCCCTGTCAAAAGCTTGACTTTCTCGAGGTGCAGCAGGCAAGTCCGCGTTCCCCATAGCAATTAATTCCCGCTTGTCCATATCGTAAATAATGATCCGCTCAGCTGGGTTGAGAACACCAATCAAGTTATTAATCATTCCCACCCATTTGCGGTCACGATTTTGAATATTTTCTTCATTTAAGGACATAAAGGACTTGCGCAAAGTAGCGGCTGTCTCTGTCATCTGTTCCTGTGTTTCCTCACCTACAACGTGTTCCACCACTAAGTTGGCATTATAGGCAAAAAGAAAACTATAAAGAATAAAAAGTAGGGCAAAAAGACCCGTTAAACGTGCTGTGAGCCGCTTCATGGCTTAGGAACCTCAAACTTATAGCCGAAGCCCCGAACCGTCTTAATATATTGAGGTTTCTTAGTATCTTCTTCGATTTTTTCCCGCAAATGGCTAATATGAACATCCACAATACGCGTTTCCACTGGATAGTCAAAATCCCATATTTTCTGTAGCAATTGTTCCCGCGATAGGGTCCGGTTCACCCGTTTGGACATATAGTAAAGCAAGTCAAATTCTTTAGGTGTCATATCAACAAGCTCGCCCCGCACGCTAACGGAAAAGTCTCCCGTATTGATGATAATATCTCCCACCTTAACTAACTCATCTTCCTCTAAGTCATCTGCTGGAACTGGGTAGGAATTTTCAGCCACATGCTGGCGCAGGGAGTCAGCCTCTGCTTGGGACTTGGCTTTTTCTTCCGACTGCCGAGTGGACCGGCGCAGGATCGCCTTCATCCGTGCCAGGACTTCACGCGGACTGAAAGGCTTCGTCATATAGTCATCCGCCCCTAGTTCAAGTCCGATAATCTTCTCCAACTCTTGGTCCTTAGCTGTTAACATGAGGATGGCTGTTTCGATATTTTTTTGTCGGAGACGGCGACAAATTTCCATCCCATCAATACCTGGCAACATAATATCCAGGATGATCAGGTCAAATTCATTGCTTTTCCCTAATTCGTAACCCCGGTTACCATCTTCCGCCGTCGTCACGTCATAGCCTTCCTTTTCCAAGTTGAATTGCAATAACTTACGGATTGACGCTTCATCATCAACAATTAGTACCTTTTTCATTCCTTACACCCCATCTTCATCACGACTTAATTCTCAACTTCATTATTCAACTGAGCCTTAAGATAGGCATCAATAAAGAGATCAATCTCACCATCCATCACCCCATCGACATCGCCTGTTTCGCAATTCGTTCGGTGGTCCTTGACCATGTTGTAAGGATGGAAAACATAAGACCGGATCTGAGAGCCCCAGGCAATCTGAGATTTCTCACCGCGAATTTCATCCAACTCCTTAGCATTTTCTTCCTCTAGAATCCGAGCCAATTTAGCTTGGAGCATCCGCATGGCGACTTCCCGGTTCTGGAACTGGGAACGCTGGTCTTGGGAGGCAACAACAATTCCCGTGGGCAAGTGCTTGAGGCGGACAGCTGATGATGTCTTGTTAACATGCTGGCCCCCAGCCCCTGACGCACGAAAAACGTCCATTTCAATATCATCAGGATTAATCTCAATCTCTGTCTGTTGGTCAATCTCTGGCATCACCTCTACTGAGGCAAAGGAGGTATGCCGGCGACTATTGGAATCAAAGGGTGAAATTCTTACCAAACGATGTATCCCATGTTCAGACTTCAAGAGACCATATGCATTGTGGCCGAGAATTTCCATCGAAACCGTCTTAATGCCTGCTTCATCCCCAGATTGATAGTCTAAGTAATTAATCTTATAACCATGTTGGCTCGCCCAACGTTCGTACATCCGGGTCAACATACTTGCCCAATCTTGGGATTCCGTTCCCCCGGCTCCCGGATGAACTTCAACGATCGCTGAAAGCTTATCATACTCGCCGCTTAGCAGCATGTTTCGTTCATACTTAACCATTGCTTGGGTGAAAGCTTGCATCTTATCCTGCAATTCTGTCCCAAGATCGGGATCATCAGGTTCCTCACTGACCAATTCATAGAGCGTCTCAAGCTCCTCGTACTCTTCCTCCAAGTCATGGAAGGTTTGATAAACAGACTTCGCCTGGTTATTGGCTTGAATCAATTCCTGCGCCTTGTCCGAATCGTCCCAAAAGGATGGATCCAGCATTTTCGCTTCGTTTTCAGCAATCGTCTCTTCCAAACTGTCTAAGTCAAAGAGACCCCCTGAAGCTTTCCAATTGATCGCGGTCCCCATCGAGCAAATGACGAATTTCGTACAATTCCATTATATCCCACACTTTCTATCTATATAATTAGCTAAAAACCTTCAATTCTAATTATAAAGAAATTTCTAACAAGCACAAGTTGAATCCTCTTTCTAAACATTTTCAAATGCATACAAAAAGAGCCAGCTTTAAGCTGACTCTTTAAGACAGATAAATTTTATCAGGCTGAGCTTAATCTTTAGTAAATTCCTCTTCAATATCAATTAAACCATATTTGCCATCATGACGTTTATAAACTAAGGCAAAGCTTTCGGTCTCTGCATTTTCAAAGATGAAGAAGTTGTGGCCGAGTAAGTCCATTTGGAGAACAGCTTCTTCTGCTGACATCGGTTTAACTGAGAAAGTTTTTTGACGAACGATTTCAATCCCATGATCGTCGCCCCCAGCTTTCTGCTCATCAGCAGCAATTTCACCGAGTCCTTTTTCCCGAGAGCGGCGGTTCATCCGTGTTTTATACTTGTGAACTTGGCGCTCTAGTTTATCTACCACTAAATCGATGCTCCCGTAGAGGTCTTGTGAAGTAACTTCTGCACGGAGCGTCAATCGTGGGAGAGGAATGGTAACTTCTGCTTTCGCATCATGGTTTTGATAAACCTTAGCATTCACGTATACTGTTGCCTCTGGATCATTATCGAAATATTTCTCTAGCTTACTAATCTTATCTTCCGCATATTGACGGATAGCCGGAGTGATTTCAATATTTTCTCCCCTAACATTATAAGTAAACATAAATACTCATTCCTTTCTAACCAGTTTCCTGGCGAAAGCTCATTCGCTTTCTTGATTCTAATCTTATTATAAAAAATAACGCTTTCTTTTTCAATGAAAAGGCCTTAGAAATTTAATTTGTTCAATCTATCGTGCCAAAGTAAAGCCGGATAAATTCTGATAACCCGCCTGGTCGAGCGCCTGGTAGCAGGCAAACATGGTGGCTCCCGTGGTATAGACATCATCGAAAAGAATAAAGGCCTGGTCTTTGGGATAAGAAAAAGTTGGGGCTAAACGGATTCCGCGGTCCGCTTGCAGGCGCTCGCGTCGGCCCTTGAGTGCTTGCTTCCCTTCCTTGGGCTGGCTGGGTAAGAAAGCTTGGTCATAGGGAAGGCCGACTGCTTCTAGGATGCATTCGGTTTGGTGGAAGCCCCGCTTACGGTAATTGGCCTCGCTCGATGGCAGAGGTAGCCAGATAGCTTCCGGCTGTCCTTGATGAAAGTCACGCAAGACTTGTTCAAAAGAAGCAGCCAATCGCACATCCCCCAAGCGTTTGAATTGGTGGACCCAGGCCTTAAAGGCTGCGTCGTAATGCAAGAGGGCGCAGTTTTTAAAGTACCACCCTTGGTCCTGCCAGCGCAGGCAGTCCCTGCAATAAGCAGTATCCGAGTCTTCATGAGATCGGCCGCATTGCTGGCAGGTTTGCCCACTTATCCAAGCAAAGCTTTGCCAGCAAGCTGTACATAACTTAGCTTCTGTAATAGGGCGGAAAGCTAAAAAATCCTTGAGCGAGAAATGAGCCGGCATGCTTTCTTGGCACAAGAGACACCTAGTCATCGAGCAGCCCCCTCTCATGGGCAAGCCGGTTCATGTCTTTAATCTGCCTGATTGCTGCCTGGCTGGCCCGCGTTTTTCCCTGGTGGAAGAAGACCACCTCTCCTGTCGCTGCGTCCGCCTTCCGTCCCACCCGGCCACTGATCTGAACTAGGGCCTGCTGGGTGAAAGTCCGATCTTCCGTACCGAGAACTGCTACATCAATATTGGGGAAGGTCACCCCTCTTTCGAGAATCGTCGTCGTGAGTAAGAAATCATAGCCCTCCTCCCGCATGACCTGGACCTTGGCTGTGCGTTCAGGGTCTTTAGCCGATACACTAGCTAGGCGGGCCTGGTCAAAAACACGGTGTAAGACCTCCTCCAAGGCTAGCATCAAAGGAATATGGGGTAAAAAGAGCAAAAAGCGGCGTTTGGCCTCTAGCTTACTGCCTATCCAGTGATCCAATCGGCGGGGCAATTTAGCCTGACTCAGGGATTGCCGCCAATTACCAACCCATACATAGTGGGGAACGGGCAAGGCCTTGCGGTGGTAGCGGGCAGGTAGGATAAAAGCTGCCACCTCTTGTTTTTTAATCGCTGCTTCCTGTCGCCGGCTAGGGGTTGCCGATAAGAAAATCCGCACGCCCCCTTCAACTAGCGCACGCTCAGCCGCAAAATGTAAAGTTTGATCATCGACAAAAGGAAAAGCATCCACTTCATCGATAATAATGCCATCAAAATATGCTTGAAAACGGATGAGCTGGTGGGTGGAACAAATGGTCAACGGGCAGTCACGAAAAGACTGGTCGGATTGCCCGTGCAAGAGCGCAATATCAAGTTGGGGGAAGGCCGCTTGTAAGCGGGGGTAGAGCTCATTACAGACATCCAAACGTGGACTGGCTAAGGCCAAACGCTTGCCGTCCGCCATGGCGACTTGGAGGGCCGGAAATAACATTTCCGTTTTCCCTGCTCCAGTTACTGCCCAAATAAAACAATCTTTCCCCTCTTCGAAGCTCTGCCGGATCTTTTGGGCGCCTTCTGCCTGCTGGTTGGATAATTGCCCCTGCCAAGCTAGACATACTTCCGCTTCCGAAGGCTTAACCGCCGGCTTGCGAGGAAGGTGGTAGAGTCTATCACAAGAAGAAAGTTTGCCAAATTGTAGGCAAGATAGGCAATAATAGCAGTCTTCACGTTGGAAACAAGGATTCCGGTAAAAAGCCGCCTGGTCCTGGTTGTGGCAGCGTTGGCAGCTTAACTGCCCATACTGGCCAGACACCGCCTCTAGGCACTGGACCCCTTCCAAGCCTTCGATTTGCTCAGGGGCTAGCTCCACTTCTTCCGCCGTCAGCAAACGACCACGCAAAGCGTCAGTTGAATGTTCCTCCATCTTTCTCCCTCCTTACTCATATATAAACCAAAAGCTCGTTTATTCACTAAATGCTTTTATAAAAGTAAAGATACTTTCCTTAAAAAGATAAAAAAGTCGAAATTTGACTCTCGTTCGCGTAAAATGAAAGTAAGTATAGAAATGAGGTGAAGGCGATGTTAGCTTATCGCACCATACGCCAAGCAGGAGAACATGAAATTGAAATCAAAAAATCCCGCTTCATCTGCCAGGCCAAACGGGTCTTTAGCGAGGAAGAAGCCCAGGATTTCATCCAAGAAATTAATAAAAAACATTGGAAGGCCACCCACAATTGCGTTGCCTTCCAAATTGGCGAACGCAATCAAATTCAACGTGCCATGGACGACGGCGAACCGAGCGGGACAGCGGGTGTTCCTATGCTCGAAGTTCTTAAACAAATGGACTTAAAAAACATCATTGTCATCGTCACCCGCTATTTCGGTGGCACCAAACTGGGAGCAGGGGGACTTGTCCGCGCCTATAGCCATGCGGTGAGTGAAGCCCTCCAAGCTATCGGTATCGTTGAACGCCAGATCCAACAAGAAGTCGCTGTCAAAGTGGACTACCCGCTCACCGGGCCCATGGAACATTGGATTGAAAATAGCCCCTACCAGCTGCTGGATACGACCTATCTTGCAGATGTTTGCTATCATCTCGGGGTTGCCGAAGACCAAGTAGAAGCCTGCCAAGAAGCCATCACCAATCTCAGCAGCGGCCAGGCCAATTTTGAACTTGGAGATAAGGTCTATGTCGATGTCCCCGTTGACGCCTAGGCCATATTCTTGAGGAGATGTTTAAGAATTAATGCTTTGGCGCTTTGGTGTTGCAGACCGCTCCCAGAAAGGGCTATAATACATTTAGATATAGAAAGGCGGAGTGCAGATGTTTGACTTCTTTAAACGAAATAAGCATAAGGAAAGCCAAGAAGAAACTAGCTATGATGACAGTATCCAAGAACTCTATGCCATTTCCGATGGCGAAATGGTCAAGTTAGAGGATGTCAGTGACCCTATGTTCCAAGAGAAAATGCTTGGCGACGGCTATGCGCTTAAGGCCAGCCAAGGTGAAGTCTATGCCCCTATTAATGGTGAGATTAAGACGATTTTCCCAACTGAACACGGTATGGGCATTACTACCGAATCTGGCCTCGAGTTCCTTATCCACTTAGGTTTCGATACGGTTGAATTGGAGGGGAAACCCTTCGAACACCAGGTCCATGAAGGGCAAGTGATTGCACAAGGCGATCTCTTAACCAAGGTTGACTTAGAAGCCATCCGCGAAGCTGGTAAGGATGACACTTTTGTTGTCATTTGTACCAATATGCAAGATGTTGACGACTTAACTATCACAGCCCAAGGCCAAGTCAAGCATGATGACGTGGTCGGTCAAATTAGCGCTGGATAAGCCAGTCAAGATTAAAAACTCACCAATGAAAAAGGCTCCCGAACCAGCAGCTGCTGGTCAGGAGTCTTTTTATGCATTCAAGTCCTTATATTTGGCAAACATGGCTTGGGCAACGACTTTAGGTACCGCCGCCTCAACTTCTCCGCCAAAGCTAGCCACTTCCTTAATCATACTTGATGAATAGGCACGGTATGCCGCATCAGATAAGAGAATCACCGTCTCAATATCAGGGGCTTGGAGCTTATTAATCTCAGCCATATTCATTTCATACTCAAAATCTGTATTATTACGAATCCCACGAAGTAGGACGCTAGCCCCCACGTCTCGGGCTAAGTCAACTGTGAGACCCTCTGTAAACTGCAGCACTTGCACATTAGCCAGGTCAGCTGTCACTTCCTCAACTAAGGCTACCTTCTCTTCTGGACTGAAAAAGGCTTGCTTAGAGGTATTGCTGGCAACCGCGACATAGACTTGGTCAAAGAGCCGGGCGCCCCGTTGGATAATATCGAGATGGCCCCGCGTGATCGGATCAAAACTTCCTGCATACAAGGCTTTTTTGCTCATAAATCCTCCTTAATTCTTTTCAAAATAAGTCAACCAGTCTTCCTGGAAATACTCACTAGCTATCAGCTCTTCCCAGGTCGGCATACCCGTTTGAGCCCCAAGCTTTTGAACGGATAGGGCACTGGCCCCATTAGCGAAAGCCACCGCCTCTTTGAGGGGCAGACCTTGGCTCAAGGCATAGGCAAAGGCTCCAGTAAAGGTGTCTCCTGCTCCTGTGGTATCCACCGCTTGGACTGAAAAAGCCGGCACATGTTGAATCGCACGGTCAGCCTGCTGGGCATAGGTCACCCCATCTTTTCCCAGAGTGACTAATAGGCGCTCGGGATAGCGCTGAATCGCCTCTTCGATTGATGCATTGGGGCATAGGTTATTCAATTCGAATTCATTCGGTGTCAGGTAACTACATTTTTCAACATAGCTTTCATCCAGGGCAATCGCTGGAGCAGGGTCATAAATCACTTGCTTACCATGGCTTTGGGCCAAGTCAATCAAATACTGGATACTCTCGATAGGAATTTCATTTTGAATAACAAAAAACTCTTCAGCCAAAAGGGCCTCTTGGTGGCGCTTGAGATAAGCCACTGTCACTTCCTGGTTGGCGCCAGGAATATAAATAATCGCATTATCTGCTTGGTAAACAGTAATATGGGCCGAACCCGAAGACTGATTGGAAATAATTTCCACTGCCTGGCTGTCTATTCCCTCTTTTTTGAGATTAGCTAGGATTTCTGCCCCGAAGACATCATCTCCTACGCAGCCAAACATCGTGACTTGCCCTCCTAAACGCGCTGCGGCAATAGCCTGGTTGGCCCCCTTACCGCCAAAAAGCGTGTGGAAGTCCCGCCCAGTAACCGTTTCACCACGATCAGCCAAGATATCCGTTTCCACGACAAAGTCTGTTGATAAACTTCCTATTACAGCAATCATAACTAGCCTCCTCGTTAATAAGCGTATTCTGTCCCTGTCTCTTCTGAACCAGTTGATGGTGCTGTTAAACTAGGATCAACTAAGCCAGAAGAACCCGGCAAAGCACTCGGTCCTTGGTCAACTGGTCCTAGGCCCTGGCCCGATTCTAAGGGCACTTGGCCCCCACTTCCTTCCGACGAATCGATCGATCCACCAAAACGGTCGGCACGTTTCAATTGGTTTGCTTGAAGCAACATTTGATCCTTAGGCGTGTAAAGGAGCGATGGTTGCATTACGCCTTCATCATCCATGTAGACATCTTCAAAGTAATTAATCCCCTGCTTCATCGAAGCCTTGTGAATCCTTTCTTTCAAATCAGCAATGGTATAGTCACTTGCCGAGGTCAAGAGGTCATCATCACTTATCTGACCGTCTTCATCTTCATCGATCACCCTGAAGTAACGGTTGACTACCCCATAACTAGGAGGGTAAACAATAACTTTTTGCGTCGGTCCTAAGCCCAGATTAGCTCTTAGCTTATTAGACATCTCCCGGCGCTCTTTCTCTGGTACCAAGAGATAATAGCCAAAGTCTAAATTAAGATCTTGGTGGTCTTTGAAGACCAAGCGTTCAATAGAAGCCAGGGCCGGAAGATAATTCTTCTGCAAGGCCATCATATCATTTAAGCTCAAATCCGTCTTCAGATTATTACCAAGGGCAGCCATAATTTCCCTGAAATTCGTGATCGTATCGAGGGTCAGCACCTTATCAATCACTGCTTTGACCAACTGTTGCTGGCGCTTCTCGCGACCTATATCGCCTTCTGGATCAGCCTTGCGCATCCGCACATAGTGAATAGCTTCTTCACCCGTTAAGGTCCGTGTCACCCCTTCCTCAAACTTGGCGCCATTCTGGGTAAAAGTTTGATTAGGAGTGATCTCAATCCCCCCCATGCCATCGATAATGTCGATAAAGCCCTTCATATTCACTTCGACATAATAATCAATGGGCAGGTCAAGATAACGCTGCAAGGAGTTAATCGTCCCCTTAATCCCGTAATCCATATAGGCATGGTTGAGCTTATCAAAGTCATCCGTGCGGTCCATGGGGCCAAGGGCATCACGCGGCACACTCAAAAGCTGGGACTTTTTATTTTCGGGATCAATGGTAATCACCATCATGACATCGGAGCGTCCATCCGGCACATCTTTATAGAAGAGGGCCCCATTATCGATGCCTGCTAAAAGAATCGAGACTGGCTCTCCCTTGCGCAAGGATACATTAGCATCCCGCATATTATCCCGGGCAACACGCTGATAGATACTATTGGTAAATTGAGAGAGGCTCCCATAGAACTTATAAGCCCCAAAACCTGCTAAAGCGAGTAAAATAAGCAATAGGCCCAGCAAAATGAAGCAGCCTGGCCGCTTCTTTTTCAAGGTTTTCGACCGCCGCCTTTCACGACGCGCTAAATACTTATCTTCATCCATAGGCTCGAGTCTCCTTTACCTTAATACCTTTCACTAATACATAGATGAATTATACCATAGCCAAGCAATCACAAGATAAACTTTAGCATTTCTTAAAGAAGGGTGTGAGGGAGCGCGGGTAGAAGTGGACCTCTGGAGTAAAGCAACAGAGAAGACTAGACATCTTCGACGGATCTTTGTAAAGAGGACTATTTCTAACAGCCTGAACCCAAGTAAAAAGTGCGACAAAAGTTCAGTTAGCACTGAACACTTTTTGCCGCACCTTTCTTATTTTTTAATTTGATTTTGGATAATTATAATTAATCTTCAATTGGTCAAGACCTAAAGCATCCTCGCCTGGGACAGGTGACTGCATGGTAAGGATTTTAGGCCCATCTGGTGTAATCGCCAAGGTATGTTCATATTGGGCAGAGAGGCTTCCATCAATGGTTCGAGCCGTCCAACCATTATCATCCATTTTTGACTTCCAGGCACCCACATTGACCATGGGTTCTACGGTGAGGGTCATTCCGTTTTTCAGGCGGAGGCCACGACCAGCTGTCCCATAGTGAGGAACGGCTGGTTCTTCATGCATAGTGGGTTGGATACCATGTCCCACAAATTCACGCACTACGGAGAAGCCTTCTGCTTCAACATATTCTTGAATAGCCGCTCCGATATCACCAATGCGGTTACCAGCTACACACTGCTCGATGCCAAGGTACATGGCCTTCTTGGTCACATCGAGTAAACGTTGGGTTTCAGGATCAATTTCGCCAACCGCAAAGGTGGTACAAGAATCCGTAAAGAAACCATCGATAGATAAAACTGTATCCACTGAACAAATGTCCCCTGCCTTCAACACCCGTTTGCGGTCAGGGAAGCCGTGACAAATTTCATCATTGGTCGACGTACAGGTCGCATAAGGATAGCCTTCAAAACCAACCTCTTCCGGGATGGCCCCTTCTTCGCGAATACGACGTTCCACATACTGGTCAATTTCTCCCGTCGTAATACCAGGCTTCACGACATCTCTTAATTCTTCAAAAATCATGGCAATGATCGACCCAGCACGATCCATTGCTTCAATTTCACGTTCGGATTTCAAAGTAATCATAAAAATTTGACTTCCTTTCTTCATTCTACTACTGTTCCTAGTATACATGAAAATGTTAACTTTGACAGGACCTGGATGCAATATTTTTGGATAGCCTAAATCGCTTTTCCATAGCCCCGTCGTATCGAAAGGCATAAAAAACAATATGGTACTTATGCAAAGCTTTAGAGTCAATGTTTTCGCATAATTAATGGCTTTAAAAAACATAATAATTGACTTTTATACGATATTCACGCAAAATAAAATTGAATGGGATATATAATTCTTAAATAAAATAAGAACAAAAAAAGGCAAAGGGTGATTCATTATGGGTAAAACACAAAAATTTGAGCAAGTGGCCTATTTGTATATTAAGGACCAGATCCTACGCGATAATTGGAAAACTGGCCACCATATCGTTGAAGCTGATATTTCAGATCGTTTGAGTATGAGTCGGAGTCCGATACGGGCTGCTTTGAGCGTACTTGAAGAAGAAGGAATTGTTGAAACACGTCCTTACCGAGGATACTTTGTTAAAGAAGCACCAAATAACGAAAGCATTATTGCCTTAAGGGGGCGTTATGCGCTCATTCTCTGGTTCCGCCTGCTCGACCGCATGGTAAAGAACCAAACAGATGGGGCTGTAATCAAAGAAGAGTGTGACCAGTTACTAAGAGGTTTAAAGCAAGCCTTCAACGACCACAACCGTGAAAATTTCTACAATGGTTTACTAGAAATTCTTAGAACCTTAACCTCACTCGGAGACCACGACTTCTTAGAGGAAGAATGCGTTGAAGCCTGTCGTGCTTTAATTGCTGCAGTCAATGATAGTATGGGCAATGAGGAGAATGATTTCTTCTCCACACAAATTTGGATTTTAATGTATGTCGAGAATATCTCTTACTTAATGACCCACAACCGTTTTGACGATACCCGCGTGATTGCAGAAATGCTTGTCCGCAGTACATTGAACTGGTTACCAGAAGATATCCAAGACGACTTTGAAAGCCACAGCATCTACGCCTTACGTTAATTCAAACTAGCCCTTGCTTGGCCGAATGCTTCACTCTTGTGACCATTCGGCCTCTCTTATTTATACTTCCTTATTGAGTCATTGGAAGTCGCAGCTAGAGAGATAATTTGCTATACTTTTAGAGAGAAAGCTTTAAATTGAGTAATGGAGGAAATGTTATGCCTAAAGCCTTAATAATTTATGCCAGTTTAACTGGTAATACAGAAGAAATTGCCGACGTGATGACTGCCGCCTTTGAAGACCTAGGTGTTGACTGTGAAATGGTCGAATGCACCGATGCTTACGGCGAAGACTTCTTAGACGCAGATATTTGCGTAGTTGCCACCTACACCTACGGCACAGACGGCGACCTGCCCGATGAAATCGTCGACCTCTACGAAGACCTAGAAGAGGTTGACCTAACAGGTAAAGTCTACGCTGCCTTGGGTTCAGGCGACCTTTTCTATGAAAAATTCTGCCAGTCTGTTATTGACTTCGACGAACGTTTGGCAGAAACCGGAGCGACACGCGGAGGCGAATCTGTCAAGGTTGACTTAAATCCAGAAGAAGACGACATCCAAGCTATCGAAAAACTTGCTTCGGAATGCCTTGAATGCTACCAATCCATGAATGCTTAAAAGGAGGTCCTTATGGAGAATTTCAATGAACTACTCGATAAATACGCCCAACTCCTTATCCAAAAAAGTATCCAAGTAGAAAGTCAGGAGAATGTCATGATTTATATTGACATCGACCAAGCTCCCCTGGCCCGTCTACTTGCCAAACATGCCTATGAAGCAGGAGCCAAGCGCGTTTACTTCACCTGGCAAGACGATTCGATAAAAAAGATGGACTACCAATATGTGGCCAGCGAAAATCTAACCACTATCGAAGAGTACACCATCGCTCGCGATAAAGACCTGATTGAAAACAAGAAAATTAGCCGCCTATCCATCATCTCCAGCGATCCTAACTTGCTAGATGGGATTCCTGATGAAAAAGTCCATCGGGTTCAAAAAGCCAATAGCCTGGCCTTCGAAACTCGCCGAGAAGCCACCATGAAAAATGCCATTAAATGGGGCGTTGCTGGAGCTGCTTCCTATGGTTGGGCCCGACACGTCTTCCCCGAATTAGCGGATGACCCCAAAGCTTGCGTGGACGCTCTCTGGCACGAAATCTTTAAAGCTTGCCGGGTCTATGAAGACGACCCCGTAGCCGCTTGGGACCAGCACAAAGATAATCTAGAAAAACGCGCGGCTTATATGAACGACCAACAGTTCGACAGCCTCCACTATCTAGCTCCGGGGACAGACCTCTATCTCGGTTTACCCAAGGACCACATCTGGACCTCTGCAGAAAGCCTTAGTCAAGATGGAAAGCCTTTTATCGCCAATATGCCGACAGAAGAAATCTTTACCGCCCCAGATACGCGTCGGATGTCTGGCTATGTGCGTTCAACCAAGCCCTTGTCCTATGCTAACACTACCATTAAAGGCATTGAAGTCCATTTTGAAGATGGGCAAATTAGCCAAATTACGGCTGAGCAAGGACAAAAGATCCTCGAAGATCTCGTTGAAAATAACGATGGAGCGCGTGGCTTGGGCGAAGTCGCCCTCGTTCCTCACCGGTCCCCAATCTCCTTAAGCAATCTCACCTTCTATAACACCTTATTTGATGAGAATGCTTCCAACCACTTAGCTATCGGTGCCGCCTACCCCACCACGGTTAAAAACACGGAAGGAATGTCGGATGAAGAACTTCAAGCTATTGGCTTAAATGTCTCAAATGTCCATGTCGACTTCATGATAGGCTCCGAAGCTATGGATATTTACGGCATCCGCGCAAACGGCGAAGAAGTTCCTATCTTTAAGCAAGGCGAATGGGCCTTCTCAGTATAATCAAGGCTAGTAAAAAGGATGGACAAAAATGACTAAAAAAGCGAAACGCCAAAAATTATATTATCGCTTAAAGGATTTGGAAAACCTCAGTGAACGCGAGCGGAAACGTTTGGAGAATCTGACCGTCGACGAAGCCCTCGAGCAATTAGACCACGGCTCACCCAAACTCAATTGGATTTATGTCATTCTTGCGGTGACTGCCATCTTCTTTATTGCTTGGCTGGTTATCGAAAACAATCCACGCCAAGAAGAGATTCCCCCTAATACCATTGATGAAATGACCGAGGAAATCTCAAGTATGCATGAAGAAATCTCATCGCTCGAGCAACGAATTTCCGATCTAGAAAGCAAGATGCCTTAAATAAGCTATAAGCTAGCCTATAATGAACATAAGCCAGGAAGAAATATTCTTTCTGGCTTTTTTCTTTTGCCTTGCTTTAAGTTTATAGGTCCCGCTTATGCGGAAAGAAGTGGTCATTGCAAGGCTGGCTACCGAAATTACACCCGCATGTGCGGGAAGAAGTTTATCTATTATAACTTTTGCAAATTATTTCTAGGATCACCCCCGCATGTGCGGGAAGAAGGAGAAGAGTATTCCTTCATTTTCTGCTATCTCAAAAGGATCGTTTGTATTATATTTAGCGATTAAATCTGAAATTAAGCTATCTATCCCCACCTTCATCACCGCCAAGCAGCGATTCCACTATGCCTTCCAAGACTTTTAAGTCGTGATCGCTTATTTCTTTTCCGCCGTATGTCATGCTTGAATTTTTAAGTAACACTTTCAAGTCAACCGAATCGTTATCATCTACTCCCAATAGGGTATTTACAGAAATGCCGAAAAAATCGGCTATTTTCTTCTGCATTTCTTGGTTAGGCTCCGTCCTGCCAACTTCCCAACTCCCGATAGTAGGTTGAGAAACGTGTAGCCTATTCGCCAATTCTTTCTGAGTCAAGCCTCTTGATTTTCTGTAGCTCTTCAAAATCTCAGGAAACATATTTATACCTCCCTTTATTCACTTCTTTTCTTAATTATATATTACAATTTGCAATATTTAGAGGGTAAACGCTAATAGGATCACCCCCCGCATATGCGGGAAGAAGAAGTTCACGTTTTATGAACTTTATGCTTATATAGGATCACCCCCGCATGTGCGGGAAGAAGGTAGTTGCCAATCGAGCAATTAAGGAGGACGAGGGATCACCCCCGCATGTGCGGGAAGAAGAAAATCGCAATATCATAGCTATAGTGGCCGTCAGGATCACCCCCGCATGTGCGGGAAGAAGCAACTGGGGCTAGCCTTCATGCCAAAGTAGTTGGGATCACCCCCGCATGTGCGGGAAGAAGAACTTCTTTAGGTGCATCAGGCCTAATTCTCCGGGATCACCCCCGCATGTGCGGGAAGAAGATTGGCGTACTTATCCACCACGACTGGAGGGCGGGATCACCCCCGCATGTGCGGGAAGAAGTCTACGAGGCGACCGCTTCGCAGATGTTCGGGAGGATCACCCCCGCATGTGCGGGAAGAAGACTGGTCGGGAGCTTTATCACATTTCAATTAGAGGATCACCCCCGCGTATGCGGGAAGAAGCTAACACATATTCATTCAAGTCATCAGGAACTTGGATCACCCCCGCATATGCGGGAAGAAGCAGGACCCGCCCCAGTTGATATTGAGGCCGTAGGGATCACCCCCGCATATGCGGGAAAAAGGTGGTGTCGCCCTGTTTAATGACTGCCCCAGTAGGATCACCCCCGCATATGCGGGAAGAAGATCTGTCCAAAGAAATGAGGGAGCTTATGGATCTAATCACCCCCGCATATGCGGGAAGAAGATAGAAAAAAGGACATCCTCTCTGGCTCGATGAGGATCACCCCCGCATATGCGGGAAGAAGACCAGCAAATCATTAATCACATCCACAAATCGAGGATCACCCCCGCATATGCGGGAAGAAGAGTCATTAAATGAGATGACAAGCTTCCCTGAAGGGATCACCCCCGCATATGCGGGAAGAAGCATGTAAAGCATGTTTGAAGTCGCCCGGTCTAGGGATCACCCCCGCATATGCGGGAAGAAGGGGTATGATCTATTTGCTGATGAAGACTTTGTGGGATCACCCCCGCATATGCGGGAAGAAGTTACTGATAATCAAACGAACTTAGTTAAGCGAAGGATCACCCCCGCATATGCGGGAAGAAGTATGCTTCCAGTTAGTAACAATAGTAGTAAGTAGGATCACCCCCGCATATGCGGGAAGAAGGTGCCTTAAAGATAAACATCGGAAACGAAAAGAGGATCACCCCCGCATATGCGGGAAGAAGTCCCCCTGGCGGAGGTAGCTCCCCGTGTTGTCAGGATCACCCCCGCATATGCGGGAAGAAGTCCCCCTGGCGGAGGTAGCTCCCCGTGTTGTCAGGATCACCCCCGCATATGCGGGAAGAAGTGCACAAGGGGATAGCGCGTCCCTAGGCCGTGAGGATCACCCCCGCATATGCGGGAAGAAGGAACCCCTATCAAGTACCCAGAAAACACGCTGAGGATCACCCCCGCATATGCGGGAAGAAGACTAAAGGATCCCTGTATTACCGGGCTTTCTTTTTTAAGTAAACTGGAAATTTATTCACTTTAGAAATGAGCTCAGCCATTAATCTAACATCCTCCAAGGCTCGGTGGGGGACTTTTTTATTGATCCCGTAACTCGCTAAAACTGTTTGCAATTGAAAATTTTTTAGAAACATCTTCTCCTTTTTGACAATAGTCTTTAAATCAAGAATTGGATTAGATAAATTCTCCTGTCCCATCTTTTTCAATTGCTCATTAATAAAACTAATATCAAAATTGATATTGTAACCGACAATAACCTGACCTTCGATAAATTCGAGAAGCTTTGCAAGTACTTGCGATTCATCTTTACCGTCTTCATCTATGTCTTTCTGGCTAATCCCTGTTAGTTTTTGAATTTGCTCAGGGATTTTCTTATTAGCGATCAGAGAATGAAAGATGTTCTCTTCTGACCCATCTATCTTTAAAGCGCCTATTTCGATCATTTGATCTTTTTTAGGATCTAATCCTGTTGTCTCGATATCGAGAATAATGTAGCTAGGAACATTGATAGAGTTTGGTCGTGAGAATTTCCTTGCTTTGCGAAACTTACTGGCATTACTAAAGCCTCTTTGTTTAATATAAGCTCCCTTGTCCTCGGCCTGAGGGAGCAAGACAAGCGGAATACCTTCTAGTTCGATCATCTGACGCGAGGTATTATAGGATTCAAAACGATAGCCAATTTCATTTTGGGCCGCATAGGAAATCGTTGCTTCTCCATTGCCTACGTTTTCTTTCACTCTTTCCCATAATTTTTCGCGAATCCGTCGATTAAAGTTGCCCACATAGACTCCTGTTGAAATTTCCTGCATCCATTTAGTCAAGTCTCCCTTTAGAGAAGCTGGAGTCTTTGAGAGGGTGATTACGGTGAAAGGCATCAATCTCCCTCCTCATCGTAACTAACCCCATAGCTGACTAATTCTTCTTTATCATCCCAGAGGCCAAAGTTTTCTGCAATAATCTCCTCTTCTTCAGAGATATCTAACAGGACTTGGATATCTTTTACAATGCGCTTCATTAATTTGCCATCAACCAAATTATCTCGGAGTCTTAACCGCGTCAAGCGACCGATATCATCCTCAGCTGTATATTCACTGGCAATCTGGAAAGCCAAGGGAATCGTATATTCTGCTTTGTAAAGGTCAGCAATATCATAAACGAAAGCTTTATCATGCCCAGTATGGACAAAGCCAAGCCCTGGGGATAGTCCTAAAGCCACCGTGATGCTGTGGACCAAACCGTAAAGCGAAACATTAGCCGCTGATAAGGCTTGGTTGACCACATCGCTAGCCAAGAAATCGTCTGGCTTGTACTGGCGCTTGTCCCAAGGAACGTCATACTTATCGGCATAGTAACGATAGGTCCGCCGAACCCTGGCACCTTCACGGCCACGTAATTGTTGCATAGTTAACTTGGATACATCCTCATTATCGAAACGCATTTCATACATCTTACGAGCAACTGCTAGCCGCAAGCGGCGATTGGATACATACTTAGCTTGCCGTTCGAGCAGACGCGTAGAATGGGCAAGAGGCCGTCCCCCTGCATAGAAGCGGACACCCCGTTCACCCACCCAGACCATAGAAGTTCCGGTATCACCTATCAGTTCAACCGCCCGGTGACTCACATCGGTCCCCGGCCCTAGGAGAAGAACGCCAATCATCGCACAGGGTATCCTAACAACGCCCCGCTTATCCCTTACCGTAATGGCACTATCGATGCGGTTAATTTTTGCGTGCTCAATATAAATAAAACTGACGCGGTCCCCAATCCGAGGCAATTCTTGGAGTTCAGTCTTTTTAGCTCCAAATTTTTTATCCATCTTTAATCCCTCAATGGAATAACTGTCATCAGGCCAAAACCGTAAGCTTTTTTCTTGCCGAAGCCCTGTGTTAAGGTCTTAATAAAGCGGTCCTTATCCGCCACCGTCAATACACCCTCATAGGTCACTTGAATGAGGCGCAAGTTCCGCTGTCCAGATTTTTTGACAAGGGCACGTTTACTCTCCACGATTTTAAAATCCTCAGCTTCTAAAATAAAACCATTTTTTTCTGCTCGATCAAGCAAGAATTGGCGTTGGTGCTCTTCTGTCACATGGGGCATCACGCGCCCACGTACACCTTTTTCGCCTGAACTCTTAGAAACTACCGGATTTAAAGTCACACGGAAAGCTAAACGCATGCCGTCTTCAATCTGTCCTAGAAAATTATCATAAGACTTAGTTTCAGCACTACCTGGAAGGCCATAGCGTTCTAATTGTCCCTTGTCTGGCTCCTCTTCACTCACAATCAACAAATAATCTTTACCCTGCAAGCGGTCTAAGCGCCAAAGCTTTCGACTTCTTTCGCCTGAGTTGAACTCTTCGGGAAAGCTCCGCTCTACCCAATTGTGGTAGGCCCCCGCATGGGTCAAATCCTTAATTTTTTGACGGTTGTGACTATCGATCTGTACACGTGAAAGATACATCTTAACCTCCTAACTCGCCAAAAGCATCATGTTCTGTTTCCTGGATCAAGCTGGGAAGCTCGATTTGAAACTTAAGCTCCCGCCGGGTTTGAAAATGGCGATTTTTTTGGTCGAAGGATACCACCAAATCTTTTCGCCATTGTTCTCGTTTAGCGTCCTCTATTAAACCTGCATCGGCATAAGCATCCAAAATCCGGCTGTGCTGCCTTTGGTACCAGGGAGCAGCCTGCCAGTCTAAGCTTTGTAGAGTCTCCACTGCTCCCAGATCCGTTTCCGCAATAATAAAATCTAAGGGAAGAGGTAAAGACCGACGCCCCATATAAGGCTGGAAATAAGGTTGCTTTAAGGCTTGGGCAATCTTTGCCATAAATTCTTCATCCGTATGGGACAAGGCGACTAGGAAAACCGCATCCTCTAGGTAATAGCGATTAGTCACATAAGTTCGATCTGGCTGACCATTTGCCTTGTACTTATGAGCTGTTTGATAATCGTGCCTCAGCCCACCTTCTTGGTCAACACGGACCGCAAAATCGAGTTGATTGAGGGCTTGGATATCTTCGGTTTGGTCACGCCGGTAACCTAGGCTAGCAGCTAATAAACCGACCACCCCTGATTTCGAAGGATACAAATCCGTATGGCGGCTTTCGAAATGAGACTGCGTTCCCCAGGATTGTAAGGGGCCAGCAAACTTCAAAACGATTGATTTCAACTTACTCACCTGCTTGATCTAATTGCTCGGATACTTGCTGATCCACGGCTTCCTGAAGTTGACTTAGAGAATCCACTGTCTGTACACGGTCTAGATCACGCTCATCCCCGTCTAAATTAAGATAGAACGTTGCGATCGCGGGATCTAATAATTTTTCTGCCTTATTTACTTCAGCTAGCAAACGGTCGATGGAAGGTTTCACAAAGCCGTCTTCTGCGCGAACCGGCGACTCGAAAGCCGACACTAGACTCAGTGGTCGGTCGGACCGCAAGGAAACAAGAACAGCTTGAGGAATAGTCTGGTTAGCAAAAGTATTTACTTTACCAGTAGGGAGAGAGTTAAGGAAGGCCTTAAGGAATAAATTTAGGCTTCGTTTAAGGGTTTCTTGGTCACCGTCTAATTGCTGAAGGAATTCATGGACAGCTACATCCGCATAGCGATATAAAGTGGACGAGTTAAACTCGATAGTCCCTAACATACCAGCGCCCGCATTATCTTCTTTGCCAAAATCATCAACGGCAGTATAGAAGTCAAATTCCGTCTGTACCGCATGGGTCGAAATGGCATGAGCAATCTGGGAGGAAGCATCTTCATTAAGGGAAGGATCATCGGCTACCATCCGCCCAAATAGAGCAATATCAATGGCTGGATTATCTTTTAAGATAGCCTTCAATTGTTTTTTGTCTGTGACTCCATCAAGTGCAGCTTGGGCTAATTTTTCTGCTTGGAGATCGCCAAGGAAGAAGAGGGCCTTAGCGCGTTGGTCTTTAGTTTTTACGCCAGCTGCATTAATGGTTTTATCCGCTAGTTCCATCGCCTCTTCTAAAGCCATGTCTGCTGATAATTTTTGAATCTTATGAGCAAGATAACGCACAATTTCTAAACTTCTCACCCCAACATTATCGAGGGCGCCAAATTCTTTAAAGTAGTCCCGCATAGCTTTCTTCCAAGCTTGTGAACTCACCCGAGCCCGTTGTACCCCACCATATCTTGCGGTCTTCGGACTCCCCGTATCATCCCGGTTGATATTGGATGGAGGTAGGGTTTGGATGGCATGGATATCTAAAAACAAACGTGGTTTAGTCATTGTCAGTCTCCTTTTCTTTGTCCGCTTCTTTACTTTGATAGCTATAGTAGGCTTTAGACCAGCTTAAGCGCAGGCCTTCGATATAAGGCCGATCATGTTTAAAATCATAGCGGTCTGCTTTGATGTTATAAATATCTCGGCTTAGGCCGCCAAAATTAACTGGCACTTCTGCTTTCGTCTTGGACTTGAGCAGTTGCAGCATTTGACGTAAGTGGTATTTAAATTCCTCATAAGTTGTCGCTGTTATCATGGCGTTAAAACGCCGGTCAGTAGCCACCTTATTTTCTTCATTTCGTCTGAGATAAGCTAGCGAATGGCCGAAATTCTTACGTCGATCAACTTCCTCCGTCCAAACTGCCTGGTCCTTCCCTTGTTGGTAGAGGGCGTAGAGCTGGAGGGTAAGTAGGATAGCTTCTTCCTGGTCGGTTAAAGTTGCGCTCTGCCCCAGATAATCATCCGGTAGATTTTCAAAAAGGAAAGGCCAGATTTCAACGCTTTGACTCAACTCCCTCCCGATTGAGTGCCTTAGGTTAGCCAATCTTGCCTTGGTTGCTGGCTTATCTAGACTATGACTGAGCTGGTGTAAGAGGTACTCAGTCACTTGCGACAGCCCTATTCTTTCTGCCATGTCATACCTCCTTCAATGCTTTCCACAAGATTCGAGAAAATTTATTGTGGACAGTTGCAATATTCATTACTTCTTTATCTTGAATGATTCCTGTATAGTCGCGTGGCCCGGCCTTGTCTATAATTTGATTGACTTGCTGGTTAATCAAATCATAGAGGCAATCCTCCCAAACTTTGATTTTTTCATTCATAGATTCATACATCTCTAAGGAAAGTAGCCAGTCTCTGAAGGGCCGATCGATTCGAAAGTAGACTTCTTCGATATTTTGGTTAATGAAGCCATAATACTTAGGATCGTCACGCTTAATATTTCGAATTTGATTAATATCTTTAAGAAAATATTGGAAGTGAATTTCAATCATCTTCTTCGTCTTATCCACAGTGTCATTGATCCGTGGCATCCATTGGCTCTCATCGACATCGATCAGGGCAAAGGAGCGGATATCCAAACGGTCACAAATTTCATTCACCGGGACCCAGGAAGTAGCATTGCCGTCATCCTCCATACTTACTGCGCGCAAGCTAATAACTTTTTCGCCAATGATTTCGTCTTGTTTATTTAACCACTGGATAATTCCAGGTTGCCGCTGCTTCTCGTCTTCAGCATCCGAATCTGGTAGAGCCAGTAAACCGAAGGACCGCCAGATAGCCTGTCCCGGCCGATGCTTGCGCGGGGTAAAGTATCCCTTGTTCTCCCCTGAATCGTTGTGACGCCAAAGAGTCATTGGCTCGAGGAATTGATTCGTGTGTCTAAGATCTGGCAGTTTCACCACCTGACATTCGAAAGGCTGGCTGAGGTCCGTTTCTGGGTCGATATAGATAGCCCGAGACCACAGGGTGTAAAGTTCAGCTAGGTTGTCTGGATCGAGGCGAGTAAAATAGCCTTCAACGTTTTCAGCAGGAGATAACTCCCAAGCTGGTCTTTGTTTTTTACCCAAAAATTCATCATATGGATGCACAGCCAGGCAGTTTAAGAGTAGAGTTTCTAATAAATTATCTCCCTCTAGATAAATACCGCCAATATCGAAGAGCCAACCCTTGGAAGCCTTGTATTTCTCTTGCCCAAAGATTACCTTGTCGGAAAGGCCGATATAGCCCTGCAAAGTAATCAACCACCGAGCAACTTCACTTTCACTGAGGATCTCTTTATTCTTTTTAGCCGCATACTTGGGTGAGAAAAGAGCTACCTTATTCCCACTTTCTGAAATCAAGCGGTTAATATTTTTCCCCGACAGACTAGAAGCCTTCTTCTTACTAATCTTATCTTCAGAAATCTCCTCCGCAGTCACTTGCATAAAAGGATAGCGGTCATCAAAAAGGTAGAAGCGGTCATGCCAGTGGTCTAGATAGTTAAATAGACTCTTCGGAAGAAACTGTTCCTCCCAAAGTTCTTCCCAATCATCTTCTAAATTATCTATCAGAACTTCCCAATCATCTTCAATATTCCAATTATCCTGATAGTGAGGTCTGAGTTCGCCTTCAAGATCAAAACGATCAAAGGTCGTCTGTAAGATGGCCAAAAGAATTCTCAAAACCGCAAAGTTTTGTGTTTCTGTCTCTCCAGCTAGGCGTTGGTAGAGATGGGCATTCTGAAAGATTTCTTTTAATGACACTTCTTGGTTCTGGTCATCTAGATCTAAGACTTTGATCCAAGGCTCATCAATCAAATTAAAGTGCCCCATGCTATTCCTCCTTCTCTCTCATTAAACCAATTTTTTGACTGTATGTTAAGCGGTAACCATCCAAAATAAAGCTATTGTCATCGTCCAATAAAATACCTAATTGGCCTTTTAACCAAGCTGAATCTTGCCAGTCTTTAAAATGTTGGAGTGTATAATCTTCCAAGAATCGAATAGTATTGTCGATATTATAAGACCTACTCAAGACGCCTGGCAGCTTGATGGTCTCTTGGGCCAGCCTTTTTGCTAAGTCAGAATCACTAATCTCTTCTGAGATATCACGACTTTCACCCAAAAAACTATAACCTTCTCCTAACTCTTTTAGCAGGATAATTTCGATACTCTCATCACTGTCGCGGACCTGAGCATAGCCCCCCGCTTCCGTCTGGTTTGGACTGGCGTTATTCAACCAACCGACCAAAGATTCTTCTTTTCTTCTCTTAGCACGTTTTTTTGATCTATCTTTGAGAAGATAGTGTTTTGCCTTTTTTTCTTTTTTCTTTTTATGTTTTACTTCATCCTGCTCAGCCTCTTCAAGAATCGGTCTTAACTCATCCGCTAAGTCAAGGGGCGCATCACCGTAAACCTTCTGCACCAAGGGCGAGATGTCCCCAGGTATATTTAAAACTTCCGGTAGAAAAGCTTGGGTCCGAATCAATAGATTTTTCCCATAGATACTTTCGGATCCCTCATCGAATTCCAAAGTATCTGACAAACCCATAACATAGAAACGCGCTTCTTGGTGTTGGGCAGGACGTTGGATGGCATGACGGTGGAGCCGTCCCATCCGTTGAATAAGCAGATCCATCGGGGCCAGATCACTGACCATCACATCGAAATCAATATCTAGAGATTGTTCAATCACCTGGGTGCCTATAATGATCTTCTTGGCGGGTCGGTCTGCCCCCTTACCAATTTCTTTAAGGAGTTGGCGCTCTTTTTGTTTGCGTTCGGTCGCAATGAAAGAAGCGTGCAAAACATCGACTAGATCATCCCCGTAGCGTGCTGCGCACTTCTGAGCCAGGTCTTGGGCCTTTTTCACCGTATTGACTACAACGCCCACCACCCCTTCACCACTGAGCCAGTCATCTAATTGATCAAATAATTGGTCTTCTTCAAGCGGCTTGATTTCAACGGGATGGTTTTCCTGCGGCGCAAAATTGGCGAATTGCTTAATCCTTTTCCCATCTGAATAAGTCACTAGGGGATAAGCATCTTCTAGTAGGCCGTCTTCTGGCCATATAATCTTCTCACTGGCATCTCCTCTCTCTTGGAGATAGGATTTGACCATCTCGTTACGGCTAGCAGCAGGCAGGGTTGCGGATAGGATAATAACCGGAACGCCGTACGCCCCCATTAGGGTCAGCGCTTGATTGAGGTAGACATTCATATAGGCATCGCAGGCATGTACTTCATCAATCACGACAACCTTTTTACTAAAGCCGAGGTGGCGCAAGGCCAGATGCTTTTGTTTCAGAGCATTCAAGAGAAATTGGTCCACTGTTCCCACTACGAAATCATCAAGGTTGGATGTTTTCCGTCCCTTAAACCACTGATTGACTGTCACCGTTCCTAAACCGCTTTCACCATCAATATTAATATTAGACGCTAAAGAGGCATAATCTGGATTAAGCGCCGCCTTGCCATGGACGAGTTGGAGCGAACTATCTTCCATATAATCATCGCTCACCCGAGATAGCCAGTGCGATATCCGGGGGAAAATACCATCTGAAGTAGCTTGGGTAGGTAGCCCAAAGAAGATCCCACTCCGCCCTTGACGGTTGGCCAAGACTTCTGCCCCAATAAGAGCTGCTTCTGTTTTTCCTAAACCCATGGGGGCTTCTAAAATAAAGATGCCCGGGTCTTCCACAGCCATCAACAATTCCGTAAATTTTCGCTGAAAATCTCTCGGCACAAAACTGTGCTCACTATCCGGATCACCAAAACGGTCATCGTAGATTCCATCAATGGAGGAAATTTCCTGAAAATGTATAGGCCTTGTTTTAAACCATCGGCCAAAGCCAGAACGAATCCTTTTCTCTTGGTCGATAGTCACTGGATCATTGAAGTCGATTAAGGGGAAATAATGCTCATTACTGGCGATCCAATCAGCCATGATTAACAACCCCGAATAAATCACTTGCCCATTTTTACTAATTTTAGGTAGTGCCTCCACGCTATCAAATCCTGAAAAAGCTAAGGCCCAGTCTACAAACTTCTCTTGCTCAGACTGCCAAAGTTTAGAAACGGGATGGTTGGGATTAGGCATCTGATAATAATTTTCAGCATATCCCGATTGACGTTTTAATGTTGTCTTCTCCGAAACAGGTTTGCCATGGTGGCCGCCAATAATTGAGGCAATCCCACGATTAACACCTAAACGTTCTAGGATAACTTGACCGACCGTTGCATGAGGCGTCCGTCCAACATCTCTAAAGAGTTTATCGCCTAAGCCCTCAAAGCCTTCAAATTCTAACTGTTCGATCAATTGCCGGTCTAAATCAGGCGAATTACTGAAGCCTTTTTTGGCCTGGAAGCAGCTTGAAATCTTCCCAAGATCATGACATGCACCCAAAAAGGCCGCCATTTGCTTAGCGACTTTCTCCTCCTGAATGCTCAATGAATCCGTTAAGAGCTGACGCTGACCATCACTCAGCCAATGCTCCCAAAGCAAACCCGACACTTGAGCCGTATCCAGAGCGTGCTGGCTGAGCGGTAGCCATAGATAGCGTCCATTCTCTTCTTTCTTCTTGGCCCAAAAAACTGGGTTGACTGTTGTTTGAATCCTTACCCTCTCCTCTCTTAAAAATCAAGCTAACCCCTGCTAACGCAGGAAGAAAAGATATTACCTAATCCATTTAAGGATCACACCTGCTTACACAGGCAGAAGTTAGCCCTATTATCTCATTTAAAATCTTCAAATTCAATTTTGTAGAGTGAAACTAATGACAAGAAAAAGTTAGCTGAAGGATAGCAACGTCCTTGTTCCCAGTTAGCAATACTTCCAACTTGAACGCCAATTTTGTCAGCTACTTCTTGTTGAGTCAAACCCATATTCAAACGACCCTTTCTTAACATTTCACCTATTCGCATCATAACACCCCCCTCTGATACATAATCTATTTAATTCTACCTTACATAAATACTATAACAAGTACAAATTTATTTTTCAACCTAAAGATATTGAGGGTCACAATTACAAAATCATTCCAAAATTTATCCGCTCGATAAACCGAAAACTCACACCTACTTGCGTGAGAAAAAACTAGAATAGCACCTTACCGAACCTTTATTGGAAGCTGCCTGCTCACAAGGGATGAAGAGAAAGAGTGTGAGAATTTAGAAGTTTATAATTACCCCGGTTAGCTTATTTATGTTCATCTTGTTTATCTTTCCATGAGTCATAAGCAGTACTCCCGACAGTGAAGATAACCACGACTACAAATAAAATTAATTAAACTAATGTTAGCGTTGACATATCTAGTCTACCTCCTATATTCTGTTAAATATATGCACCAGAGGAGATAGAGGCTCCCCATGGTACTAAAGAAGCTTTTTAATCCTTGTTGAAATTTGAACTTCCTTTTTTATTTTATCTTTTTGAAGCCTTAACGAGCATATTCTTTCTTTTATGTACTCTGCTTATCCAGGAAAAGTTTTCTCTTGAGCTTATTCTCCCTTTTCCATATAATAAAGGTGAAGGAAGATCAACTTCCCTAGATTATTCTAGTTAATTGTCAGCGACTGGAATATTTCTATGAGTAGAGGAATGATATTGAGTATTGCAAGTACTATTTTTATCATTTCTCTTTTTTCTATTTTCATTTTTTCCGAATGATATTCTTTTCTTGAGATTAGCTCTGCTTGCACGAAAAGGCACCCTCCAAGTCAGGAAATTCAATAGCGAACTGGCCAGCTGATGGAGTAAAAATAGCATAGTGCAAGTACATAAGTGTGCTTCCTTTCTTCAGATTAGATCAGAGATCCGCTTAAATATATATATATATCATCTCTGCTTGTACGGGAATAAAAAATATTAGAGCATTTCGTAAAATACGAAACAAAAGTCGCCCCTCCCTTAATCAATTTTCGATGCTTTAATCAATTGTTTTATATTGTATTGATTAACAGTAAAATCATCAAAGAAAGGATTGGTTAAAAACTCTTCTGGATTAATAATTTCAATCCAGTTATCCTCCCCAGAATCTCCAATTAATCGTTGAATCATACACGGCGTATCTTCAGGAATTTCATATTCCCCAAATTCTCCACTAGTATTATTAGTAAACTCAATAAAGAGTGAGCCAATGGACGGATCCAATTCATAAGTTGATTTATAGATTGTTGGCATTATATAGCTTCACTCCTTTAAAAATAATTATTACTAAGGTAATTCATTTTAGGATAATAAGGTGCCAGAGTGACCCCCGCTTGTGCGGGAAGAAGTTTTAGCCACCGTTGTCGCTTTAGGATTAACAGGGATCACCCCCGCATGTGCGGGAAGAAAAAATATTTTAAATCCCCATTGTTCATTCTTATAAGGATCACCCCCGCCTAGGCGGGAAGAAGAAAAGAAAGGGATCAAATCAGGCTTCTTATTTGATCCCTGGGCCATTTTTATACACTTTGAAAAAGTCTATCCTACAAGCTACTATAAGCCATCCTAATCGATTTAGCTAGAGAAAAGCATTCAAAAATAAAACTCCTCAGTATCTAAGACTCAGGAGTTTCTGTCTATTTAGTCATGGTCATCAAAGATGCCCCCTGGAAGGACTTCTACCAACTGGGTGTTATCTTGTGATTTCACCACTTGCATCAGGGACTGGTAGTCGAATGCTACTTCGCGGTCAGGGTTCTGAACCTCAGCGAGGACACAGATGCCAACACAGGTCGCATTGAATTCTTTAGTCATACTTAACATTCCGGTGATTGTGCCACCACCATTCAAGAAGTCATCAATAATTAAGACTTTCTCGCCTTCTCCTAAGCTGTTCTTGGTGAGTTCCATTTTTTCAACCCGGCTCTGGCCTTGGCTAGCATAGTTGATCGATACCGTTGCTCCCTCTGTCACTTTAGAATCCCGGCGTACCATAACGAAGGGGATATTTAAATACATGGAGACAGCCTGGGCGAGCGGAACGCCCTTGGTAGCAATGGTCATAATAGCTGTCGCACCAGCTTCCCGATAGCGACTGGCAATAATTTGCCCGATCAGCCGTAAGTGGTCCGAATCTCCCAGAATATCGGTCAGGTAGAAATAACCTCCCGGCAGGATGCGATCATTATCCGTCAGCTCCTGGCAGAGGGCTTGGACTCTCTCCAGGGCCTGGTCTGGAGCAATGCTCGGACGAAAAATGACCCCACCGCTCGCACCAGCAACCGTTTCAATGCTTCCGATATTCGAATTTGGAAATTCCTTCTTTAAGATAGAGATATCCTCAGATATGGAAGAACGCGCCGATTGAAAACGGTCCACAAAATATGACAAAGAGACTAGGGTGTGGGGATGGGCAAGTAAATAGTGGGTCATCGCAATTAAGCGGTGGCTTCGATTAAGTTTCATGTCAACCCTCCTTTCCGGTCAACTCATGATCGTCGTTTGGACTTCTTATTTTACCATAAAGCTGACAAAGTTCGTTAAGATTTAAGAAAATAATTTTTCCCGAGCTTTGGCCCAGAGCCCTTCCAGTGCTTGAAAAAGATGACCTAAACTAGCGGCTAGAAGCGGCACAAGCAGAATGACATAGGGATAAACATACTGGCTCTTGCCCTCCCAGAAGGTATGGAAAATGACCCCGCCAATAAAGAATATAATGAGCACTGTCATTTGGGGATACTTGCGCACGAGGAAGAGAACAAAGACTAAGCTCCCCCCGTAAATCAAGAAAATCAGCCCCTTCATATAGTGGAAGGAGGCAAAATATAGTTTCCCAAAGCGGTAGAGGGACAGCATGGGCTCCTTAGCTGTCGTCAGTTGATCTTCTTTAAATTGGGGGCCCGACCAAATACCTTGGAAAGTTGGTTCCGCCCAAATACTTGCCCATTTATGGACAAAGAAGGTCTTGGCATAGTCAGGGTGTTCCTTGAAGTAATCAACATTCGCCTGGACCCTCTGCCGACCAATCTCTTTGGTCTTCTCTTGGTCGAAACCCGTCCGCTGGAAAGGCTTGAGGGCCTTCTCATCATACCAACCAGGGGCCTTTGACGTATTCAAAGGATCTGTCCCCATGGCCAGCCACAGCTCAGTAGGACTTCCGGGCCCCAAGTCGAAGCCATGAACCTGGCGATAGTAAGTTGGAATAGCTTTTTGGCCGACAGGAATGCTTAGGGCTAAGACCCCAACCGCTAGGAGATAGCGCCAATTCCTCTGCTTGAAGAAAAGCACGATCTGGCCCAGAATTAAAGCAATCACCCAAATTAAATAATTCAAGCGGAGCATCAGGGCTAGAGCTGTGAAGACAAAGGTCAAGATCAAATAGAACGGGTGTTTCTTCTCCCCGTATTGGATAAGGGCCCAATAACCTGCTAACAAGCAGAAAAGGCCAGGAATTTCCCCATAAGCAAAGCGGATAAAGAAGAGTTGGGGAATAAATAGAAAGGACAAGACGAGGCTCATCAAGACTATCCCTTGTTTTTCCTTAAAATAATGATCACTGATCCGATAGATACAGTAATTAATCCCTAAAACCTGGAATAAATTGGCGACGAAGAGGAGGATCACCTGGTCTGAGAAAGCCCCGAGAATTCGCTCATAGAGGGCCAAGCCCATTTGATAGGGATAGTTATACATATAGGCACCAAGCATGGTAAAGGCATAGTTCTGGTCAGCCATCATCTTGCTGACATCATGGACTGCCCGAGCATCTGCCCGCAAATGAAGCGGTCCGTTCAAAATCAAATAGAAACCTAGAATGAGATAAAGCACAGCTAGAAACTTAAAGACCTGTTCTGCTCGTAGGCGCTCTCTCAATAAGTATACAATTAAGAGGATCACTAAGACCAAGCCGATATAGGGCCAAAAAAGCGGACTCGGCGGATAGAAACGGACGACTTCACGACCATACTCCTCCACCTGGGCACTGAACTGGCTATTCAAGAACAATATCCCCAGCAAAAAAATGCCGGCAATCAGCTGGACACCCGAAATCGATAATTGATAAATAATTTGACTCAATTTTTTCACAAAAGCAGCACCCCTAGTTTCATTTTCGCTAAGAAGCATAGACCTATTATAGCTAGTTTTCAAGCTAGCGACCTCTTTTTTTCTTTAAAAAATTTTAAAATTAGAAATTCTCCTACTTGCTTGCAAAAAACTTGCATCTTCAGGTAAAGTGCGTTATAAAAGAAGCAGATTATATCAGTAAAGGAGCTTTCCAAAAATGAAAATTGCAATTGGCGCTGACCATGGTGGCGTTGACCTCAAGGCTTTAATTACCGACCACTTAAAAGAACGCGGTATCGAGGTAGTCAATTACGGAACAGACAGCAGTGAGTCCGTCGACTATCCTGATTTTGCCCATGCGGTGACCCACGCTGTCCAAGAAGAACGTGTGGACTACGGCATCCTCATCTGCGGCACTGGCATCGGCATGTCCATCACAGCCAACAAAGAAAAAGGCATCCGCGCTGCCCTCTGCGGTGACGTCTTCTCTGCCCAAGCAACTAAGGCCCACAACAATGCTAACGTGCTCTGCCTAGGTGCTCGAGTGGTAGGCCCTGGTCTCGCCCTCATGATCGTTGACGCTTGGTTAGATGCGGACTACGAAGGTGGCCGCCACCAAAAACGCCTCGACAAAATTGCAGCTATCGAAAACGCCCAAGACTAAGCAAAATAGCTTCTCAAAACAAACACCCACTGGTCAAAATCAGTGGGTGTTTTTAATGTTTATTGCAGATTAATCACAGCGCTAATCCCATAATGGTCAGAAACAATCGGCCCCCTAACCCCGTCAAATTGGCTCTGATAACGAGCAACTTCAAAATCATCCGTCATCAAAATCAAGTCAATACGCTGGGATTGATCGGTATCGGACCAACCTGCAATCCCTGGGCCCATACTATAGTCGCCCTCGCAAACAGCGGCTAGATGGTAAGCATCCCCCAGTCCAGCAGCCTGGATCAGGCTATAGGATTCACCTTCAATATGGCTCGGTGCATTGAAGTCCCCCATCAATAAGCTGGGGCTTTGAAAATCTTCAAATGCCTTCCGAATACGGTCCCATTCATATTGGAATCCTTCTTCAACCTGGGCCGACCACCAAGATAAGTGGAGGGAGGCCACTTGCAGGTCAATGTCAGGAAAATCAGCCAAAATCATCGCCCGCGTCCGATAGTCTCCAGGCTCATCCTCAGATGATAGGAGGCAGCGCTGGGGGCTGAAAGGTCGCTTAGACAAGAGAGCTACCCCTTCTTCGTATCGGTCAAAGCCAATGTGGTTAAAGGCCCAGGCCCAAAAATACGTCAAGCCCTGGTCTTCTAACCCCCTCACCAAAACATAGGCAAAATTATCCTCACGAATGGGGCACTGGTCTTGGCATGGGAAGAAGGTCTCCCCCACTTGGTCAAGCAAGGGGCTCTCTCGCCATTGGTTGACTTCCTGTAAGGCAATGAAATCATAATCTTCTTGAACAATATGGTCAATGATCTGTTTGATTTTTACTTCTTGTTGGTCTTCTATCCAGGAGTGGCAGTTCAGGCTGAGTAATTTCAATATGATTTCCTCCTAACAAGAGCAGAAGGACTGGCAGAGCCAATCCTTAAGCATTCTATTCTTTATCAATAGCGTCGAGCTGAACATGACGATCTAAGGCATCTTGAACATCATTTTTAAGGTTGTCGGCTTTAGGACCGTAAACAGCTTGGACCCCTTGTTCCTTGATGATGAGGCCCATCGCCCCAGCGTCTTTCCACTGTTTCTCTGAGCCCACTAAGTCCGTATCCTTCACCGATACTCTCAGTCGGGTCATGCAGGCATCAACGTTATCGATATTGTCTGATCCTCCTAAGAGACGGATGACTTGGTCAATTTGAGCATCGCCAGACCCCTTAGGATCCGCACTAGCTTCTTCCCCACTGCTAGCCTCTTCTGGGTTGGCATTCTCATAGTTCCCCATCCGACCTGGCGTAGCATAGCCGAAGCGTTTGATCATGAAGCTCGCAATGAAATAGGTCAATACCGCAAAGACCAGGCAGCAGATAATGAAATTAACCAGGTCCCCTAGTAGGCCGGCATTGATGATCAGCGGCGTCCGGGTCAGTAATTCAATCACCCCGAAAGAATGGACGCGGAGATTAATAATGTCAGCCATGGCAAAGGCCACCCCTTGGATGAGGGCATAGACAATGTAAAGCGGCATCGCAGCAAACATAAACATGTATTCCAAGGGTTCGGTAACCCCGGTCAGGAAGACCGCAATAGCAGCCGAGAGGAACATGGACTTGTACTTGTCGCGTTTATCCTTATCCACATTGCGGTACATAGCCAAGGTCAAGCCCATCAAAATCCCCATAGAACCAATCATCTGTCCAACCTTGAAACGAGCCGGCACAAAGTTTTCGAGCAAATAATGAATTTGGCTGGTGTCCCCGGCCCGACGTAAGTTCATCAGGTCAGAAGCCCAGGCCAACCAGAGAGGGTCTTGGCCGAGCACTTCTTGTCCCGCTTGAGCGCCAGTAAGAATCTCATAAGTCCCGCCCAATTGAGTATAGTTAATAGGAATCGTTAACATGTGGTGGAGACCAAATGGCAAGAGTAAACGTTCCAAGGTCCCGAAAAGGAAGGGAGCCAGCACTGGCGCCGTATCTTGAGAATTAGCAATCCATTGACCGAATGAATTGATCCCCGTTTGAATCACCGGCCAAATAAAAGCCAGGAGGATAGACACAATAGCTGACCAAAGAATCACCATAAAAGGAACGAAGCGTTTCCCATTAAAGAAAGACAAGGCGTCAGGCAGCTTGCGATAGTTGTAGTACTTGTTATAGGCATTAGCACCGAGGAAACCCGCAATAATCCCCACAAAAACGCCCAAGTTAAGGGCTGGAGCACCGAGTACATTGACAAAGTAACCATTCACTGGAATCTCTTGTCCAAACAAGGTATGGGTCACCGCTTGTCCACTAGGGTCCAGCAACATATCCGTTGTCACCCCAAAGATAGACCCTGTAATCCGGTTAATCAGGATAAATGCCGTGACAGCCGCAAAAGCTCCCCCTGCCCTTTCCTTGGCCCAAGAGCCACCGATTGCCACAGCAAATAAGAGGTGGAGGTTGGAAATAATCGCCCAACCGATATTCTCAATTACCCCACTCGTCGTGATTAACCAGGCCCAGTCAGGATTAATCAATGGTAGGGCCTTCCCTATACTAATCATTAAACCAGCTGCAGGCATAACGGCAATGACAACCATCAAGGCTTTACCAAATTGTTGCCAAAAATCAAAAGAGAAAATTCTCTTGATACTGTTCATCATCATCCAACTCCTTATTTTAAAATCTTGGCTAAGTTAACGAAATCGTTTTCATTGTTCGAGCAAAGTATACCACTCCCCTATTTTTTTGTAAAGGTATATTTTAAAACGATTACATAATTAAGGGTGTGAGACTTGGCGGTCAGACTCGGATGATTGGAGCAATTAAGAATAAGAGCGAAACATTCGCTCGTTTCTTAATTGTGAAATCACTCCGAGTTTGCCAAGTCGAACCCGACTAGATAAGGGTGTGAGGGCGCGGTTAGAAGCGGACCTCTGGAGCAAAGACCCAGAGAAGACTGCAAGTCTTCAGCGGGGCTTTGTGAAGAGGAGCTGCTTCTGCGCGACCGAACCCGACTAGGAAGGGTGTGAGGGTGCGCGGTTAACTTTCCTTCACTGAAACAAGCCTCCCCTAAGTCACCTACTCGTTAGAGATAAAGTCACTCGTCACACATTGGTAGATATAGCGGTGACAGTGAGCATCTTCTGCTTGAGCGAGGACTTCTAGAAGTACCTGCATGGCCTGGTAGCCCAAGTCCTGGCTGTGGAGATCAAAGTAGGGATAGCCCTCGATTTGGCCCAAATCCGGATCACTATAGGCTTTAAAAGTTACCATCCAAGATGGATCAAGGCCTAACTGCCGCATGGCTTGGTAGGCCCCCTCTGCCAATAGTTGGTCAGCAAAGACAAAAGCATCAAAGTCTTTTTTAAGTAGTTCTCGACGCGCTAGCTCATAACCGGGGGACTGGAGGAAGGGCAAATCATTATAAACTGCCCCGTCTGCTAGGTCTAAACCGGCCTCTTCCATGGCCTGGCTGAAGCCAGCCAAACGTTCTTTAACGAACTGCTGCTTGGGGTCGCCACCAATAAAGGCAAGTTTCTTCGCCCCTCGCTTAATTAAGTGGCGGGTAGCCTGGTAGGCGATGGCCGGGTTATCATTGTCGACCCGGTTCACATCGATTCCAGGCAGGTTACCGATCACGACTAGGGGACAGTCCTGGCTAAGAGCAAATTGCAAGAGAGGATCTTCACGGCTAGCATAGAGGAAGATGAGCCCTTCCACTTGCTTACCAAGGATCATATTCTGAAGATGATCTAAGCGCGTCTGGTCCCCCTCTCCTGTCGATAAGAGGAGAGCATACTGGGCCTGGCTTGCTGCTTCATTAATCCCTCTGAGAACCGTAGGAAAGAAGGGATTGTGGTAGAAAGCATCACTAGCCGCCGGGAGGACAATCCCTACCGTTCGCGACTTGCGGCTGGCTAAGCGTCGAGCATTGTAGTTGGGATAGTAGTGGAGGTCAGCCATCACCTGGCGAACTTTCTCCTTGGTAGCTTGGCTAATAGCTGGGTTATCAGCAATCACCCGAGAGACCGTCGAAGGAGCAACCCCTGAGGCCTTGGCAATATCTTTAATAGTTACAGTCATATTCGGCACCTTTCTATTTATTTAAGAAAACGTTTGCGCTTATGGTCTAAGTTTACTATAATGAGTTTGTAAACGCCATCATATTATCAAAATTTTAGATTGGGAGGCTTCTTTATGGAAAGAACAAGCGGGGTTTTACTACATATTACATCCTTAGCCAGCCCCTATGGCATCGGCAGTTTCGGCCGGGCTGCCTATGAATTCGTCGATTTTTTAAGTGCATGCAAGCAATCTTACTGGCAGATCCTACCTCTGACCACAACGAGTTACGGGGACTCCCCCTACCAATCCTTTTCGGCCTTTGCCGGCAACACCCATCTGATCGACTTCGACCGTTTAGTTGAAGCAGGCTACCTAAAAGCTTCTGATCTCGAAGATCTGTCATTTGCTGAGAATCCGGAAGTCGTGGACTATGGGCGCATCTTCAGGGTCCGCCGTCCCCTCCTGGAAAAAGCCGTCGCCGCCTTCCAAAAAGACAAGAAAGACAAGAGCCGAGACTTCAAAGACTTTGTCCAAAGTAACCAGGATTGGCTGGAAGCTTTCTGCCAGTACATGACCGTCAAAGAATCTTTCGACTTAAAGGCCTGGTACGATTGGCCAGAAGCCTACCGGACCTATCAAATAGACCAGGTCAAGACCCTCTGCTGGGACCACGCCGACTGCTATAACTACCACCTGATTACCCAGTACTTCTTCTTCAAGCAATGGGAAGCTCTCAAGGCCTACGCCAATCAAAAGCATATCCAGATCATTGGCGACATGCCCATCTATGTGGCCCGTGACAGCGTTGAAATGTGGACCCAGCCAGCTATGTTCAAAACGGATGCCAATAAAGATCCCTTGACCGTTGCGGGAACGCCACCCGATAATTTCTCAGATACTGGCCAGTACTGGGGGAACCCGATTTATGACTGGGACTATATGGCTGACCAGGGCTACCAATGGTGGATCCAGCGCATGGCCAAGAGCTTTGAAATGTACGATATTGTTCGCATCGACCACTTCCGCGGCTTTGAGTCCTTCTGGGAGGTGCCTTATGGTTCTGAAACTGCCGCTTCAGGCCACTGGACCAAGGGACCGGGTCTAAAGCTCTTCAAAGCCTTAAAGGACGCCCTTGGTGACCTAGCAATTATTGCTGAAGATTTAGGATTTATGACCGATGAAGTCATTGAAATGCGGGAAGCGACTGGCTATCCTGGAATGAAAATTTTACAATTTGCTTTTAACGGAAAAACAGACAGTTTAGACTTGCCACATCACTATTCTGCCAATACAATAGCTTATGTAGGAACCCACGATAATGAGACCGCACGCGGTTGGTACGAAGAAAGCGCTAACCAATCTCAACGCGATCAAGTGGACGCTTACTTAAATCGAAGAAAAGGCGAAGCAGCCTCCCATGCCCTCAACCGGGGAATTGCTGCTTCAAGCAGTCAAATCGCGATCTATACCATGCAGGATTTATTAAATCTGGGCAACCGCGCTCGGATGAATACGCCCTCCACCATCGGTTGCAATTGGCAATGGCGCATGGCAGAAGATGCCCTAACAGCTGATGTTTATGAACAATTGACAGACTTAACGGAAACCTACTTCCGTGCAAATCCTAAATTTAAGTTAGGCACAAGTATTACAAACAAAGGAGACTAACATGCACGCATTAGAACAACACGCTAAGGAGCTCTTCAAGAAGGACCTTGCCAATCTCTCTGACGCAGAAACTTATAAGGTCCTACTTGACTATGTTCAAGAACAAATGATTAACTCCCCTGTCAACCAAGGGAAGAAGAAGCTCTACTATATCTCAGCTGAATTCCTAGTAGGGAAACTTCTGACCACCAACCTCATCAACCTTGGCCTCTATGATGAAGTCAGCCAAGTCCTTGAGGCCAATGGTAAGTCACTCCATGACGTAGAAAAAGCTGAAACTGAACCCTCTCTTGGGAATGGTGGCCTAGGCCGTCTAGCTGCCTGCTTCCTCGATTCCATTGCCTCTTTAGGGATTAATGGCGACGGGATTGGCTTAAATTATCACTTCGGTCTCTTCCGCCAAGTCTTCCGCGACAACCAACAAGCCTCTGTGCCTGATGAATGGCTCAACCATCCGAATTGGTTAGTGAAGACAGAGACCTCTTATGAGATTCCCTTCCGCCACTTCAACTTCAAATCCAGCCTCTATGAAATTGAAATTCCAGGTTTTGAACAAAAAGCCCATAACCGCCTCCGCCTCTTCGACTTGGAATCCGTAACTTCCGATATTATTGAAGCGGACAGCATCAACTTTGATAAGATGAATATCCCGCAAAACCTGACCCTCTTCCTCTACCCAGATGATTCAGACTACGTGGGTAACCTCTTACGTATCTACCAACAATATTTCATGGTGTCCAATGCTGCTCAACTGATTATTGAAGAAGCGAAGGCCAAGGGCAGCGACCTCCACGACCTCTATGACTATGCCGTGGTTCAAATCAATGACACCCACCCGGCTTTCATTATTCCGGAATTTGTCCGCCTCTTAACCACATACCATGGTTTTGAATTCAAGGAAGCCCTAGCTGTCATTGAAAAGACCGTTGCCTTCACCAACCACACGATCCTCGCCGAAGCCCTCGAAAAGTGGCCCATGGCTTATATTGACGAAGTGGTACCTGAAATTGCCAAGATTATCCGTCAATTGGATGAAGAAATTAGATCGCGCTACCCAGACAAAGAAGCGGTTCAAATTATTGACCAAGATGACCGCGCTCATATGGCCCACATCGCTATCCACTTCTCCTTCTCAACTAACGGCGTCGCCAAGCTCCACACCGAGATCCTGAAGAATTCTGAGCTCAAGCCTTTCTATGAGCTTTATCCAGACAAATTTAATAACAAGACGAATGGTATTTCCTTCCGCCGCTGGATCATGGCAGCCAATCCCGAGCTCACCCAGTTACTGGATGAAAAGATTGGCCAAGATTGGCATAAGGATGCCGACTTGACAGCTTTTGAAAAAGAAATTGACCAGGCAGATAGCTTGAAACGCCTCCAAGAGATCAAGCACCACAATAAACTCCAACTCCAAGAATACCTGTCTGACCAGCAAGGCGTCCAATTACACGATAATGCCATTATCGATGTCCAAATCAAGCGACTCCATGAATACAAACGCCAGCAGATGCTAGCCCTCTACATCATCCACAAATACTTGGATATTAAAGCCGGGAATCTGCCAAGCACCCCAATTACCATCCTATTTGGCGGCAAGGCAGCTCCAGCTTATACCATTGCCCAGGACATTATCCATCTGATCCTCTGCTTATCTGAATTAATCGCTAAGGATCCAGAAGTGAGCCCTTACCTCCAAGTTATCATGGTTGAAAACTACAATGTGACTAGCGCCGAGAAGCTCATCACAGCAGCAGACATTTCAGAACAAATTTCCTTGGCCTCTAAAGAAGCCAGCGGGACCGGCAATATGAAATTCATGCTCAATGGGGCGCTCACCATTTGTACCCTAGACGGGGCCAATGTTGAGATTGCCGAACGCGTGGGTGAAGACAACATCTACATCTTCGGTCAAGACAGTGAAACCATTGTCAAGCTGTATGAAACCGGCGACTACCACCGGCACTTGGCTGACTACTACCACCGTGAACGCATCAAACCTTTAGTTGACTTCATTGTAAGCGACGAACTCCTAGCGCTCGGCCAGCACGACCGCCTCTACCGCCTCCATGAAGACATCAAGTACAAGGACTGGTTCATGGCCCTCATTGACCTTGAAGAATTCATCGACGTCAAAGAAAAAGTCTACGCCGACTACGAAGACCAAGAAAGTTGGACCAAAAAAGCCCTCATCAACATCGCCCAAGCCGGCTACTTCTCATCCGACCGCACCATCCAAGACTACAACCAAGACATCTGGAAAATCTAAGGGTGTGAGACTTGGCGGTTAGACTCGGATGATTGGAGCAAGTCAGAATAAGAGCGAAACATTCGCTCGTTTCTGACTTGTGAAATCACTCCGAGTCTGCCAAGTCGAACCCGACTGCACAGGGTGTAAGCAGTTGCACCCAGACTTGAATGACTGGAGCAAGACGCCAAGCCAAAGCCTAAAACACAACAAATCCCCCAGAACGGAGTGAATCTGGGGGATTTTATTATGGCCTTTTTACCACTCACGACTTAAAAACAACCGCTCGTCTAAAACGGGACGACTTTTTGCCTCTTCTAGCCTATACTAAGGTCAGAAAGGAGGAGAACTTCTATGACAGTAGAAAAACTGGTCATCCAGCGTATCCTTGACCAAGACGAAGATAAACACCAAGTAATTTTACGCGCCTCTGATAGTCAATGGCTAGACCGAACTTCTGACCTGCTCTACCAGCTAGAAGGCCAGCAGCAGACTGACCGCTTGACGATCAAGAGCCAAGACACTTACCAAGTATTAGCCATCCCTGACATCCTCTATGCAGAAATCAACCAAGGAGAACTAACGATCTGGACCAAGGATAAGACCTATCCTTGCCGACTCAGCCTAAAGAAGCTAGAAAGTCTCTTGCCAAAGGGCGATTACCTGCGGGCGAGCCGCTATAGCTTGGTCCGTCTAGACGCCATTCAAAGTTTAGAATTGGCCTTTTCTGGTAACATGTACGCCCAGCTCAGTAACCAGAAAAAAATTCTAATCAGCCGTCGTTTTCTCCAGCAGTTTAAAGAAAAACTTGGCTTATGAAAGGAGCCCCCACTATGAAAGAATTTATTCATCGAAGCTTACAAGGAATCTTTATCAGTATGGTTATCTTTGCTGTCATGGGTGCCATCTATACTTCCTCCCCCGTTTATCTTAAAATGTTAATCAGCTGGAGCCTGGTCGGTTGCGTCTGCGGTGGCGGCTCTGTCCTCTACCAAATTGACAAGCTCAGCCCCCTCTTAGCCGGCTTCTTCCACCTGGCTTTAAGCCTGCTAACCTTCCTCGGCCTAGCCGCATGGAATCACTGGTTCCCTCTGACTTGGGACATCATTCTCTCGGCTAGCCTACAATTTAGCTTGATTTTTCTCCTCATTGCCCTAGGCTACTACTTCTACTATAGCAAACAAATTAAAGCAATCAATCAGAGAATCGACAAATCATAAGACACAGCTAAAAAGACGAGAACCCCTGCTAGGCTTAAAGATCGCCTGGCAGGGGTTCTTCTATCGATAAATTAATTTCTAATATACAAGTCTTTAACGCCACCACTGGTCATAGACATTGACCGGCAGCTCTCGCTTATGCTGGCTAGATTGGTAAAGTTGTTCAATACGTTCAGCATCGGCTTCAGCAAGGTCCTTTCCTTCTAGGTAGTCATCAATGGCCTGGTAGGAGACACCGAGGGCTTCTTCATCGGCTTGGCCCGGTTTATCGTCTTCTAAGTCTGCGGTTGGCACTTTTTCATAGAGGCGAGGCTCTGCCCCGAGCGCTTGGAGCAAGGCTGCCCCCTGGCGTTTGTTGAGCCGCCAGATAGGCATGATATCCGCTGCCCCATCACCGAACTTGGTATAAAAACCTGTGACTGCTTCAGCCGCATGGTCAGAACCGGCTACAATCCCCTTATCAGCTCCAGCAATGGCGAATTGGCTAATCATCCGCTGGCGAGCCTTGATGTTCCCCTTATTGAAGTCCGTGATCTCAAGCCCTGCTGCTTCGAGAGCCTCAACTTGGGCATCCACAGCTGGCTTAATATTGACGGTCAACACCTGGTCAGCCTGGATAAAATCCAAAGCCTTCTGGGCATCATCCTCGTCCAACTGTTGGCCGTAAGGAAGGCGGACTGCAATGAAGCGAAGGTCTTGCCGGCCCGTCTCTTCGCGCAATTCTTCCATGGCTAGCTGGCAGAGCCGGCCCACTAAGGTCGAATCTTGGCCCCCGCTAATCCCTAGAACTAGGGTCTTGAAAAAAGGATGCTTTTTAAAATAAGCCTTAATAAAGTCAATTGATTGACGGATCTCTGCCTCCACATCAATGCTTGGCTTAACACAAAGCTGGTCGATAATATGTGCTTGTAATGGACGCATTATGCTCCTCCTTTACCTGCCTCTATATCTGCTTTAATCTTGGCTTTAATCTCTTTAATGCTGTTCATCTTCAAATCGTAAAGTTCTTGGGAGAGGTCAACCGGATACTGCTCTGGGTTCAAAATCCGCTTATACTCATCCCACAGTGAGTCTAGCCGTCCTTTGGTATAATCTTTTATCTCATCTAATTCAGGCTGGTCATAGACCAATTCCCCCTTGTCAAAAATCGTCTGCAAGAGCGGACGCGCTGTATAGTCAACGACGGTTTTATTGATATAAGGATAGGTAGGATGGAACATAAAGAGCTCATCCAATTGGTCGGGGCGTTCGTGTTTAAGCGCGACATAATCCCCTTCCGACTTACCATCTGAATTGCGTGTAATGCGCCAAACCTGCTTGTCACCTGGGGTAGTGGTTTTTTCAGGTGAGCTTGAGATCTTCATAGTAGGAATCAAATTACCATTTTCATCTTCCATGGAGCAGAGCTTGTAAACAGCCCCGAGAGCAGCTTGATCGAAGGAAGTAATTAACTTCGTTCCGACACCCCAAGAATCAATCTTAGCCCCCTGCATCTTCAAGTTAAGGATGGTCTTTTCATCTAAGTCATTGGAGGCGACGATGATGGCATCTTCATAACCTGCTGCATCGAGCATGGTCCGGACACGTTTGGATTGATAGGTCAAGTCCCCACTATCCAAGCGAACCCCAATAAAGTTAATCTGATCGCCCATCTCATCGGCCACACGAATTGCCGCTGGGACGCCAGAATTCATCACATCATAGGTATCCACTAAGAATACGCAGTCCTTGTGGGATTGGGCATAAGCCTTGAAGGCCTCATAATCGCTCTGGAAGGATTGAACCATAGCATGGGCATGGGTCCCTGAGATAGGAACGCCTAGGGTCTTGCCTGCCCGAACATTAGAAGTCGAATCAAAGCCGCCAATATAAGCAGCCCGTGCCCCCCAAACTGAAGCATCCATCTCTTGAGCCCGGCGTGCACCGAACTCTGCCAGGCCATCGTCACCACAAACCGTACGGATGCGAGCAGCCTTGGTTGCAATCAGGGTTTGGAAGTTCACAATATTTAAGAGCGCGGTTTCTACTAATTGGCAATCCACCAAGCGCCCCTCTATCTGAATCAGCGGTTCATTGGCGAAGCAGAGCTCCCCTTCCACCATGGACCGGACTGTCGCTTGAAAGCGGTAGTCCTTTAAGTAATCTAAGAAGGCATCAGGGTAGTTTACTGTCTCCCTTAAATAAGCGATATCTGAATCAGTAAAGCGTAAATTCTTAATATAATCGATCACCCGTTCCAGACCCGCAAAGATAGCATAACCATTATTGAAGGGATTCTTACGGAAATAAATTTCAAAAACCCCAAACTGTTCAGCCTTGCCACTTTCCCAATAGGTCTTCATCATATTGATCTCATAGAGGTCAGTATGTAGGGTTAAACTGTCATCTGGATAATTCATAAGGGCACCTCTGTTTGTCATTTTTCTATCATTATAACACTTCACCCTAACTTTGTCGCAAAAAAGCCAATCCTAAGCTATCTAGCTAGCTTATAAAAATCAAAAAACAGAAAAAAGAAAGAGCCGGAGACACAAGTCCAGGCTCTTTCTTAAGTTTTTTTCCCAAAACGCGTTGGTGAGCATTCGTTCCGCTTTGAAGTTGATCGTTAAAAAGCCATGGCACCGGCTCGAGCCAAGGTCTCTCGCCTAGCGTGCTTCAAACGGCTAGTAACGGCTGACGCCGACTATCCGTAATTCACAACGCTTGATTTTTCATGGCTAACGATCAACTTCAAAGCTCCACTACTGCTCACAAGTAACTAATATCAAAACTTTTCTTTAATTACTAACCACTAAACCTGAAACGGAGATAGTCAAATAGAAGCGATAAATACTTAAAAAAGCTACTGCTTTCTTTTTTATTGACGTTACAAGATTTTGGATTTCTCTTTAATGAACAAAAGATAAACAATCACCTTAGTTATCACCCTTTTAGTCGGGTTCAGTCAAGCAGAAGTGGCTCCTCTTCACAAAAATCTTTCGAAGTCTTTCAGACTTCTCCAGTTTTTTTGCTCCAGAGATCCCTTTCTAACGCATCCTCTCACACCCTTAGTCTATGACTTGGATGTTCATTTTTTGGATGGCTTCGCGGTCTACGACTTGTTTGCTTTCTTCGTCTACTCCGGAAGAGGAGACCTTGTCGAAGAGAATTTTGATCGTCTGTAATAGGATCTTGAAGTCTAGGATAATGGAATAAGTCTTGATATAGATCAAGTCAAAGTTGAGCTTACTGTTAAAGTCCGTCGCATACTTGCCGTAGACCTGGGCATAACCGGTTAGGCCAGCTGGTACATTATGGCGGAGGTAATAGTGAGGGTTTTGTTCTTGGAATTGCTCAACAAAGAAGGGACGTTCAGGACGTGGCCCCACTAGAGACATATCTCCATTCAAGATATTGAATAATTGAGGCAACTCATCGATACGCAGGGAGCGCAGGTACTTTCCGATTCCTGTGATTCTTGCATCATTTTTGGTTGCAATCACAGGTCCTGTGCTGTCCTCCGCGGTCGCTGTCATCGTCCGGAACTTATAGATTTCAAATTCGCGGTTGCCCTTGGTAATCCGCGTCTGCCGGTAAAAGACGGGGCCTTTAGAGGTGAGCTTCACTAAGAGGGCCGTTACCAGCATGATCGGGGAAGCAATGATCAAAAGGACAAGGGAAACGATAATATCCAAGAGGCGCTTAATCAGGGCCTGGTCTGCTGGAATCTTGAAGTCAGAGGTTTCAATAATCGACTCATCTTCAAAGTTCATGATATTAGGGTTAACCATGACTAAGTTTTCAAACTTGGAGTTAAGGAAGAGCTTCTTATCTTCCGCCATCAAGAGAGAATAGAGGCGGAGTTTTTCCTCTTCTTCAATCTGTGAAGCTAGGTAAACAATATCAAATTCATCCAAACGAGCTTTCACGTTCTCATAGTAGTGGTCGATCACCACATGGGTCACGATATGCCGGGTAGACTTAGACGACTTAAAATTATAGATGGCTGGGAAAACTTCTTCCTCCTCACCTACAATCATCACCCGCTTATTGCTGGCATAGCGGCGGTACATACTAAAGACTAGAGCCCGGAAGGCATAGATCAAGAGGGTTGACACAAAAAAGTCAATCAAAATCACTGAGCGGGGGAAGGCAAACCAACGCCCCACGAAACTCAAGACCATGGCAACCACAGCCAATAAGGCCTGGATAATCAAGGTGATAAAGAAAATATCCCCCTTGGACTTATTGTAGAGGACATAGATCCCGAACAATAAGTTAAAGACAATAAAGATAATTAAAATCCACGGAATCGCCCCCTGGAAAGCTTGGAAATTGCGTAAGGGAACGTAACGGCCATAGCGGATAAAGAATGAAATAAAATAAGATATCAGTAAGATCAGGGCCTCAGTTGCCCCAATAATGACCCGATACCAATTGGTCCATTCGCCGTTTCTTTGCATAATGATCCTCCTAAGAAAAAGGGACGGTTCAAACCGCCCCTCAAGCTGTTCTACTATATGGTATCTTAGCATAATTCCCATAGTTCAAGCAGCTATTTATCAAATATTTTCAAATTATTAAAAATTAAACTTAGCTAGCAGCAGCACCTGTCTCGGCGTTTCCACCTTCAACACTACCGCCTTGGTCAGCTGTTCCACCATTGTTTGGATTAGCTGGAGCTGGCGTTTCAGGTTGTGGTTCTGGTGATGGTTGTGGGTTCGTCGCTCCGCCTTGATTTGTAGAAGAAGGTGAAGACGTTGATGGGCTGGCTGAGCCTTGGTTTGGATTCAGCGGTTGAGAAGAGACGGCAGAAGAGCTGGCGCTTGGCTTAGTTTCTTCTTTTTTGCCCCCGTTATTGTTTGAGTTGGCATTATTTTCTTGCTTGCTTGGTGCCTTGCTTTCCTCTTGCTTCTTGTCATCCTTCTTGTCGTTATTGTTGTTTTGATTTTGACGATTATTATTGTTGTTTGCGTTATTATTATTAGAAGCTGGACGAGAGCTTGGCGGGGTCACACGTTGGCTGCCCCGGTTGCCCACATTTTGACTTTGGTTGCGGTTAGATTGGGTCGCTTGTTGACGCGCTTCATTCGCTTGTTTTTGGAGACGATCGCTCCGTTCACGGGCTTGGTCTTGGGCCTTCTTAGCTTCTTCTTCTAACTTCTTAATTTGATCTTGTGAAGCACCAGACTTGCGGGCTTGGTCAATTTCAGCTTGGCTGATCCGTTCCGTTAAGTCTTCATCTACTTGACTGATCATATCTAACATCTTGGCGGTCACATAAGGATTTTCTTCCTTCTCAGCTTCCTCACGCAACTTATCCAATTCTTTTTGTAAGTCTTCATGTTTTAAAGACTTATCAGATTTCAAGTCGTTTAAGGTCTTAGTAAATTTCTCGAACTTGTCAGCTTGTTCTTCAGCTGTCTTCACAAGGTCAGCTAGCGTCCCGTAGAGGCCATCTTCCTTAGATTCCAAGGCAGCTTTATGTTGGTTTTTAACCTTATCAACATCAGCCTTCTTCAAGCCATCCTTGATAATGACCCATTTTTGTAAGGTTGCCCCATTGAGCGGCTGCTTGTCCTTGGTCTTTTCAAAGAGATTGTTGGTCGCATTTTGGACATCATAGCGTTTTTGGACATCTTCCAAATCGCCTTGTAATTGCCCCTTAATCCCTTCTTCATCCTTCAAGTTAGCCACATCTTCTTTAGCCGCTTCGATATCTTCTTGACTGATATCTTCAGCTAAGAACATCTTTGCTTCATCAAAGTAGAGATCGGCGACAGCTTTCTCTGCCCCACTCTCCTTGTGGTCTTCAATAGCGGTTTGAACAGGTTCCTGCTGCAAGGCGGCATAGACGCCCACGCCCCCAATCAAGAAGAGAGATACGGCGACAACTAAAACTCTTTGCCAATTGAACTTTTTCTTCTTATTCTTCTTCAAGTCAATCTCCTCCGTTAATATTTATCGCAATATTATATCTACACTACGATAGCATGTTTCATTTTTCAATGCAAAAGTATTCCCGATTTGTAACCAATTTTTAAAGAAGTTAACAAGTCAAGCGACTGTAAATAGCAAAAAAACTGGGACCAGGCCCAGTTTTTTGTTTGATTCAAAAATTCTGTTTGAGATACTTGCTCTTGCTCGCACTCTGTTTAGTCGGATTCGAGGATGCGGAAAGGGAGTGACTTCAACAAAGTGGAACAATCGGCTAAAGCCGCTTTTAGCCTCTTTGCCTCCAGTCATCCCTTTTGGAACGCCTGTGCTCACACCCATTAATTATACTTCGCGTTCATTTGTTTTTCGTAATGGTTCAAGAGCTTGGTTAAGGCATAGGTGATAATGAAGTAGATCACCATGGAGATAAAGAGTGGGATAATGCCTTGGTAAGTCTGGCTGGTAACGGCCCGGGTTTGGAAGGTTAATTCGGCTACCCCAATGGTCGATACAATAGAAGATTCCTTAATCAAGGTCACGAATTCGTTCCCTAATGAAGGCCAAATGGAGCGCAGGGATTGTGGGAAGATAATCTTCCGCAAAGTTGTCTTGTAGTCCAAACCGAGAGACCGAGCGGCTTCCGCCTGGCCTTTAGGAACGGACTGGAGGCCCCCACGGATAATCTCACAAATATAGGCTCCTGAGTTGAGGGAAACAGCAATCAAACCAGCCACCAATGGGCTAATACCGAGTAAGCCCCCAACCCCCAGGAAGATAAAGAGAACTTGGATCATCAGAGGTGTTCCCCGAACAAATTCGACATAGGCTCCTGCAATACCAGAGAGAAATTTCAGGTTAGAAATCCGCATCACGGCAAGGAGGGAGCCTAGGATCATCCCGAAGACAATCGATAGGATGGAGATTAAGAGGGTCATCTTAATGCCGTCCCAGAAGAAAGGCCAATACTGCATCCAGTCCACATTGTCGGTATCGGCTAATTGGTCCGCGGCTTCATCCGCCCATTGGTTGACCAAGTCTTGTTCAACCACTTCATCAATCGTATGGTTGATCGCTTCCCCTAGGCTCGGTTGGTTCTCGGGAATAACGACCGCCTTGCCATCATTTTCTTCCCGTGGGACTTTAGCGTCGACATAAGTCAACTGGTCATTGCCCTTGGTCGCAGTCCGGGCCATAATTTCATCAACTAAGACCCCATCGACTTGCTTGGTTCCTAGGGCACTGAGCAGGTCAGGAACCTGTTGCATGGTAAGGAGTTTAGCTTTAGGCATATGGGCCTTAGCCAGGTCTTCTTGGTAAGACCCCTGTTGGACCCCCACCACCGTTCCTTCTACGAAACTATCCTTATCTTTGAGTCTGTCCGTATCATCTTTGCGGATAACAAGGGATTGGCCAGCATTCTCGTAGGGTTTGGTGAAGTCTACGGACTTATCCCGTTCCTCGGTATAGGTCATCCCTGAGATAATCATATCGATGTTGCCGGTTTCTAGTGAGGACATCAGGCTGGAGAATTCCATATTTACAATTTCCAGCTTAACGCCGAGGTCATCAGCAAACTTTTCCGCTAGGGAGATATCGATTCCCTTGGTTTTGTTCTCGCCACCTTCACGAGTCAAGAACTCAAAGGGTGGATAATCAGGGCTGACACCTAGCTTAATGACGCCCCGCTTCTTAATTTCATCGAGTAATTGGTCGTTGCCTGCTACTTGCCCCGATGCCGCTGGCTGGTCTTCAGCCGCTTGGACCAAGGCCCCCGTTCCCGCCAATAGTGGGCTAAAGGCGAGGACAAAGGCCATGAGGACCTGCAGGCTATACTTAAATAGTTTTTTCATTAAATTTTGCCGTCCTTTTTCCATTCTTTTTCAGCAAGTACCCGTGCGGTTTGTGGAAGTCCGAAGAGCTTAATGAAACCTTCAGCATCATTTTGGTTGTAGATATCATCTTCGTCAAAGGTTGCGAGTTCTTCATTATAAAGGGAGTAAGGGCTGGTAGTTCCCGCATCAATGACATTGCCCTTGTAAAGCTCTAACTTGACTTGGCCAGTGACGTGTTTTTGGGTTTCATCCACAAACTGTTGGAGGGCCTTGCGTAGAGGTGAATTCCACAAGCCATTATACACTAATTCCGCATATTTATGGGCAAGGACTTGTTTAAACTGTAAGGTATCGCGGTCTAAACATAATTCTTCCAATTTTTCATGGGCATGGTAGATGATGTGGCCACCTGGTGTTTCATAAACGCCCCGAGACTTCATGCCGACGAGACGGTTTTCAACAATATCGAGGATGCCAATCCCATTGGCTCCGCCAAGTTCGTTTAATTTTTCAACTAAGGCGATAGGATCCAATTTTTCACCATCCACAGCGACAGGGTTCCCTGCTTCAAAATCGATGGTCACATAGGTGCTCTCATCTGGTGCTTGTTGAGGTGACACCCCTAATTCTAAGATATCATCTAGTTTAGGCTGCTGGCTAGGATCTTCCAAGTCCAAGCCTTCATGGGAGAGGTGCCAGAGGTTTTCATCCTTAGAATAATTCGTCTCACGGGTGATCGGTAGCGGAACGTTGTGCGCTTCGGCATAGTCAAACGCGTCTTCCCGGGATTGAATATCCCAGATCCGCCATGGGGCAATAATTTGAATGGTTGGATCGAATTCACGCAAGCCGAGCTCGAAACGCACTTGGTCATTCCCCTTACCGGTACAGCCATGGACGATGGTATCGCAGCCTTCTTCATGGGCGATTTCAATCATCCGCTTGGCAATCAGTGGACGCGCATAGGCAGTCCCTAAGAGATACTTGCCTTCATACTTAGCCCCAGCCCGCATGGCAGGATAGATATAATCTGTAATAAATTCTTCGCGGAGGTCTTCGACATATAATTTAGAAGCCCCGCAATTGACAGCTTTCTTCTTTAAATATTCATAGTCTTCTTCTTGGCCGACATTAGCGGTCATCCCGATCACTTCAACGTCATCCCCATAAGTTTCCTTGATCCAAGGAATAATGACGGAAGTATCCAAACCACCTGAATACGCCATTAAAACCTTCTTTACTTCCTTCTCTGCCATTTATATACTCCTCCTTAAATATAAAAAAACCGCCTCTTCCAATCTGAAGAGGCGGAGTTAATAAGCATCCACGGTACCACTCTACTTGCTGGCAAAGCCAACATCTCTAGCCGATTAACGCTCGGACACGGACTAGTTTATCTTATCTAGTCGAGCTTATGCGGCGCGCTTCACACAGTCTTCAGACAGGCCTTCCACCACCACCTGCTCGCTTTACTCAGGGACTTTGCTACTCTTCCGCATCTCTTTTATGAGAGTACTTTAATTTAATTGTTATTATATCACGGCTATATCAAATGTCAACTGAACTTTGCTAAATTATTTTAGGACTTATCCTAAGACCGCTCGAGGGCTTGGCAGAGGGCTTGGGCATGTTCTTCTACCCGTTCAGGGGCTGGCCCACCCAGAACATTACGCCGGTAGACGCAGGCTTTCAAGTCGATTGCGTCAAAGATATCTTCTTCAAAGTCATCCGCATAGCGCTTATAGTCTTCCAAGGAGAGGTCTTCTAGGGTTAGGTTCTTTTCGCTGCAATATTGAAGGATGTTACCGGTAATTTGGTAGGCATCACGGAAGGGCATTCCCTTAGCAGCCAAATAGTCGGCGCAGTCTGTCGCATTCAAGAAGCCTTGACCACAAGCAGCATACATGGCATCCACATCCACAATCGTTGCTTCCAACATGGCAGGTAGGAGGCTCACCATCATCTTCATGGTATCGATAGCGTCGAAGAGGGCTTCTTTTTCCTCCTGCATATCCTTGTTATAGGCGAGAGGGAGGCCCTTCATCAGGGTAAGAACGTTAACGAGGTCGCCATAGACCCGCCCCGTCTTTCCGCGCATCAATTCATGGATATCGGCATTCTTCTTCTGGGGCATAATGGATGACCCGGTTGAGAAGGAATCTTTCAGGTGAATGAAATGAAACTCCTGACTGGCCCAAAGAATCGTCTCTTCCGCATACCGGCTGAGATGCATGGCCAGAATCGAGAGGGCACTCAGCATTTCAATACTGTAATCACGGTCAGAAACCGCATCCAAACTATTGGCCGATGGGGTCAAGAAGTCCAAGAGTTCCGTCGTTAAATCGCGGTTCAAGGGGAAAGAAGAGGTCGCCAAGGCACCAGCCCCCAGTGGCATGGTTAAATCAATCCGCTTACCCACATCCTGCAAGCGGCCATAGTCCCGCAGAAGCATTTCCGCATAGGCCATCAAATAGTGGCCATAAGTAATGGGTTGGGCCCGCTGTAGGTGGGTATAGCCCGGCATGATGCTTTCCGTATGCTGGAGGGCCTTCTTAGCAAAGCCCAGCATGGCATCCTCCAAGAGGCTGCAGAGGACCTCAATCTCATCTCGAACATAGATCTTCAGGGCGGTGGCAACCTGGTCGTTCCGGCTTCGGCCGGTGTGAACCTTCTTGCCTGTATTCCCTAAGCGCCGGGTCAATTCCGCTTCAATAAAACTATGGACATCTTCTTCCTCATAGTCAATGGCTAGCTTGCCGTCACGGTAGTCTTCTCGCATCTGCCCCAGTTCCTGGTAGAGCGCCTCCGCTTCCGCTTCTTCAATAATTCCCTGGGCCCCCAGCATCTTTGCGTGGGCCATTGAACCCTGCAGGTCAGCATCCAGCAGTCTATCATCCACTTGAATTGATTGATTAAATTGATAAGCCGCTTCTGACATCGCGTCATGAAAGTCATTCGACCAAATTGCCATCTTTGCCACTCCATTCTTTTTAAGTCTTATGCTTAATCATAAACAAAGTTCGGCCCAGGTGCAAGATTGATTGAGAAAAGCTGCTTAAAGAATCCTATTTGCCAGCAGCTACAAGTGAAAAGCCATTATAAAAGGCCCCAACTTCTACTTCAGTTGGAGCCTTGGGATAGAAAGGGTTTGGTCTGGCAGAAGTGGCTCCTCTTCACAAAGCGTCGCCGAAGACTTTTAGTTTTCTTTGTCGCTTTGCTCCAGAGGTTCACTTCTGACCGCGCTCCCTCACACCCTTATCTAGTCGGGTTCGCAGTTGCAGACTTGAAGTGACTTCACCCAATCGGAACGATCGGCTAAAGCCGCTCTTTTTCGCTTGGGCTCCAGTCATCCAAGTCTGGGCGCAACTGCTCACACCCTTTAGTCGGGTTCAGGCTAGCAGAAATAGCTCCTCTTCACCAAAATCCGTCGAAGACTTTCAGTCTTCTCTGGCTTTTGGCTCCAGAGGTCTATTTCTCCCGCTAGCCTTCACACCCTTTCCTAGTTGGGTTCGACTTGGCAAACTCGGAGTGATTTCACAATTAAGAAACGAGCGAATGCTTCGCTCTTATTCTTAATTGCTCCAATCATCCGAGTCTAACCGCCAAGTCTCACACCCTTTAATTTTCAAAGATGGCTTTGATTTCGACGTAGTCTTCTAGGCCGTAGTAGCCTTTTTCGCGGCCTAAGCCAGACATTTTGTAGCCGCCGAATGGTGCTTGGTCGCTGCCTGGGTTGTCGTTGACGAAGACGTTACCTGTCCGCAATTGGCGGGCTACTGCCTTGGCTTCTTCTTCTGGACCAACGACAGCGCCAGAGAGGCCATAAGGGGAGTCATTGGCTTGTTTGATGGCGTCTTCTGTGTCGGTATAGGTCAGCACGCAGAGGACAGGGCCAAAGATTTCTTCTTGGGCGATGGTCATATCATTAGTCACATTGACAAAGACCGTTGGATCCACATAGTAGCCTGTCCGGTCAACTTTACCCCCGCCTACCAAGACTTCAGCACCTTCTGCCTTACCTTTTTCGATATAGTCTTCAACGGTCTCTTTTTGCTTGGCGGAAACCATGGGGCCAACTTTGGTTGCTTCATCGGCTGGGTCATCGAGGACCACTTCCTTGTCATAGAAGTCTTTGATAGCCGTCTTATAGTCTTCCAATTCATCTTCTGGGACAAAGAGACGGGTCAAGGCTGCACAAGTCTGCCCTTGGTTATCGAGGACAGTGTTCATCGACTTAGCCACAGCGAGTTCCTTGTCGCCGCCTTTGAGGGCAATAAGAGCAGACTTACCGCCGAGTTCAAGGACGAGGCGCTTGATACTACCACTCGCCTTATCGTAGAGACCGCGACCGACTTCGGTTGACCCGGTAAAGGAAATAATAGCGACATCCTCATGACCAGCGAGAAGGTCTCCGGCCTCACTCCCCCGTCCAGTAATCAAGTTAACGACCCCTTTAGGCAGGCCAGCTTCTTCAATAATTTCCATGAATTTAATGGCTGTGAGGGGGGTATCCGAGGCTGGTTTAACCACGATAGTATTACCAGTTAAAAGAGCTGGAGTGAGCTTACGTTGGATCTGGTTCAAAGGATAATTCCATGGCGTAATGCAGGCAACCACTCCTGATCCTTCTTTAATAACAGTCGCCGTATCGTAACGTTCTTCGAAGTTGAAGCGGTCCAAGGCCTTGAGACTTCCTTCCAATTCCCCGATCGATTTGCGCACCTGGTTATCCCGGGAAAAAGCCTTGCTGGCGCCCATCTCTTCAACCACAATATCGACTAATTCTTCCTTATGCGCTTTAAGGCCTTCAAGCACCTTCTCTAAGTAGGCCTTGCGTTCATCTACAGCTAAGCCATTCCAAGACGGAAAAGCAGCCTTAGCTGCAGCCACTGCATTGTCCACATCTTCGGCATTACTGGTTGGAACTTGGGCGATCACTTCTTCACTTGTTGGATTAATTACATCGGTATATTGACCAGACTTGCTGTCTACCCATTCACCGTTAATATAGTTTTGATAGGTCTTCATCAAAAAAGCCTCCTTCAGCTTGCTGTTAAGGGTTTACAGTTCCCATTATCAAGTAATTGACTGGAGAATTCAAGTCAGAGGGGTCCAAAAAAGCTCCCCGAAATCAGGGAGCTTGAGGTCTAAATTGAAACTTAGTTTAGATAAATTTTCCTGCGAATTCAGCGAAGGCTTTACCAGCACTTGCTAAGAATTCTTTGGTATCTTCTGCTGTAATTTCACCGTTTTCACCGATGTAATCAGCAGAGTTTCCAATGTAAAGTTCAGGTTGTTGCATAACTGGCATATCTAAGAAAACTAAAGATTGACGGAGGGTATGGTTAGCGATAGCACCACCGATACCTGCTGGTGATTGTGATGCAACAAGAGCTGGCTTGCCTTCCCAAACGCTTGAACCATATGGACGAGAACCTAAGTCGATCGCATTCTTCAAGCTCGCTGGAATGCTACGGTTGTGTTCAGGAGTCACGAAGATAATCGCATCTTGAGCACGCACTTCATCACGGAAACGCGTATATTCAGCAGGTTGTTCAGCTGCTTCATCATAGTCTTGGCTATAGAGTGGAAGGTCAGCTGTTTCGATAAAGGTCACTTCAGCGTCACTTGGTAAACCTGCCACTAATCCTTTTGCAATGGCTTCAGAAAATGAATTCTTACGAATTGATCCTAAAACTACACCATATTTTGCCATAAAATAAATCTCCTTCTTTCTTTTATACTTTTGACTTAACAACTTATCTTATACTTCTATGATAATAGTTCAGTTTCGAAACTTCAAGGCAAACGACTCGAAAAAAGATTTTTTGTTGGTATTTAAGATCACATTTTTATTTCTAGAATTAAAGAATAAGCAATTTTTCTTTAATCAGCTAATCTTGAGCAGGAGTGGAGCTTTGAATTTGATCGTTAGCCATGTCTAAGCAAGCAATGTGAATTACGTATAGTAGGCGTTAGCCGTACTAGACGTTTGAAGCTCGCTAGGCGAGAGACCTTGGCTCGAGCCGGTGCCATGGCTCTTTAACGATCAAATTCAAAAGCGGAACGTATGCTCAGCAACGCAGCTTAAAAAAGAAGCAAGAACCCCCTTGCGAGAGTTCTTGCTTCTTCTTTAATCAGCGGCTTAGTACATGCCACCAGCCATAGCACTTGGATCAACTGCTGGTGCTTCAGGTTCTGGCTTATCCGCAACAACACTTTCTGTTGAGAGGATAAGACCGGCAACTGAGCCAGCATTTTGTAGGGCTGAACGGGTTACCTTAGTTGGGTCAACAATCCCTGCTTCAATCATATCTACCCATTCATTGTTTTGGGCATTGAAACCAATACCTTGGTCTTTAGAACGGAGGCGTTCCACAATAACTGAACCTTCTAAGCCAGCATTTTCAACAATTTGGCGGAGAGGTTCTTCTAAGGCGCGTGCCACGATACGTGCACCTGTGGCAGCGTCACCTTCCAGCGCTTCTGTTGCTTTTTCAACTTTATCTTGAACATTCATGAGAGCAGTCCCCCCACCAGCAACGATACCTTCTTCAACCGCTGCACGGGTCGCATTCAAGGCATCTTCAATGCGGAGTTTACGTTCTTTTTGTTCAGATTCAGTTGCAGCACCGACTTTAACAACGGCTACCCCACCAGCTAATTTAGCTAAGCGTTCTTGGAGTTTTTCACGGTCATAGTCAGATGTGCTTTCTTCGATTTGTTTACGGATTAAGGCAATACGTTGTTCTAATTGTTCCTTATTGCCGCCACCTTCAACAACTGTGGTATGGTCCTTGGTTACAGTAACGCTACCAGCCTTACCTAAGTGGTTGATGGTTGCGTCTTTCAATTCTAAGCCGAGATCTTCAGAGATCACTTGCCCCCCCGTTAGGACAGCTAAGTCTTCTAGCATTTCTTTACGACGGTCGCCGAAACCTGGTGCTTTAACAGCAACTACATTCATGGTCCCGCGTAATTTGTTCAGTACTAAGGTTGGAAGAGCTTCCCCATCCACATCATCAGCAATTAAGAGCAGTGGGCTACCTTGTTGTAAGATTTGTTCAAGGAGAGGAAGGATATCTTGGATATTTGAAATCTTACGGTCTGTTAAGAGAATGTATGGATTTTCCAAGCTGGCTTCCATTTTTTCATTGTCTGTTACCATATATTGGGAGAGGTAACCGCGGTCGAATTCCATCCCTTCAACCACGTCTAAGGTCGTATCGATAGACTTAGAGTCTTCAATGGTAATCACACCATCTTCGCCAACCTTGCCCATAGCTTCAGCAATCAGCTTGCCGACTTCTTGGTCACCAGAAGAGATCGCAGCAACGTTAGCAATGGCATCTTGAGATTCCACTTGAACAGAGTTTTCCTTCAAGCCTTCAACAGCTGTCCGGATTGCTTCGTCGATCCCGCGGCGAACGCCAACAGGGTTAGCACCAGCGGTCACATTCTTCAAGCCTTCACGAACAATGGCCTGGGTTAGGATCGTTGCAGTGGTGGTTCCGTCACCAGCTACATCATTGGTCTTAGAAGCTACTTCAGCGACTAATTTAGCCCCCATGTTTTCGAAGTGGTCTTCTAATTCGATATCTTTAGCAATGGTTACCCCATCATTAGTGATCAATGGTGAGCCATAGCTTTGTTCGAGGACAACGTTACGTCCCTTAGGCCCTAAGGTAATCTTCACCGTATTCGCTAACTTGTCCACACCACGCACTAAAGCTTGACGGGCATCTTCTGAAAATTTAATATCTTTTGCCATTAAAATTCATGCTCCTCTCGATACACAAGTAATGATTCAATCTTTAAATTTAATTTTTGATCTAGTCTTCAATAACAGCGACAATATCTTTCGCTTTTAAGATGAGGTATTTTTCACCAGCATATTCCACTTCATTGCCGGCATATTTTTCAAATAAGACAAGGTCATCTTTCTTAACTGGACTTGTGAAATCTTCTGTTTCATCAGCAACTGCAATAACACGTCCCACTTGGGATTTTTCTTGGGCTGCAGATGGTAGTATAATACCAGACGTTGTTTTTTCTTCTTGTTCTTCAAGCTGAACAATCACACGTTCATTTAAAGGTTTTAACATAATTCACATTCCTCCATCAGTTCCAAAAAACAATTCACTTTTTATCGTTAGCACTCACAACTTCCAAGTGCTAACTTACATTTATTATCTTAAAACATTTTATTTTAGAATGCAAGTCTTTTGTTGACTTTTTTTGACCTTTTAGTTTTTCTTTAAATTTTTCCGCCAAAATAGCTGATCTCACTTGTCTTTTAGCCATATTTTCGTTACATTACATATTACGATGCAAGATTAAAAAGGAGTGTTGCTATGTCTTTACAATCACTAGTCATGAATATTGTGCTAAAAATCATCCTTGCTGGCCTCTTCCTCTCCCTGGCTATTTCAATGGTCAGTGAAAACGGTTGGTCCTTCCTTCCCTTCATTAATATTCTCTTAGCAAGCCACGATATCTTCCAAAGTATCCAGTTAATTCGAGCCTACCGAAGAATCAAAAACCTATAAACCAGGTAAGTGGTCTTAAAAGAAATTAATCGAAAAGTGCCTCAAAGAGAGCTATTTCGCTCCTTTGAGGCACTTTTTTGATCACTTATATTAAGCTGATTTCTTAATGGTGGGTCACATAATAAATCAAAGTCTGTAATTCATTGGCTAAATCCACAGTCTGAACAAACATGTCTTTAGGCACATTGAGCCGACTAGCTGAGAAGTTTAATATTCCCTTGACTCCAGCTTCTTCAAGTTGTGGCACCACGCTTTGGGCGGCATGACTAGGGACCGCTAGAATGACAATATCAATTTGACGGGCTTCTAGCTGGTCGACGATCTCGTCCATGCTGTAGATTGGCACCCCTTCGTGGATCTTACCGACCTTCTCTGGATCAATATCGAAAGCTGCATTAATATGAACATTATTAGATTGCTTAAAGTTATAAGAAATTAAGGCATTCCCCAAATTCCCCACACCGATCAGAGCGACCATGGTGAGCTGGTCTTGGCTCAGTAGGCGGCTGAAAAATTCAATTAAATGATCAATTTCATAACCATAGCCCCGTTTGCCCAAAGTACCAAAATAAGAAAAATCACGTCGGATGGTAGCACTGTCGACTTTTACTGCATCAGAAATCTGTTCGGAAGAGACACGATCCATCCCCATTGCCTTGAAATTCTTCAAGCAACGGTAGTAGATTGATAAGCGCTTAGCTGTTGCCTTTGGTATCTTTTTCACTAGAATCCCCCCTGTTTGTTCAATTGTGAAAAATAGAATAGGAATATTTTACCAGGATTTCGACTTCGTAGCAAATCTAAAACTTTAATTTAAGCTTAAGCCGAAGCCATAAGTGTAGCTATTTCCCGCACTATCTTGATAGGCATAAGCGCGGTCCATATACTTGTCCTTATCGTAGCCCGGTACATCATTAGGGGAAGCACAAATACCTTCATCATTAACCGCAATCACGTCATCATTGGCGGGTAGGGTTAGAGGCAGTTTCCCCTTGGCAGGGCAGGCCCCTGTATAGACATCAATGATGGCCTGGATAAAGCTATTAAAGCTGGCAGTTAAGGCGTCAGCTAGAGGCTCTACATTCTCCAAGATAAATGGCAAGTCGAGGTTGACATTAATAATCGTATGGTCAACCGCTGCTTGGATGGCCTTCACCCGGTCGAGGTCCACGTTCGTTGCTTGGTGGATCTGTAAGTCCAGATAGCCTGAAGTGGCTTCGAAGTAAGAACCCGAGATTGGTTCTAAGAAGAGTAGGGCAATATCGGCTTCGTGGTAATCCGTCACCAGGTCAATCTGTGGGAAGGTCTTGCGGATCTGCTCTAGTAATTCTTGGTTGAGTTCATCTGTATTACCGAAGATTCCTTGCTTGCGGCGACTGGCCATTTCCTCTTCATTATAGACCTTGGTAAAGATTTCCGCATAAACTTTCTTACCCGCTAACTTGTCCTCAGTCAGAGGCAAGAGCTCTTGGTCATTCTTCAAGAGAACCACCGATTCCTGGTGGGCCTGGTAGGCTACTTTGCGGCTGTCTGCCGTATTGGTGATGGCTTCTGCCTGGTCAGTATCTTGGTAAGGATTCTCGAATAAGCCGAGAGCAAAGAGCTCCTTCAAAGTGCCTTCCAAGCGAGCATTCACCGTCTCTTCATCGACCAAGCCCTGGGTCATAGCTTCCTCAAAGGCTTCAACCTCTGTGGTCCCCGAGACAATATTCGTCCCCGCCTTGAGCATCTTAGCTACCCGCTCCGGCTTAGTTAGGTCTTCAACACCCCAGGCACAAGCATCCAAGACTCCTGTATCTGAGTTGATATAGCCCTTAAAGCCTAGGTCATCACGCAAGAGCTCTTGGAGGAATTGACGGTTGTAAGCAAAAGCCACATCCTCTTCAAAACCTGCTTGGAAGGGTTCTTGGGGCAGGTTGGATTTTTCCTGGCTAGGAATCGCATAGTAAGGCATGATCGAGCTTGGTTGGTGCTTAATAGCTGCCTTGAAGGGTGGTAAGTGGTAGGTCTCTAAACTATTAGGAGTTGGGTAAACATTAAATTTCCCTTCTTCGTAGTGGGGATCGAAACCGTTCTCCCGTGCACCGCCGCCTGGGAAGTGCTTGATGGTGAGGGCAACACCCTGGTCGTCTAAGTCCTCTCCTTGGTAGACTGGGATAATCGTTTCAGCAATTTCTGAAATCTGTTCGGGGTTCTCGCCAAAAGTTCCCGACGTTCTAACCCAGCGAGGATCCGTCGCGGTATCTACCATGTACATATAACCCTTGCGAATGTTGTTGTGCCAGAATTCCTGCTTACCAATTTCAGCAAAGGCCTTGATCAAAGGAATATTGCGAGTCGCTGCCAGACCCAGGGTACCAGGGAATTGGGTAAAGCGGCCGATCGCTGACTCCGCATTAAAAGTAGCCTCATTGTTTTCGTTCTTGGAGTTGGACAAAACCACTAAGGGAATCCCTAAGCGACTTTCCTCGACCATTTCCTGCATGGTATTGACCCAGGTCACAATCTCTTCCGGCTTGGCATTCTCTCTTAAGATAATATGCCGGATTTGGAAGTCTTCTAAAAGCGTTGAGGTCGGGTGCTCATGCTTAGGATGGGGATACTGGATCTCCTTATCGGCTTCGTTAATGACCCCATTATGGCTGGTTGGTTCACCTTCTTCAGCTGAAATTCCCATGGGCTTGTCAATGAGGACCATCATACCGGCTTTTTCGCGGAGGTTCATCCGCCCGACCAAGTCCTTAGCCCGCTCTTCCGGGCTCAATCGCCAGTCTTCATAGGGATTGACTCGACCATCTTTATTATGGTCTTTGAAGCGTAAGCCATCGACTTCAACTTCTTCTAAGTGACGGCTCACTAATTTCCTTTGTTCCATTGAATCGCTCCTTATTATTTATTTGAATGATTTTAAGCACACCATAAGTCTATTTTAAGGGATAAAGTTATTTTTGCAAAGCCTTTCACAAGCTAAGCGAAATTTTGTTAGTCGTCCCTGTGGCGGAATTATGCTAAACTAGGAATAGTATTTTAGAAGGAGGCTAGACAATGATTCTTTTACAAGGTTCCAATTTAGCCCGACATTTTGGGGCTGAGACCCTTTTTGAAGACATTCAAATTACAGTTCAAGATAACAGTCGCATTGGTCTAGTCGGTAGAAACGGTACCGGTAAATCGACCCTACTGAAGATCCTAGCAGGCATTGAGAGTCCAGACCAAGGTACCGTTTCCCAGCGCAAGGGAACCCGGATTGCCTATATGGACCAGCACTCCGCCGTCAACAGCGAACGGACAGCCTATGAAGAGATGAAGAGCGTCTTCACGGAAGACTTGGCCTTGATTGACCAGGCCAATGAAGCGGCCATGGTCCTGGCCGATGAAGCTGTCATCCAAGACCCTGATCGCTATGAACAAGCACTGAAGACCTATGACCAGCTCCAAGAAGAAATCAACCAGCGCAACGCCTATAGCTATGATTCGGAGATCCGCATGGTCCTCCACGGCTTCCGCTTCCCCGAGGATATGTACGACCAGCCCATTTCACAGATGTCTGGTGGGCAGCGGACCCGGTTGGCCTTAGCCAAGGTGCTCCTAGAGAAGCGGGACATCCTGATCCTGGATGAACCAACCAACCACTTGGATATCGATACCCTCAACTGGTTGGAAGGCTACCTGCCCAAGTATCCCGGCGCCCTCTTGATCGTCAGCCACGACCGCTACTTCCTCGACCATGTCACCAACGAAACCTATGAAATGACCCACCACGGCATCGAACACTATGCCGGAAATTATAGCTTCTACTTGAAGGAAAAAGCGGTCCGCCTAGAGACCCAAATGAAGGCCTATGAGAAGCAACAAAAAGAAATCCATAAGTTAGAAGACTATATTGCCCGCAACCTGGTCCGGGCTTCTACTACCAAGATGGCCCAGAGTCGACGCAAGCAGCTGGAGCGAATGGACAAGCTAGACCGCCCCCAACAGGACGAACGCTCAGCCCGTATCCAATTCTCTACGGAAAAGTCGAGCGGCAATGTCGTTCTCACGGTCGATGACCTGGCCATCGGTTATGACGACTGCCTGTCCTATCCGATTAATATCGATTTACGTAAACAGAAGGCCCTGGCCATTGTCGGTCCAAATGGCGTCGGCAAGTCTACCTTGCTCAAAACCATTACGGGACAAATCCCAGCATTAAAGGGCGACTACCAACTTGGAACCAATGTGAGCCTAGGCTACTACGACCAAGAGCTAGGCAATCTCAATTCCAAAAAGGACGTCCTCCACGAACTCTGGGATGAACACCCCAGTATGAATGAACAAGACATTAGGACCATCCTGGGCAGCTTCCTCTTTAGCGGAAGTGATGTTGAGAAACCCGTCCATGGTCTCAGCGGTGGTGAAAAAGCCCGCTTGGAACTGGCCAAACTCGCCTTGGACCACGACAACTTCCTGGTCCTTGACGAACCCACCAACCACTTGGATATTGACTCCAAAGAAGTTTTAGAGAATGCCCTGATCGATTATGATGGCACCCTGCTTTTTGTCAGCCACGACCGCTACTTTATCAACCGCCTAGCTACCGAAGTGCTCGAAATCTCAGCAGAAGGCAGTAAGCTCTACTTGGGCGACTATGACTACTACCTCGCCAAAAAGGCCGAAGAAGAAGCCCGGCAAGCCGCCCAAGACACTGGTCAAGACCCAGCCAAAAAAGTCGAAGAGAAGTCTTCGGGCAAGCTCAGCTACGAAGAAAATAAACAAAAACAACGCGAACAACGCCGCCAACAGCGTCTCGTCGACCAATGCGAAGAAGAAATCACCCAAATCGAAGAACAAATCCAAGCCATCGAGCAGGAAATGGCCAAACCCGAAGTCTACCAAGACAACGCCCAAATCCTCGATCTCAACGCCCAACTCGAACCCCTCAAGGCCCAGCACCAAGAACTCATGGACCAATGGGAAGAATTGCTCAGTCAATTGTAGGCCGTTGAAACTTGAGACTAAAGAGACAAGCTAGCAAACAGAGAACCACTTGCTAGCTTGTTTTTAATTATGGACGAATAACTTGCGAACTAGGGACCAGAAAGCCAGTTCGCCCTTTGCCTACACTATTAACAAGCTACAAAATAAAACCACTCTCTTCACTCGGCTAAGAGTAAAGAGAGTGGTTTTATCATTTCTCAGCATTGTTAAGAATCGCTAATATCCAAGCCTGGCACAGCATCCAAGCTCAAATTAGCGAAGGCGCCTTTTTGGTAGAGGCTATAAGCAGCCGCACCAATCATGGCTGCATTATCACCACAATATTTGAGGGGTGGGAAGTAAAGCGTCACTTCTGGATGGCGGTCAGCTAGGGCCGCTTGGAGCTCGCGGCGCAAGCCACTGTTAGCTGCTACCCCACCAGCCACTAAGAGCTGCTTAACAGGATATTCATCCAGGGCCCGGCAGGTTTTTTCAACGAGGACTTCTACTGCTGCGGCTTGGAAGGAAGCCGCCACATCTTCTTTAACAAGCTCTTCCCCGCGTTGGTCAGCATTGTGAAGGTGGTTAATAACGGCCGATTTCAGCCCACTAAAGCTGAAATCAAAATTATCTTCATCGAGCATGGGACGGGGATAGGCATAAGTATCCTGACCTTCCTGGGCCAATTCATCCATCCGCTTGCCACCCGGATAAGGCAGGTCGAGCAAGCGGCCTACCTTATCATAAGCCTCCCCAACTGCATCATCACGGGTATCTCCGAACTTCTCAAAGACGCCATCTTCTGGCATATAAACCAATTCCGTATGCCCACCACTCACCACCAAGGCAAGCAAGGGAAAGGCCATGGCTTGAACCAGTTGATTGGCGTAGATATGGCCTGCAATATGGTTGACACCAAGCAAGGGCTTGTCATGGGCAAAGGCTAGTGCCTTGGCTGCGGTAATCCCAATTAAGAGAGAACCCACCAAACCTGGGCCCTTGGTCACCGCAATCCCGTCAATTTCTTCCCAAGTCAATCCAGCCTCTTCAAAGGCTAGGTCCACAATTTGTGTAATTTGTTCCACATGGTGGCGGCTGGCAATTTCCGGAACCACCCCACCAAAGCGCATGTGACTTTTGACCTGGGTGGCTACGATATTGGCCAGGCAGTCCTTGCCGTCACGAATAATCGCAGCCCCTGTCTCGTCACAACTCGATTCAATCGCTAATAGGGTTACTGACATCTTCTCACCTTTTCTATCTTTAGACTAATAAACAATAAATCCAGGCATCTTCCCCATCCTGGTAATAGTTGGGACGGACCGCTAGCCGGTCGAAGCCCAGTTTCTGGTAGAGGGCCTGGGCCGAGCGATTGTTTGCGCGCACCTCTAAAAAAATACGTTCCAACCCTAGGACCTTCAATTGGCTGATTCCTTCTCTTAGGAGGGTCTCTCCCAAGCCTTTCCGCTGAAAGTTAGGCAATACCGCCAGATTCAGCAGTTCGGCTTCACCTGCTAAGAACTGAAACTGAGCCAAAGCAAGCAAAGTTTCTTCTTCATAATAAGCAAAGACCTGGGCATGGGGGCGACTGAGAAAGTGGTCGAGGGCTTCAACGGTCCAAGTCGGTGGCTGGGGATAAGCAGCTTCCAAAACCATCCAAATTGCTTGTCCAGCCCCTAGCTCTAATCGTTTAATCATGTTTGGAGTCAGCCTCCTCAAAGCGCCAAGCCAGCAAGTCGGCATGTTCACGGTTATCGTGATAGTAAAAGTGCCGGGTCTTCAAGCGTTGAAAGCCCCGCGCCCGGTAAAAAGCTTGGGCCTGCCTATTGGATTGGCGGACCTCCAATTGAATTTCTTGGAGGCCAACTTGTTGGGCCAAGTGTTTTGCTTCTTTCAATAAGTAACTACCCAAACCTTGACCCTGGCAACTAGGGGCCACCATGAAATTAGACACATGGAGATGATCAGGCTCTTCCCGGCAAGCAATAAAAGCCAAGAGGACGCCATGGGAAAAAGCCTGGAGATAAAAAGTATCCGGCCGCCCCACCATGTCCCGGTAGAAATCCTTCATCCCCCACATGACCTTGCCATAAGCTAATTTTTCCAAGTCAACCATCTGTTTCAAGGCCGTCTGGTCGGATAAACGCAAACTGAAAGCTAGACCAGAAGCCAAGACCCCTTCTTCTTGTCGGACTTCAATGCGGTCCAACAAGTCAGCTTGGGGCGCTCTAAATAAGTGGTCTAGCCAGCTAAAGTATTGGTTAATCCGCTCTTTCAACATAAGTTTCCCCATCATGACCGGGGTTTTTCTCCCGCCAGTTTTCTTCTGCTTCAGCTAATTTGGCATAATCGGGCAGGAAGGTATCCACATCTTCTAAAGTCAGGGGCAGCTGGACCATCTTGTGAGCATAGATCAACCGATCCTCTGGCGCCGCCAAGTGACAATGGTCGTGACGGAATAAAATAGGCGCCAGCGCCTCCTCATAGCTAGCCAGGTCCGGGCTGATAAAGTAAACCTGGTCATAGTCATCTAAGCGGTCTTCCCAGGCAGCCAAGCAATCGGAAAAAGCACCGTGCTTAACCTCTTCAAGAGCTGTCCAAGCCTGACCATCCTTCAAGTAAGCCGCCGCAAAAACCGTCTGCCGGCGGGCATCGAAGAAGGGCAAGACCAAAGCTTTTTGGGCTCTAACATTGGCAGCCAAGGCGAGAAGGCTAGGCACGGAGTATAGGGGAATCCCCAGGGTAGAAGCCAGGACCTTGGCCACTGTGACCCCAATCCGAAGTCCTGTGTAAGAACCAGGTCCCTTGGAAACAATAACCCCTTCCAGGTCCTCAGGTCGCCAAGCTACTGTCTCCATCATGGTCTGGACCAAGGGCAGGAGCTGGGTAGAATGTTTAATTTTGGTATTGGTGGTTATCTCACTGATCAGCGTCTGGTCCTCCAGCAGGGCCAGGCTCAGGGATAGCGTCGCACTATCAATCGCTAAAAAACGCATCTTAGCACCCTCTCTAATTTGACTATTCACAGCTCTTATTGTAGCAAATATCTGAGCCCTGAACAATGTGCAGACGTGCCCTTAGGAAAAGCTGATTTGAGCTTTAGGCAAACCTTTGTTTTTAAAACTTATTTTATAAGAACTGGGTGGTCAACTTACTAACAGAGATCTTGTTTGCAAGTTCCCTAGCGGCTACTTGCATTTGAGGGGCCATTCGCAAATAGACGACTGCCAACTTGCTATCGAAAGCCCCGTTTGCAAGTAGCCAGCCACGAACTTGCTATTGATTCTGGTATTCGCGAGTTCAACTAATATAATTTGCTAATTGGACCGCTATTCGCAAGTTGCTTGTTCAAAAATCTTATTCTCAATAATAAAACAAGCCAGCAAGAAAATCGATACTTGCTAGCTTGTTCGTTGGTCGTTATTTTTTAGGTCTTACTCTGACCCTGAGTAGTTGAAATCACAAAGGCAGAAAGGGACTGGCTTCAGCAAAAAGGGCGACCGGCTAAAGTAGGTCTTTTCCGTTTGGCCTCCAAGCATCCAAAGCTAAACGCTCTTGCTCACACCCTATAGTCGGGTTCGCAGTTGCAGTCTTGAAGTGACTTCACCCAATCGGAACGACCAGCTAAAGCCGGCCTTTTCCGCTTGGGCTCCAGTCATTCAAGCCTGAACGCAACTGCTCACACCCTATCTTAATATTTCAACGACGTTCTTCTGGGCGGCGGCCCGGGCTGGGAAGACGCTGAAGACGATACCGATGAGGACAGAGATTAGTACGGCTAATAAGGCGGTGCCAAAGTCGACGGAGGCGCCGAAGGGGAGGAAGCTGGCGATGAGGTGGGCCAGCAGGATACCGAGGATATAGCCGACCACGCCTCCGACTGTGGTGATGGCAATGCCTTCAAAGAGGAATTGTTTTTGGATATTGGACTGGGTGGCCCCGAGTGAGCGACGGATACCGATTTCTTGGGTCCGTTCAGAGACGGAAATATACATCATATTCATGACCCCAACCCCTGCAATCAATAGGGAAATTCCGGCAACAGCCGAGATGAAGTAGGTCACCATATTCAAAGTATCGCCGACCCCTTCCAGCATCTTAGACATATCGAAGAACATATACTGGCCCTTCTGCATCTTGCTGCCTTCTGAATTCAGCTTATCGACAATATCATCCATAATCTTCTTGGAGTCAACCCCCTCCTCAAAATAAACTTTGAGGGACAGGCTGCCACGATCAATCAGATTATAGATCTCCATGGTCTTCTCTGGCATCTTGATTTCAGGTCCACTGCTGATCGAGAAGGCGCCAGCGCTCTCATTCGTGGCCGGCCCCTGACTTTCAAAGACACCCACAATCGTAAAGTTCTTACCATTAATGCTGAGGTTCTTATCCACAGCCTCCTTTGCCTGACCAAAATATTTTTCAGCCAAGTTCTGACTGATAAGGACATTACGAGCATAACTTTCTGAATCACTTGGATTCAAATTACGGCCAGCGACCAAGTTATCAGATGTTTCCTTAAAAGGCCGGACCGGTTGGGACTTAGTCTCTTTGCCTATTTTAACCGTCACATTGGTCGGCATACCATTGTCTTCATCGTCAACCTTGGCCTCACTAACCCCCTCGAAATCTTCGACCAATTGGATATCCTGTGGGGTGTAGACCTTGGTCTTCGAGGAATCGAAGTTCTGGTCAGTCGGTTGGAAGAGTAAATTCTGGCTCACCCGGCCTTCCTTATCATCCGTCAGGGAATCCATCGTTTCTTTTTGAAAACCGTTCCCGAGGCTCATGATGGTAATAACCGCGGCAATCCCGATGACAATGCCGATCATAGTCAGGAAAGTCCGTCGTCCGTTCATCCGCATGGTTGCTAGGGAGGACTTTAATATTTCACTAAAACGCATCTAGTCCCCTCCTTCCGCTGGATCGCCGCCTGCCATTAATTGTTCATAGGCTTGGGGCATGATGATATCCGTTCCATCTGAATGAATGGCCCCGTCCACAATGGTAATGTGGCGGTCCGCATATTCCTGGAGAGTCGGATCGTGGGTAACCATCAGGATGGTCACCCCTTCCTGGCGGTGGAGAGAAGAAATGATATCCATAATCATCCGCGAGGTCTTGGTATCCAAGGCCCCGGTCGGCTCATCCGCAATGATAAATTTGGGTCGATTGACCAGGGCACGGGCAATGGCCACCCGCTGGCGCTGGCCACCCGATAACTCATAGGGTTTGGACTTGCCCTTGTCTCCTAAACCTACCCGTTCCAAGGCTTCTTGGACCCGTTCATGGGTCTGTCCGGTCCTCAAGCCACTATAAAGCAGGGGCAGACGAACGTTATCGGCGACCGTCATATTTTGGATTAAGTTAAAGCTTTGAAAGATAAAGCCCACATAGCTATTGCGCAAATGCGAGACTTCCTGGTCCGTCCGCTGCTTGAGCGGCTCATTATGGAAGAGATAGGACCCTTCGAATTGGTTATCCAAAAAACCAATCACATTAATCAAAGTAGACTTCCCCGATCCAGAGGGCCCCATAACGGTAATGAATTCCCCGTCATAGACGGATAAGTTCACATCTTTCAGGACATGGACACGGTTTTCTCCTTCGCCGTAATACTTGTTGATATTTTTGAGTTCAAATAAAGGCTCGGCCTGGTCTAATGCCTGGCCAAGGTTGGATTGTTCAATTACCATGGCCTCTGCCTCCTAGTTTTTACTTTCTGCGTCAGCTTTGTCCGCTGATTCAGCCAAGTCAATTTCTTGGCCATCTTGGAGGCCTTCAGGATTCTTAATGACCTCGTCACCTGCCTTGATATTCTTGGTTACCACTTCTTGGCGGCCTTGCTTGGCAGTCGTGACTTCGACTTTTTTAACTTTGCCATCGCGGTAGACAAAGACATAAGACTTACCCTTGTCCTCTACAATGGCTTCTTTAGGGAGGACAAAGCCAGGTAATTTGAAGTGAACTTTAGTGCTAAAGCCTGGTTGGATCTTGTCTTTAGCTTTAACAGTGAAAGGATATTGGCTCTCGCCCCCTTGACCAGCGGCTTGGGCGGCTTGACCGGCCATAGCAGCACCTGCATCTCCACCAAGACTTGGGGCTTCGCCAGGAGCTGCTGGCAAGTTTTCATAGCTGATAATTTCACCCGTTGTCTTTTGACCACTGGCTGGAACAGTCAGGTCTACCTTGCGTCCATCCTTGAGCAAGTAGAAGTCATACTCGCCAACGGTCCCTGTCACAGAAATGTCGTCACTGATAATCCGCACTAGGGGCACACTTGAGTCTGTAATCCCCTTGGCGTCATAGATGACCTTACCGCTCGTCCGCGCCTTGACCTGGTTATCAGTCTGGGCTTGGGCCCGGTTGAGCTGGATCTCCAAGTCTTCAATCTGTTGGTTGAGCTGGCGAACTTGTTCATCCACACCAGCTTGACCACCGGCTGCCGGAAGATCTCCCATGCCACCTGCTTGGCTGCCTGTTTCTAGACCAGATGGTACTGTTCCTCCCGCTTCAGATCCGGCTTGACCCGCTAGGCCTGGGCTTGCCACAGCCTGGTCAGTAGCTGCACCTGGAATAGCTGCTTGGCCAGCTTGACCACTAACCGCTGGAGGACAATTCGGATCACTTGCAGCTGGAGCTTGTCCTGCTCCGACACCAGCTCCTGATAAGTTCACAGGTGTCGCAACATAGGCTCCCAAACCCGAAACTAGCGGACTGGCTACGAAGGCCTGGTTGACACTGGCCATGGGACTGGCTGCCTGGTTCTGCAGGCGGTTGCGTTGGTCATAGAGGCGGTTAAGTTGACGCTTGGTATCGTCAATCTTATACTGGGCCTCAGCTTGTTGGTAGGAGAAAAGAACATCGCCCTTGTTAACCCGCTGGCCGTCAGCAACATTCACAATCCCCAAGTCTCCTTTTTCACGGCTATAGTAATAGGCATCGTCGGTCTTCAATTTCGCCTTCCCATCAACCGTCACCGGTTCCTGTTCCGTGACCTTGACCGTTTCGTAGCTCGTATCGCTTCCTTCCTCACCGAAGTTAGCCGCATAAAAAACATTATAAGCGAGTACGCCGAGGACTAGGAGCGCAGCTAAGCCGCCAGCTAGTCCCCACCAAAGTTTTTTTGAATGGATCATGTGTTCCCCTCATCTTCCTAATTATTTTTCTTTTTTTATTCTACCATATTAAGGGCTTAAGCTTTACCAAATTTTGCTAAAAGCACGAAAATCCCCTTGAAGCAAAAGAATTGCATTTTAAGACAGGAGGCAGTATATTGGAAGAAAGTCTATACAAGGAGGTCTAAGCATGGACGAATTACTACCACGTATCAACGAATTAGCCAAAAAGAAAAAAGAAGGCACGCTTACCAAAGAAGAAGCAGCCGAACAAGAAAAATTACGGAGCCAATACCTTAAGCAATTCCGGGAAAACTTCCGGTCTGTCCTCATGAACACCAAGGTGGTTGATCCTGAAGGGACCGATGTCACCCCACAAAAACTAAAAGACGCCCAAGCCAAACGCCGGGGCGAGCAAAACGATCAATCAGGATCCAAATAAAAGTTTGCTAGAAACTAGGACAAGTTAGCAGAAATAAGTCTTTTTCACTAGAAGCTAACAGCTTATTGTTGCTTCTAGCCTTCATGACTTGTATATATTTTTATCTAAAGCCGGGATTTAATCTCGGCTTTTTTAATAATAAAAAACATCTTTGCCAAAGCTGGCAAAGATGAAAAAGGAAAAAACAAAAATGAAAGGATGATGCAATCTTTCGACTGCTCAATCAAAATTATAGCATAGGCTAATCAAAAATGAAAGGGCTTTTTTAAAAGCGATTACATTTTTTCTTTTTTAAACTTGCTTGCTCATAAAGTACAATATCGTTCTCATTTTTTGATCATTTACGGGCTCTTGTATTTCCAAAATATTGCTATAAACCCATTTCCCCTTATTTTTCTTGTGAAAGTCTAAGCTAGAAATGTTTTTTCCGCATTTTTTACTTAAAAGGGCTTTCATTTGTGTGGGAATTTATATATAATACTCTTACTGGCAATTAGCTAGTTCTATTTATAGGGTTTTATCTATTAATGATAGCGCTTAAGAAACTGAGAAGGAGGCAGCTTTTTACTTAGTAAAATATTATTATTTTCATACACTTGCCATTATTTATTTTCTAGGTGTATGCACTTTTTTTGAAGAAAGGAATTATAAAAATGAATACAAATGCTAAACCATTTGGCATGCGTGATAAGCTGGGGTACATGTTCGGGGACTTAGCCAACGACATGACCTTTATCTTACAAAGTATGTTCCTGATGGTCTTTTATACGGAAGTTTGGGGGATTAACCCGACAACAGTTGGGAACTTATTCCTAGCCGCTCGCTTCGTTGATGCCATCACAGAACCATATCTGCTATAAAAGTTCTTGATAAATGTGAAGCAATTGTTTAAATTGCACATTTTATCTTGACAATTCATTTAATTTGTTGCCAATTTCACATGTTTGATCAAAATCCCTTTTCAAAGCTATTATTTTCTCTTATAATGACTAATGCTTTATTTTTATATTTTTTGTTTTAAAGGAGGAATTATTGTGGCAGAAAAAACAGCCACCAAGCCGTTCGGTATGTCCGACAAACTTGGTTATATGTTTGGGGACTTCGGGAACGACTTTACATTTATTCTTTCATCAATGTTCTTGATGAAATTCTATACAGACGTTATGGGAATCTCGAGCGGGATTGTCGGCGGTATTATGGCCGGAGCTCGGATCGTGGATGCCTTCACAGATATGACCATGGGGCAAATTGTTGACCGGACCAAGCCAACGCCAGTTGGGAAGTTCTTGCCTTGGATCCGCCGCATGGCTGGTCCCGTTGCTCTAGCTTCCTTTCTCATGTATGCGAGCTGGTTCCAGGATATGCCTATGTGGTTTAAGATTGGATGGATGATCTTCACATACATCTTATGGGGATCTGTCTTCTACACTTCCATCAATATTCCTTTTGGTTCGATGGCTTCAGCCATCTCCGCTGACCCTAAGCACCGGGCTGAACTATCCACCTGGCGGACCATTGGCGCTACCCTAGCCCAAACCTTCATCGGGGTTGTGCTCCCACTCGTGGTTTACTACAACGATCCTAGTGGCGCCCAAGTCCTTTCGGGAACCCGGATGGCAATTGCCGCAGCGGTTTGTTCGATCCTAGCAGTTATCTGCTACGCCCTCTGCTACAACCTAACCACGGAACGGGTGAAGATCGAACAGAAAACCGAGCGTTTCGATTTCATTGATATGGTCCATCAACTGGCATCTAACAAGGCCTTGATTGGGATTGTAGTCTCTTCCATCTGCTTACTGCTCACCCAATTAACCTTGAGCGCCATGCTTCCATACGTCTTCCCTAACTATTTCGGGAATACCCAAGCCCAAGCCGCCGCAACCTTTGTGGGTTCAGCAGCGACTCTGATCTTATCCACCTTTGTGGTCCAACTCTCCAGCAAGCTCGGCCGTAAGGAACTCGGTATCTGTGCTGCCCTTTTCACTGCCGTGGTCTTGATCCTAGCCTACATCCTACAGATTTCTAATGCCTGGGTTTTCGTTGCCTTCTACGGCCTCGCTTATTCTGGTATCGGCTGCTTCATGCTGATTACCTGGGCCATGATCACCGACGTCATCGACCAAACGGAAGTGGAAACCCATGAACGGTCAGACGGTATGATCTATTCCGTTTACTCATTCGCCCGTAAGATGGGCCAAGCTGCCTCATCTGGTCTAGCCGGTTGGTTACTGACCCTGGTTGGCTATTCTGCAGCCACAGCCTTCGAGCCTGAGGTCACCCAAGGCATCTACAATATCACTTGCCTAGCTCCAGCTGTTGGCGCCATTTTACTCGCTACTTCTCTCTACTTCCTCTATCCACTGAATAAGAAGCGTGTCGAAGAGAATGCTACCATCTTAGCCAACCGCCGGTAAAATATTTTATAAGCAAAAACTGCGCCAGTAAGGGCGCAGTTTTTTTGCTTATAACAGTACATATTTTGTTCTTTCTTAGGAACAAATTTTGTTCCGATTTTTGATAAAGCTTGATCTTATCCCCTTTTAGCTAGGTCGCAACTATCGATTGTTCCTTTTAAGCTTGAAGGGACCTGTGAAAGGGCTTAAACTAGAGGCAATAAATCTACAGACAGAAAGGTCGATTGTGATGAAAAGAAGCAAGGCTCTGGTCTTAGGCCTAGCCATTCTGGCCCTCTTCTTAGGAGCGTGCGGCCAGCAAGGGAAAACTGCTGAAAGTAAGAATAAGAAAGTCAGTTTAGCTGTCTCCAACCAGCTTAGCCAGGAAGTCTGGCAGGATACCGCCCGACGACTTAAGGAGAAGGAGGGAATCGATTTAGAGGTCAAGCTCATTTCAGACTGGGTGCAACCTAATATGGCTGTTGCCGAAAATGATATCGACCTCAATGTCTTCCAATACATCCCCTTCCTCGCCGAATTCAACCAACCCCATAATACTGACCTAGTCCCCATTGGTTATTCTTATATCCCACCAATCGGCATTTACACAGCTAATCCTAAAATCCAGTCCGTTGAAGACATCCCTCAAAACGCCAAGTTCACCATTCCTGATGACCCAGTCAACCTAGACCACAGCCTCCTGGAAATTGAACGTGCCGGCTTAATCAAACTAAGAGATACATCTGGACAAAAGACCCTGGATGACATTGCCGAAAACCCTAAGAATATTCAATTTATCCTGATGAAGGGAGACGGGATCGCCCGCAGCCTGGCCGATGCCGACCTAATGATTACAGGAGCTTCAGGTGCCCAAGACACTGGTATCAGCCAAGATCAAGCCATCTATGTGGAAGATCCTAAGACTACTCCTAATATCTACAAGGTTTGCATTGTCTCCCAACGCGACCGGGCCGATGACCCCGTCCTAGAAAAGGTCGTTGATGAATTCCAAAGCCAAGACACAGCAGACTTCATCAAAACCGTTTCAAATGGCACCTATGTCCCCGCCTGGTCAGACCACGAACAGCCCATCAAGGACTACGATGCCTTCGTCCAAAGCAAAAAATAAGCCATACTCTTAAGCCTGCGCTAACTTGCCTCGCGCAGCATCACCCATAAAGAAAAGACACGCCCAGCCAGCGTGTCTTTTCTTTATTTTTTAACGGTTAAACATTTTAGCAAAATTTAATCGTTTGTTGATCAAATAGATCAGAGGAGCCGTCAGAGCTAAGATAATTACTTCACTGACAAAGAGAGAAGCGTAGGTCGCCCAGAAAGGTAATTCAAAGGCTAGGTTCAACTCAAAGGCGATAATAAAGATCATCGTCGAAAAGACCAGCGTTGTTGCGGCGAGTTTCTGCTTATCTGTCTTCAGGTAACGATAGATCCAATCGCATATCAAGAAACTGATCAAGGTATGGGCTGTCCCAAAGGCAATATCATACCAACCTAGGCCCGTCATAAAGCCATAGAAATTCGATAAGAAGACGCCCAGAACGACACCCCACTTATAGTTTTTGTGGTAGACATTCAAGTGATTGAGCCCTTCCGACACACGAAACTGGATCGGCCCATAAGCGAATTGCGGGGCCACAAAATACAAGGCGACATAAAGCGCAGCGATTAAAGCATTAACCACCAGGGCTTGATTGTGTTTACTTTGCATAAAAATTCCTCCCATAGTTTTTTAATGTTGGCGGGTTTCGAACAACACAGAACTTATCATAGCGAAATTATGGATTTTTGACAAGACCAATCCCCAATCGGCTCGAAGGCGTGTGGCTTGCTGACTGGCAACACCTAATAGCAGGCTGCGACTGTGGCTTGGCAGGATCCAGGCCACAGTCAAGGGCTCGGAGTTAATGTTGATCAGTCACAAGCCACAAGAGAAGCCTTCACATGTGGATCGCCAAACTTTAACCCCCACTCAAGACTTTCGAGTGAGCGTTGATAAGCTAGCCTTCCCAATCTTTCTTTACTCCAAGAAAAAACCAGAGAAAGTTACTTCCTTCTCTGGTTTTTTTCGCATGCTTATAATTTATTTATCCTCATCATTAACGAACTCGTCTTCGCTCACCCGTTCTGTCCGAGGATCCAGGGGTTCTTGGTCTTCCAGAGCCTCATGGGCACGCTGGACGCGCAGTTTGGTCACCCGCTTGGTCCAGAAACCACCGTGGATATACTTGGCATCATAGGAGATATAAAAGGCCCGGTCGTCGACCTCTTCAATAGTTCGGCAGAGTTTCCGTTCAGTTGAACGGGGTGTCAGGATAGTGAGGATCAAACGGTCCCCATCCCGGCCGTAGCCCGACTGGACCGTCACCCCATAACCGCGGTTCCGCAATTCCTCAGCCAGGGCATGGTTGTCACTGGCAATGAAGATCTGGATCACAGCATATCCCAAGGCAATCTTGTCTTCTAAGAGCATCCCGCAGTAAATACCTACCCCAAAACCTAGGGCATAGGCCAAGAGATAGGCCGGCTGGTCCAGGTATTGCATGACCATGGACAAACCGATCGCATAGATGGTAATCTCAATCACTGCCAAGAAGGAGGCTGGGAAACGATAACCTCTCATAGAAAGCAAGAGGCGCATGGTATTTAGCATAATATAAACTAAGTTAATACTAAATATTTTAATTAATAAATGATAGTCCACAGCATTCTCCTATCTTTGACTAGGGTCTAAACTTTTTTCGATCCGGCCTAAGCCCCAATCGGCAACAATCGACATGAGAGCAATGGGGATAACAGCAGCGAGGATAATACTCGTGCCGTCTGAGGCATTGACCCCGCGGAAGAGGATATCGCCCAGGCCCCCTGCCCCAACAAAGGTCCCGATGGTGGCGATCCCAATCCCTGTAATAAAGGCGTTGCGGACGCCCCCCATGATTACCGACATAGCCAGGGGAAGTTCCACCTTGTAGATAATCTGAAGCTTAGTCATCCCCATACCGATTCCAACGTCAATAATATCGGCGTCCACATTGCGGACCCCCGTATAGGTATTGCGAAGAATGGGGAGGAGGGAATAAAGGAAAATGGTTAAGACCACCAAGTTACTCCCTAGGCCCATCGCCAACATCAGAACAGATAGCATAGCTAGTGAGGGCACGGTTTGGATGAGATTGGCTAAACCCAGCACCCAATCCGCCAAGCGATGGTGGCGGGCAATATAGAAGCCGAGTGGAATAGCAACCAAGCAAGCAAAGAGGACACCATAGATGGCCATCAAGAAATGTTGGCCGAACTGTCCCACCACATAGCTTAAGTTTTCCTGGTAGTAGACGCCCAGTTGTTCTAATAGGCTTAATTGTGTCATATCGGTCATCTTAGTCACCCCCCACAGTGTCTTCAATCGGTTTCAATTCAGGTGCCTTGTCTTCAAAATAATTATGGGCCTTCAACCAGTCATCGGCAACCACTTTGGGTTCCAAGAGATAATTGTCCGCCCGGTAGTTTAATTTCTGCATGGTTTCTTCATCGATGGTCCCTTCTAACTTGTGTAAGACCTTGTCTAGTTCAGGATGGACCTCTAGGATATGGTGGGTTGCAACAGGGCTGGCATCATAGGGCGGGAAGAGCTGTTTATCATCTTCCAAAACTTTTAAGTCTTCGGAAATAATCCGCCCATCCGTTGAATAACCCAAGATGACATCCACTTCATCATTGGCTACCGCTGAATAGGTCAAGCCAATCGACATGGGCAGCGTCTGGCCAAAATCAAAGCCATAAATCCGCTTGAAGTCTTCATAACCGTCCCCCTCCCGGCTCAGCCAGGAAGAGTCCACCCCTGCTTTTAGATCAGGCGCATATTGGGCCAGGTCAGAAACTTTTTCCAGTCCTAACTCTTCAGCCTTGTCTCGGCTCACCATGAAAGCATAGGTATTGGCGAAACCGTAAGTGGGGTACCATTTCTGGTCGAATTCTCGGTCGAAGCCCTTAACTACCGTTTCCGCAGCTTTTTCAGGGTCGGTGATGGCATCCATCCCCAACTCTCCAGTCACTGAGGTCCCAGTATAGCGGACCGCTGAAACGTTGGCATCGTCCTTCATCAAGGCCTGGTGGTTGAGCGAGGAAGACCCGAGGTTAGAAATCACCTTGGTGGGCACATCGATATAATGATTGGACATCCCCTCCACAATATAGGCGAGAATCTGCATTTCCGTCGACATACCGCCCGTAATAACAATCTCATCTTCAGAAGTCGAGGCTCCGAGTCCTGGTAGGCTACAGGCTGCCAATAAGAATAGACTCAGCCCCAGGGTGAAGGCAGTCTTTAAGAATTTACGCATCTTCACCAGCTCCTTTCGAGGTCGTTTGAGGTTGGGTTAGTTTTTCCAGATAATTCATCAAAAGGTCTGCCAGAACCGCAATCAGGGTGACCGGAATCGTCCCCCCCAATAATCAGGTCTGGCTTGTAGAGGTTGAGGCCGTTAAAGATCATCTCACCGAGGCCCCCACCGCCAATATAGGCTGCCAGAGTGGCCCAGGCAATTACATAGACCGTTGACAAACGAATCCCTGCCATAATCACCGGCATGGCGAGAGGGAGCTGGACGTCCTTAATGACCTGCCAGGCCGTCAAGCCCATCCCCTTAGCGGCATCCAGGAGGTCCGGGTCAACCGAGGTCATCCCCAGATAGGTATTGCGGAGGATGGGCAGGAGAGAATAGATAAAGAGAGCCACAATGGAGGGCAAACGTCCCACCCCAAAGATTGGAATCATCAAGGCTAAGAGCGCCAGGGTAGGAATGGTTTGAAGGACACCGACCACACTTATGACCCCTCCTGCGATCTTAGGGTGCTGGGAGAGAAGGATCCCCAAAGGCACCGCAATCAAGATCCCCAAGGCTAGAGAAACCACAGACAAGAGCAGGTGTTGGAGGGTTAAATTAAGGAGTTCTTGGCCGTTTTCAGCTAGGAAGTTTGCCATTAGATCTCAACTCCTTCAATCGCTTTCGTCTCGCCCCAGATCACTTCATAAACAATATTTACCAGGTTAGACCGGGTCACAATCCCCGTTAGCTGCCCTTCACGGTTAACAACCGCCACATTTTGCACCTTGGCTTTCAAGATACGCTGGATGGTATCTTGGACGAGGGCATCTTCTTGGACGCCCCGGCGTCTAACCATCTCATCACTCACGCTGGCTTCCATGTCTCTGGCATTCATAATATTTTCAATGCTGATCTGTCCCTTGAGCCGTTTGCGGTCATCCACAACGAAGAGACTGTCCACGTGTCTGTCCCGCATCATGGTCAAAGCATCGCTGAGAGACTGGCCCATGCTGATGGACAGGGGCTTGTCATTCATGACATCCTTAACTTGGATATACTGGGTCTTGGCTTCAAAGAGCCTGTCTTCACCCAGGAAGCTCTTCACATAATCATCAGCTGGATGGCGCAAGATTTCCTCTGGGGTATCGTACTGGAGTAAATTACCCTTGTCCCAAATGGCGATACGGTCAGCCAGATTCAAGGCTTCATCCATATCGTGGGTCACGAAGATGAAGGTATTGTGGTATTCCCGCTGTAGTTCCTTGACTAATTCTTGCAGGGCGTCCCGGGTAATCGGGTCTAGGGCCCCAAAAGGCTCATCCATTAATACAATCTTCGGATTAGCCACCAAGGCACGGATCACTCCGATCCGCTGCTGCTGGCCACCGGATAATTCACTCGGATAGCGGTCCAGATAGTCGAGGGGGAGTTCCACCCGTTTCATCAGCTTCTCCGCTTCACTCCGACAGCGGTCTTCGTCCCATTTCAAGAGCCGAGGGACAGTCACAATATTTTCATAGACAGTCATGTGGGGCATAAGGCCAATGCGCTGAATCACATAGCCGATCTTGCGGCGCATATCGACTGCATTCATCGAAGTGGTCGCCTGGCCATCAATTAGGATCTCCCCCTCGGATGGATCGTGCATACGGTTGATCATCCGCAGAGCCGTCGTCTTCCCACTCCCTGAGGTGCCGATAAAGCAGACAAATTCTCCGTCTTGGATGGTCAAATTCGCATCTTTCAAGGCGTGAACATTGCCTGGGTACACCTTACTGACATTCTTAAATTCAATCATAATTTCGGTCCCTTCCGTTTTTTCTTAATTTTATTGTAACAAACTAAGCACCAAAAGCGACTAATCAGGCCAAGTCAGGGGCAATTGATAATTTTAGTATTTATAATCGGTAATAAAATAACGCATCGAAGCCTTTTCAGCTAAGGCTTTCGATGCGTTATTTTTCAATCTTTACGATAAACAATTATTGTTCTTAATTATGTTCAGATCTTCGGTCCTCGATGACCACATAAGCGCTGGCATAATGGGCCGTATGGGTAATCGAGAGATGGATAGCGTAAGGAATCTTAAGACAAAAGAGCTGGGGTTGGCCGCTTTCGTTTGACAAAATAGCCATATCCTGGAAAGAAAGCTCTTTACAAATCCCCGTCCCCCAAGCCTTGGCACAAGCCTCCTTGGCTGCCCAGCGCCCCGCTAGAAATTCCGCCTGGCGCTGGGAAGAAGTGAAGGCTTGAAAGACCGCTAGCTCCTCTTCTGTTAGAACCCGCTGAATGAAGCGGTCGTCCTGTTTAGCACAAGCCTGGTCAATCCGCTTGATTTCAACTAAATCAGTGCCAATTCCAATAATCATAAAGCTTGCCTCCTAGCGAATGTCAAAGGATGCTTTCTTCCGTGAGCCCCGTTTCTTGCCTTTTGGATGGTCCTTGGAGCCTTGATAGGACTTCTTTTTACCCTTCTTATCGTGTTGTTGATAAGACCGTTTATTATTGTTTCGCTTCGAGCCCTTGCGCTTGCGTCCGCCCGACTTCTTGCGCGGAGTTCGTTCCGGTGTAATCCGAACCTCAACCTCATTAGGATCCTTGGTTAGACTGCTGAGAACTGCTAGGGCCAATTGGTCCGTACTGTAGTGGGCGGAGAGGTAGTCGATGGCTTCTTGGTAGTAAGAAGGATCGGCCTCCTCGGTCAGTTTCTTAACTTCCTCCAAGGCCTGGTTGATCCGGCCGCTGAAGGCTTCCTTAGCCGATGGTGGACGCAGGGGCATCATTTTCTTCTTGGTCAGGTCTTCAATCGTTCTCAGGTAACCTAATTCATTGGGACCAACAAAGGTAACTGAAACCCCCTGGCGGCCTGCCCGACCCGTCCGACCAATGCGGTGAACATAGCTATCGGGATCCAAGGGAATATCAAAGTTGTAGACATGGGTCACATTAGAAATGTCCAAGCCCCGAGCTGCCACATCCGTTGCCACTAAGATATCCAGCTTCTCATCTTTAAATTGGCGGAGCAGCATAGACCGCTTGTCTTGATTCAAGTCCCCGTGCAGGCCTTCTGCAGTATAGCCGCGCTCAATCAGGGCACGAGAAATTTCATCCACCCGGCGCTTGGTCCGTGCGAAGACAATAGCTAGGACAGGGTCTTGGACATCAATGAAACGGGTCAAGACATCGAACTTTTCACTCTCCCGACAGCGGGTAAAGTATTGGTCGATCAGGTCGGCCGTCATTTCCTGAGCCTTAATCTTCACCTGGATTGGGTCCTGCATAAATTGCTCCCCAATACGTTGGATGGCCTTGGGCATGGTCGCCGAGAAGAGCAGAGTTTGACGGTCTGCTGGTGTCTTAGCAATAATCGCTTCAATATCATCAATAAAGCCCATATTAAGCATCTCATCCGCCTCATCGAGGACTAAGGTCTGAATGTGGGACAAGTCTAATTTTCCACGACGGATCAAGTCGAGCAAACGACCAGGCGTCCCCACGATCACTTGCCGTTTCTTCTCCAATTGGCGCAATTGCCGTTGGATCGAGCTCCCACCGTAAACTGTCAGGCATTGGACCCGTTTCTCTTCACCCAATTGGTAGAGCTCTTGCCCAGTTTGGATAGCCAATTCCCGGGTTGGCGAAATAACTAAGGCTTGAACTTCCTTAGCGTAGGGATCAATCTTCTCTAAGAGGGGAAGACCAAAAGCGGCCGTCTTCCCTGTCCCCGTCTGCGCCTGGCCCAGGACATCCCGTCCTTTTAAGGCATAGGGAATTGTTTCTGATTGAATCGGTGTGGCTTCTTCAAAGCCCATCTTATCGACAGCTTTTAATAATCGCGGGCTCAAACCCATTTCTGTAAATTTCATTCCATTCCTCCGTATTTCATATCTAAATTTTTAATTTCTTATATTGGCAGTTGACAGATCTAAAATTATTAATTCAACAAATTACTTTTAAGCAATAGTGGAGCGTTGAAGTTGTCCCTTAGCCATGAATAAGCAAGCGATGTGAATTAGGGATAGTAGGCGCTAGCCGTACTAGCCCTTTGAAGCTCGCTAGGTGAGGGACCTTGGCCCGAACCGGTGCCATGGCTTTTTAAGGGGCAAATTCAACAGCGCAACGAATGCTTATCAATACAATTTGTCAAATCAGTACACATGTCAAAAATTATTAAGTTAATATTAGTTAAAAAAACAGCCGACCAGTCGACTGTTTTCTTTGGGCAGCTTGTCGAGGGCTGTGTGGCGAGACAGAGGCTGCTGAGCTAATCTTCTTTAGCTTGGCTTTCTATATCTGGGCGGCGGAGGGCTTCAACTACTTCCAGAAGTCCCATCCCATGGCTCCCCTTCACCAGAATCTGGTCATAGTGGCGGGTATGGTTTTCCAACCAAGCAATGAGGGCCGCTTTATCTTCTTTAAAATAATGCACCTGGTCTGGCCGGGCTTGACCGGCAGCTAGGAGGCGCTCATAGAGGGCTTCCATCTCCAAGCCATAGAGTAAGACCTGGTCCTGGTCTTCAAGGGCCAAGACCTCTGCTACGCTGGCATGGAGCTGGCCTGCATCTGGGCCTAATTCTAACATGTCAGCCAGCACATAGAGCTTGCGTCCCTGTTGGGCATCACCTGCCCGCGGAACTTGAACGAAGTTACTAATTACAGCCTTCATCGCTGAAGGGCTAGCATTGTAAGTATCATCCAGCACTTGACTCTCATTAATGCCTTCGATCCAGGCTGTCCGATTGGCCGTCATTTGGAAATTAGCCAGGGCATCCTGGATTTGTTCAATCGACAGGCCCAGGCGGTAAGAGACCGCACAGGCATCTAAGGCATTCACAACATTATAACGGCCCGAAACCGGAATTGTCAACTGAACCGTTGGAGAAAGGTTACTGCTGAACTGGGTCTGGTACTGGTCTACAATAATATCCAGGGCATAAACATCCTGGTTTTCCGTTAAACCGACTGATAGAGTCTCGATATCTTCTCGGATATTGCCTAATTGGGAAGTAATCAAGTCTTCCTCACCAGGATAGATGAAGCTGCCTCCTTCTTTTAAACCGTCCAAAATTTCAAGCTTGGCCTTGGCGATATTGGCCTTGGTCTTCAGAAATTCCAGGTGGTCCTCCCCAATCATGGTAATCACAGCCAGGTCGGGCTGGGCCAGGAGACTCAATTCTCGGATTTCACCAAAATTAGACATCCCCATCTCTAAAACAAGGACTTCCGTTTCTTCTGGCATCTCGAGAATAGTA